>NZ_JBFBGR010000088.1:0-1086 GCF_040684755.1 Streptomyces sp. NPDC089799 | reverse complement strand
CTAGGTGTATTGACCACGAGCGTTGTTAACGGGGCTGGGTCTTGATGATGACGAAGACCTCCGGTGTGGTGGAGGTGTCTAGGACTACACCGCACACGGAGGTCTTCGTGTCCCACCGTAATGCCCGGCTGACCGTTCACGGCAGGCGGATCCTGGTCGAGCGCGTTCTCGCCGGGCGTCCGGTCGCCCACGTGGCGGCGGAGATGGGCATATCCCGTCCGACCGCCCACAAGTGGGTCCGCCGCTGGCAGGCCGAGGGCGAGCACGGCCTGCGTGACCGGTCGAGCAGGCCCCACACGACACCGCACCGGACCGCGGCCGCGGTCGAGGAACAGGTCTGCCGGCTGCGGACCGAACGGAAACTCGGCCCGGCCCGCATCGGCCCGATCATGCGCCTGCCGGCCTCGACCGTGCACCGGATCCTGGTCCGGCACGGCCTGAACCGGCTGGCCTGGCTCGACCGCCCCACCGGAGCAGTCGTCCGCCGCTACGAACGGGCCCGGCCGGGCGAGCTGGTCCACGTCGACATCAAAAAGCTCGGCAACATCCCCGACGGCGGCGGGCACAAGGTCATGGACCGCCAGCAGGCGATGGACAACAAGCTCGCCACCACCAGCAAGCGCAAGAGCTCCAAACCGGTTATCGGCTACAGCTACGTCCACTCCGCCGTCGACGACCACTCCCGCCTGGCCTACAGCGAGGTCCTCACCGACGAGCGCAAGGAGACCGCCGTCGCCTTCTGGCAGCGGGCCCAGACATTCTTCGCCGCCCACGGCATCACCGTCGAACGCGTCCTGACCGACAACGGCTCCTGCTACAAATCCCACGCCTGGCGCGACGCGCTGGCAGCAGCCGGGATCACCCACAAGCGAACCCGGCCCTACCGGCCCCAGACAAACGGCAAGGTCGAACGCCTCAACCGCACCCTGCTCGACGAGTGGGCCTACCTGCGGCCCTACACCTCGAACGACGAGCGGACAGCAGCCCTGGCAGACTTCCTCCACACCTACAACCACCACCGCTGCCACACCGCACTGGGCGGACACCCACCCATCAGCCGCGTTAACAACCCTGCGGGTCAATACA
>NZ_JBFBGR010000087.1:0-1174 GCF_040684755.1 Streptomyces sp. NPDC089799 | reverse complement strand
GTGATGGTTTCGTACTGGGCTGGGCTTTGGTAGCCGAGGCTGCTGTGGAGCCGGCGGGTGTTGTACCAGCCTTCGATGTAGTCGAAGATCGCGGTTCTGGCGGCGGTGTGGGTGTGCCATCGGTGCCGGGTGACGAGTTCGGTCTTCAGGGTGCTGAAGAAGGATTCGGCGAGCGCGTTGTCCCAGCACACGCCGGTGCGTCCGACCGAGAGCTGGATGTTGCGGGTGGCTGCGAGGGCGGCGAATGCGTGGCTGGTGTACTGGCTGCCGCGGTCGGAGTGGAAGACGACTGTGCCCTGTGGCTGCCGGTGGTGGCAGGCGTTCTTGAGTGCGTCTGTGGCCAGTGAGGTGCCCAGGTGATCGGAGGTGGCCCAGCCGACGACGCGGCGGGAGGCGATGTCGATCACGGTGGCGAGGTAGAGCCAGCCCTGGCCGGTGGGGATGTAGGTGATGTCTCCGCACCAGCGGGTGTCGAGGGCGGCCGGGTCGGGCCGGAAGTCGCGTCGGACCAGGTCGGGGCGGGTTTGCGCATGCTGGTCGGGGATGGTTGTCCGTTGTTTGTGCCTGCGGTGCCGGCCGGCCAGGCCGGCGGCCCGCATGAGGCGGGCGACCCGGCGCCGCCCGCAGGAATGGCCGTCCTGGACCAGGGCCGCGTGGACGCGTGGGGCTCCGTAGGTGCCGCGGGACTGCTGGTGGACTTCGGTAATCCTGGTGCTGAGTTCGGCGTCCCGGGCGGCCCGGGACCTGGTGGCGGGGCTTCGGCGGGCGTAGTAGGCGGACCGGGAGACCTTCATCAGCTCACACGCCCGTTTGACGTTGTGACCTGCCTGCTTCTCCGCCTCGATGAACGGGTCAACCGTCACCGGGTCCCCCTGGCGAAGAAAGCCGTGGCCCGCTTGAGGATCTCGATGTCCTCCCGCAGACGGCGGTTCTCCCGCCGCAGCTCCGCCAGCTCGGCCCGCTCGTCCCGCTCCAGCTCTTTGGGCTGGTGACTCTCGTCGGCCTGGGCCAGCCACAGCCGCACCGCGGTCTCGGTCAGGTCGAAGTCCTTGACGACCTCGGGCACCGAGCGGTCGCCCCGCAGGCACAACTCGACGATCTCGGCCTTGAAATCGGCCGTGAACTGCCGCCGCGGACGCGGCTTCTTCTTCGGCATGTCATCCATCATGGACAT
>NZ_JBFBGR010000086.1:0-1215 GCF_040684755.1 Streptomyces sp. NPDC089799 | reverse complement strand
GTGGGGTCGAATAGTTTGATCACCATGACGACCGCAATAGCCGATACGGCCGGGCACGCCCGGTACACGTACCGGCTTCGCGTGTCCGCGACTGCCCTCGCCCAGCTGAACGGCGAGTGGGCGCGGTGTCGCTGGGTGTGGAACGAATGCGTGGCGATGTCCCGCAAGGTCCACGGCCTGAACAAGACCGCCGACACGAAGGTGACGTGTGGTCCGGCGCAGCTCGACAAGATGCTGACCGGGGCCCGCGCCGGGATGTCGTGGCTGCGGGAGGGGAGTTCGGTTCCTCAGCAGCAGATCATCCGCGACTTCGCGAAGTCGCGGGCCAGGGCTTTGAAGGACATCAAGGCAAAGCTGCCGATGCGGCAGCGGGCCGGGATGCCCCGCATCAAGAAGAAGCGCGAGGCGCTGCCCACCCTCAACTACACCCGGCGCGGGTTCCGCCTGAAGGACGGGCGCCTGCACCTGGCCGGCGGGATCGTGCTCAAGGTGGTGTGGTCGCGGGACCTCCCGTCGGTGCCGTCGTCGGTGCGCGTGTACCGGGACAGCCTCGGACACTGGTACGCGTCGTTCGTCGTGGAGACGGCCCTCGAGCCGCTTCCGCAGACCGGCGCTGTGATCGGCATCGACTGGGGCGTCAAGGAGACCGCCACCACCACCTCCCACGCCCATGACCTTCCGCACGCCCAGCACGGCAAGACGGCCGCGCAGAGACTGGCCCGCTACCAGAAGAGGATGGCCCGGCGGGCAACCCCGAGGAACCGGCCCGACACCGCCGGCTACCGAAAGGCACGCAAGGCGGCGGCGAAGGTGGCCAAGAAGATCGCCCGGCAGCGGCAGGACGACGGCCGCAAATGGGCCAAGCGGGTCGTCCGCGACTTCGACCACCTCGCGGTCGAGGACTTCAAGCCCCGGTTCCTGGCAAAGTCCACCATGGCCCGCAAGGCGGCCGACGCCGCGATCGGCGCGGTCAAGACGGCGCTGGTCGAGCAGGCCCGCAAACACGGCCGGACCCTGCATCTGGTCAATCCCGCGCACACGACGATGGACTGTGCGCACTGCGGGGCGAGAGCCAAGCACCGCATCCCTCTTTCCGAGCGAACGTATACGTGCACCGCGTGCGGAACCTCGTCCCCCAGGGACAAGAACTCCGCCCGCGTGATGCTCGTCCGGGCTGGTCTCAACCCGGCTAGTGCTGATCTTGTAAGCCCTGCC
>NZ_JBFBGR010000085.1:0-1406 GCF_040684755.1 Streptomyces sp. NPDC089799 | reverse complement strand
TGTGTTCTTCCTTGGGGGGGGGGGCGGGGGCGTTTCGCTCCCTCCACGCCCCGCCCGCGCCCTCGCCCCCCTTGCCCTCAGCTCTTCGCGCTGAGGGGCTGGCCGGCACCGGCCCCGCGGTGCCCGCCCCCGCCAGCGAGAAAACGATCCCTGACCTGCGAATACATCACTCTTTTGGGTTGGCTGAAGACGCCATTGAGGCACGTAAGTGAGATAGGGTTGTCTTGTCGGAAGGGGCCCGGTGGCAGGGCCCCGAAAGAAAGCCCTCACTCAACCCAGAGGAGAACCATGCCTGCTGAGAACGTTGCTTCCGAGCTTGAAAAGCGGGTCATCACGGTGAAGCGGAGCGCCGCGCTCATGAGGGAACTCGCCCGGGTCGCCGGTGCCGGAACCCATCAGGTCACCGCGGTGTGCATGACCGAGGTCAATCAGCCCGAGGACGACGATTACACCGGCCTTCGCTACGCGGGCAGCGCCTGCGATCTGACCGGGCCCGTGCTGAACGAGGACAACCCCACCGCGGAGCTGTTGGACACCATGGTTCTGCTCGCGCAGACCTACTTGGAGAAGGCCACCGCGATGTTGGTCCTGCGCCGGTCGGCGCCGGACGGCAGCGTGCGGGTCTGCGCGTGGAAGGTCGTGGACCTCTTCGCCCTGCCGCTCACTGCCGGGCAGAGCTTCACCGCAGCCTGCCTGCGACCCGACGGCCAGATGACCGGCCCGGAGCCGGGCGTGAAGTACGACGAAGCCCCCTTCCTGGTGTCCTGACCCGGCCGCACCGGGGGCCCGAGCCCCCGGTGCCAGCCGCCCGCTGCACAGCAGCAGCCCAGCCGGGCGGGGGCACTCACACCCCCGCCCGGCGAGGCAGCCGTTCCGACGGGACACAGAGCCCCGCACTGCTTCCCCGGGGCCATTCGCAGGCCCTCACGCCGACGTACCCCTCAGCGCAGAGGAGCGCACACCCATGACTTCCGTACCCGCCCTGTACGCCCTGCTGGTCCGTCCCACCGGCGAGGTCGAGCTGACCGACTGGACCGCCGACACCACCGCAGCGGCCCTGCTCGCGGCAGATTGCACCGAGCCGTTCGAGGTGGCCCGCCAGCTGACGGCATGGGTGGACGACCACGCCGTTCCGCTCCACCTCCCGGCCAACCACCCGGCGTCCGCCCTGGTCCGGATGTACCTGCACATTCCGGCCCCGTACTTCGGCCCGGTCCTCTTCACCGGCCGCCTCAGCGATGACCCGCTCAGCGGCGGAGCGCACGGACTCACCGAGGACCAGGCGCTCATCCTCCTGGACCGTGTCCTGAATGCGATCTCTCGGGTTGGTGTCAGTGGTGGTGTGTGTCAGTGGCTGGGGTCGTGGTCGTGGGTCTTTGTGGCTGGTCAGAGAGTTGTCGCTGGCT
>NZ_JBFBGR010000084.1:0-1488 GCF_040684755.1 Streptomyces sp. NPDC089799 | reverse complement strand
GGTAAAAACCCTGTAGTTGAAACTTCGTTCCCTCCTGAGTGGATCCTGAGTACGGCGGGACACGAGAAATCCCGTCGGAAGCAGGGAGGACCATCTCCCAAGGCTAAATACTCCCTAGTGACCGATAGTGAACCAGTACCGTGAGGGAAAGGTGAAAAGCACCCCGGAAGGGGAGTGAAATAGATCCTGAAACCGTGTGCCTACAAGTAGTCAAAGCCCGTTAATGGGTAATGGCGTGCCTTTTGTAGAATGAACCGGCGAGTTACGATTTCATGCGAGGTTAAGTTGATGAGACGGAGCCGCAGCGAAAGCGAGTCTGAATAGGGCGAATGAGTATGAGGTCGTAGACCCGAAACCAGGTGATCTACCCATGTCCAGGGTGAAGTTCAGGTAACACTGAATGGAGGCCCGAACCCACGCACGTTGAAAAGTGCGGGGATGAGGTGTGGGTAGCGGAGAAATTCCAATCGAACCTGGAGATAGCTGGTTCTCTCCGAAATAGCTTTAGGGCTAGCCTCAAGATGAGAGTATTGGAGGTAGAGCACTGATTGGACTAGGGGCCCCCAACGGGTTACCGAATTCAGTCAAACTCCGAATGCCAAATACTTATTCTTGGGAGTCAGACTGCGAGTGATAAGATCCGTAGTCGAAAGGGAAACAGCCCAGACCACCAGCTAAGGTCCCAAAGTATACGTTAAGTGGAAAAGGATGTGGAGTTGCTTAGACAACCAGGATGTTGGCTTAGAAGCAGCCACCATTTAAAGAGTGCGTAATAGCTCACTGGTCGAGTGACTCCGCGCCGAAAATGTACCGGGGCTAAACGTATCACCGAAGCTGTGGATTGACACCGTATGGTGTCGATGGTAGGAGAGCGTTCTAAGGGCGTTGAAGTCAGACCGGAAGGACTGGTGGAGCGCTTAGAAGTGAGAATGCCGGTATGAGTAGCGAAAGAAGGGTGAGAATCCCTTCCACCGAATGCCTAAGGTTTCCTGAGGAAGGCTCGTCCGCTCAGGGTTAGTCGGGACCTAAGCCGAGGCCGAAAGGCGTAGGCGATGGACAACAGGTTGATATTCCTGTACCACCTATACATCGTTTGAACGATGGGGGGACGCAGAAGGATAGGGTAAGCGCGCTGTTGGATATGCGCGTCCAAGCAGTTAGGCCGGAAACGAGGCAAATCCCGTTTCCATTAAGGCGGAGCTGTGATGGCGAGGGAAATATAGTACCGAAGTTCCTGATTCCACGCTGCCAAGAAAAGCCTCTAGTGAGATGTAAGGTGCCCGTACCGCAAACCGACACAGGTAGGCGAGGAGAGAATCCTAAGGTGTGCGAGAGAACTCTCGTTAAGGAACCTCCGCCAAGGCTTACTGAATTATCTTTTGTTTTGACCAAGTAATTATGTTCTAAAATATGGGCGAGATAGATCGGATTTTCTTCATTTCGCTTATCAATGTCACCTTTGCCCGGATCAACCGGATTCAAGCCAAG
>NZ_JBFBGR010000083.1:0-1583 GCF_040684755.1 Streptomyces sp. NPDC089799 | reverse complement strand
CCCTACACCCCCGAAGAAGTACGCGAAGCACTCCAGATCGGCCCCGACGCACCCATCATCACCACCGACGCCCGCCACCGCGCAGACGCCAAATCGGCTCTGATCACGCTGGTCGAGCACGCGCTCATGGCGCGCCTGCGGTAGCGGCGCGCACCCTGTAACGCCGGGAAGGCCCCGGTGTCCCCTGTGGACACCGGGGCCTTCCCTTTTCCCCGCCCGCCTGCCGTTCGCCCGTGAGGCGGGCGCCCAGGAGCCCTGCCGCCGGACCGGACAGCGGACCGGGCACCGGACGGGGCCGCGGGACGTGCTCCGGACATGCGTCAGGCCCCGCACCCTGAACGGGTGCGGGGCCTGAGGAGCCTCTGCGGGGCAGCTGCGGGTCAGCCCTGCCAGCTGTGCGGCGCCCGGAAGCCCGGGGTGCGCTCCAGCCGGCGCCAGGCGGCGGTGGAGCGGCGGGGGGCCGGGACGTCGGAGGGGGTGGCGGCGGCGCGGGCGAGCAGGATCGCGGTGATCGCGGCCAGCTCCTCCGGCTCGGCGTGGCCCTTCTCTACGCGCAGCATGGTGTCGGTGCTCATCGTCGGCTTCGTCTCCTTCGCGTTACTGCGGCGGGTTGCCGTGCTTGCGGGACGGCAGGTCGGCGTGCTTGTTGCGGAGCATCGCGAGGGCGCTGATCAGGGTCTCGCGGGTCTCGGCGGGGTCGATGACGTCGTCGACGAGGCCGCGCTCGGCCGCGTAGTACGGGTGCATCAGTTCGGCCTTGTACTCCTTGACCATGCGGGCGCGCATGGCCTCGGGGTCCTCGGCGTCGGCGATCTGCTTGCGGAAGATCACGTTGGCGGCGCCCTCCGCGCCCATGACCGCGATCTCGTTGGTGGGCCAGGCGTAGGTGAGGTCGGCCCCGATGGACTGGGAGTCCATGACGATGTACGCGCCGCCGTACGCCTTGCGGAGGATGAGGCTGATCCGCGGGACGGTGGCGTTGCAGTACGCGTAGAGCAGCTTGGCGCCGTGCCGGATGATCCCGCCGTGCTCCTGGGAGACGCCGGGCAGGAAGCCCGGGACGTCCAGGAAGGTCAGGATCGGGATGTTGAAGGCGTCGCACATCTGGACGAAGCGCGCACCCTTCTCGGACGCCTCGATGTCGAGGACGCCGGCGAGGTGGCCGGGCTGGTTGGCGACGATGCCGACGACCTGGCCGTCCATCCGCGCGAGGGCGCAGATGAGGTTGCGGGCCCAGCGCTCGTGGATCTCCAGGACCTCGCCGTCGTCGACGAGCTCCTCGATGACCTTGAGCATGTCGTACGGCCGGTTGCCGTCGGCGGGGACCAGGTCCAGCAGGACGTCCGAGCGGCGGTCGGCGGGGTCGTCCGTCTGGTGGGTCGGCGGGTTCTCGCGGTTGTTCGAGGGCAGCATCGAGATGAGGTACCGGACCTCGGCGATGCAGGTCTCCTCGTCGTCGTAGGCGAAGTGCGCGACGCCGGAGGTCTCGGCGTGCACGTCGGCGCCGCCGAGGCCGTTCTGGGTGATCTCCTCGCCGGTCACCGCGCGGACCACGTCCGGGCCGGTGATGAACATCTGCGAGG
>NZ_JBFBGR010000082.1:0-1664 GCF_040684755.1 Streptomyces sp. NPDC089799 | reverse complement strand
TCTTGATCATGGTGAGAGCAGGATGCGGCGCCGTAGGAGATCGAAGTTCGCGCGGCCATACATTTGTCTCTTCAGCAGCTTGATCCTGGTGACGTTGCCTTCGACTGCCCCAGAGGTGTACGTCGTGGTCAGGGCTGCCTGGATGGCCGCGCGGTCTCGCCGCATGCCGTTGGCCAGGGTCCGGAGTTCGCGTTGACCGTCGAGGCGGACGTCGGCGATCCAGACCTCGAGGGCCAGGTGCTCGTTGCGGCGTTCGCGGACCATGAGTGCCAGGCGGCGGGCGTACTCGACGGTCGTCTCCAGCACGCGGTTCCGCTCGCAGAGTTCCTCGAGCCCCTTTCGCTCGACGTCTGTAAGGTGCTCGGGCCGACGCATGATCCAGTCGGTGACCCTGCGGACGGTCAGGTGAGGCGAGGGGGCGGTGGCCGGGATCGCACCAGCGCGGTAGGGCTTCAGGTGTCGGCGCACCGTGTTGACGTCACCCCGGTAGCCCAGTCGCTGGATCTCCCTGGTGAGCGCGGAGGCGTTCGTGCAGCCTTCCATCCAGCGATGGTGCAGGTAGAGGCGGTAGTCGTCGATCAGAGTGGGCCGGTGGACGGCTGCGATGAGGAGTTCGTCGACTTCTTCGGCGCGTGCGAAGCGGTTCACCGTGCCGCGGCTGAGCTGAAGATCGCGTGCGACGGCGCGAAGGCTGTCGCCGCGGGCGATGCGTTCGTGGATCTGCTGGTGGCGTTCGCGGGTGCGGGCGACCAGAGGCCGTGGACGTCCGTGGATGTCCAGTTCAGTGCGGCCGTGGCCTTCAGGCGTCGGGTCGTCATCGGTCCGACCATCGTGGGTGGTGAGGGGCTGTCGCAGGTCGGCGCGGTGCCGCCCGATGACGCGTTCGACTGCTTGCGCCAGGTTGTTCAGGAGGTGCCAGGCATCGGCGACCTGTATGGCCTGAGGGGCACCGGCCTGGGCTCCGTCGCGGAAGGAGCCGGCCCGGTCGCGGCAGATGATCCGGACCTCAGGGTGATCCCGCAGCCAGGACGCGAAGGTGGCCGCGGCCCGGTCGGCCAGGACGTCGATGGGGCGGTGGGTTGCCATGTCGATGAGGATCGTCGCGTAGGTCCGCCCCCGTCGAACGGCGAACTCGTCGACACCGAGATGCGGCACCAGCCTCGATGAGGGGAGCGGAAGTGCCCGGATAAGCCGGAGCAGAGTGTCCTTGCAGGTGTCGATGGCCATCCGCTGGAACAGGCGGGAGCCTGGCCGGCCGCCCAGGAACAGGGCCACGTCCGTGAGATGGGCGGTGAGAGCCTCCGTGCGGCGTGCGTGGCGACGGGTCAGAGACGGTATCTGCTCGGCGAACGTCCGACGGGCACAGTCCTCGTTCCCGCACACGAGTCGGCGCGCTCGCAGTTCGATTCGCACGCGTCGGTCGGCGACCGGTCGATCCGCCAGCGTCCGCTGGTAGTAGCAGTGCACCTTCGACGATCTCTGCCCGCATCCGGAACAGACCGCCGAAGCTGCCCGCGATCGCACGGCGACCCGGGCCTCGGTATCCGTCAGCACCAGCTGGTCGACCTGTACCCCAACACCAGGCAGTAGAAGGTCCGCAATCTGAGCCCCACCCATCACGCCTGATAGCTGCCCAACTACCCCCAAAATAGCGACAGAGCCCA
>NZ_JBFBGR010000081.1:0-1761 GCF_040684755.1 Streptomyces sp. NPDC089799 | reverse complement strand
TTCGTCGCGTCGCCCGGAGGGCGATGGCCCGTTGGGCCACCCTTGACCCCGACGACCGTCACGGAACGACAAGGACTGTCGGGCGGCCCCCGGGGGAACGGCATGGGGGACCGAGGATCCATCGACTCCGGCTTCGGCGGGCGGGTCAGCGGCTGCCGCTCGGCCGGCCGCCCTCCGGGCGGAAGCAGGAGTGCAGTCGTCGGGATGACTGCACGAAAGGGCGGCCAGGGCGCGTCGGATCGCTACGTGCTCCTGCTTCTCAGCGGGTCCGGCCCGTCAGGGGCCGAACACAGGCCGCCATCGATCGCTACGTGCGCATTCTGGCAATGGCGGCCGACAGGCCGGGATGGGTGACGTCCTCGGGAGTGGGACACCAGAAGTTCATGCCCGCAGACTTCGCAGGAAATCGGTCCAGGCGTCCGGGGTGACGGACATGACCGTCCAGGTTCCGTCCGTCACCCGGATCGTTTCGGGCTCGGAGGCGACGAGGACGCACGCCTCGCCTTCGCCACAGTAGGACGACTTCTTCCATATCGGCATGGTGCGCTCCTTTACAGGCGTTGGGCGATCTCTGTGATGAAGGTTCGGGAGTCCTCGGGGCCCAGCGCGGTGGCCTCCATACGCTCCAGCAGCACCCGGTACTTGCTCAGTTGTGCTTCGGCGTCGAGGAAGGCCGGGCCGTGCGACTGGTCGAGGTGAACGGTGTCCAGCCGTGAGACGGGGCCATGGGCGTAGAAGATCGACTGCCCCGATCCCGGGAAGGCGCCCGCATCGAACGGGATCACCAGGATCTCGACGTGATCCCGTTGGCTCATCTCCACGAGATGGTGCAGCTGCGCCCGCGCCACTGCGGGGCCGCCGAACTTCATCCGCAGTGCGGCCTCGTGGATGATCGCCTGGTACGGCGTCGGCGGGATCCTGTCCAACACGGTCTGGCGTTTGACGCGGAAGGACAGGCGGCGTTCCAGGTCCTGTGGGGCGAGTGCCGGGACCACCTGGCCGAAGACCTCCCGAGCGTGGTCGTGCGTCTGCAGCAGACCCGGCACATGGGCGGTGATGGCGGCCCGCAACCGCACGGCACGGTGTTCGAGCTCAGCGAGATCGACCAGCCCCGTGGGCAGCAGGTCGCGGTACTGCTCCCACCAGCCTCGGATGCGCTCTTCCGCCAGCATGACCAGCGCATCGACGAAATCGTGCTCAGCACACTCGTAGACGTGTGCCAGCGCACGGATCCGATCACCGCTGACGCCGAACCTCGCTGACTCCACGTTGCTGAGTTGGCCTTGGCTGGTGCCGAGTTGACGTGCTGCTTCCGTGGCGGTCATGCCTGCGCGTTCCCGCATTTTCCGCAGCTCAACGGCCACGCGGATGCGTTGCGCCGTCAGTGCCGCACGGCCGGCCATCCCGCTCCTCTTCGACCTCGAAGTCACTCACACGAGCGCATGAACGACTGAATGCCCGCACTTTCGCGCAAATATCACTTGCGCACCTCTAGCCTGGAGACAGGCAGCCTCGCCCGGAAGCACCCCGCTCGACGGAGCGGCATGGTCACCGAACATGACACCGACACCCCTCCGTGATCGGAGACGTACATGCCTGTCACCTGACTTCTCCCAGGATGCCCCGGCCTTCAGGCCGGGGAGGAATGGGTCCTTGGAGCGGAGCCGCGTAGCGGCGGAGTTCTCTGCACATCTGGTCTGACCTGTGCTTTCTCGGACTGTCAGTGGGGTCGAATAGTTTGATCACCATGACGACCGCAAT
>NZ_JBFBGR010000080.1:0-1773 GCF_040684755.1 Streptomyces sp. NPDC089799 | reverse complement strand
GGCTCCAGCGAGGTCAGCGCCGCGCCGATCTCCGAACCCAGCAGCATGGTGCCGGTGGTCTCCACCGTCACCGAGCAGATCAACGGCACCGAGACGCCCAGCGCGTCCATCGCGCGGCGGGCGCCGATCAGCGACGCCTTGGTCTGCAGGAGGTCCTGGGTGGTCTCCACCAGCAGGGCGTCGGCGCCGCCGGACAGCAGGCCCTCGGCATTGGTCTGGTACGCGTCGCGGATGGTGGCGTAGGAAATGTGGCCCAGGGTGGGCAGCTTGGTGCCCGGGCCCATCGAGCCCAGCACCCAGCGCCGGCGGCCGGTGGACGCGGTGAAGGCGTCCGCCGATTCCCGGGCGATACGGGCGCCGGCCTCGGACAGCTCGAAGTTGCGGTCGGCGATGTCGTACTCGGCGAGCGCGGCGAAGTTCGCGCCGAAGGTGTTGGTCTCCACGCAGTCCACGCCGACCGCGAAGTAGGCGTCGTGGACCGAGCGCACGATGTCGGGGCGGGTGACGTTCAGGACCTCGTTGCAGCCTTCGAGCTGCTGGAAGTCCTCCAGGGAGGGGTCCTGCTCCTGGAGCATGGTCCCCATGGCTCCGTCGGCGACGACCACCCGGGTGGCGAGGGCTTCGCGCAGTGCGTCGGGCCCGTTCATGCCCGCCTCGCCAGGTGCGGTCCGATCTCCTCGGCGGCGGCGCGGCCGTAGACGCGCTCGATGGAGGGGAGCAGCTCGCCGGGGACGAGCTTGTACTCCTGGGTGCCGACGGAGGCCAGGACGACCGTGGCCAGGGCGCAGCCGAGCTGGGCGGCCCGCTCGTACGAAAGGCCCCAGGACCAGGCGGCGAGGAATCCGGCGCGGAACGCGTCGCCGACGCCCGTGGGGTCGGCGATCTCCTGGGCGGGGACGGCCGGCACGGCGAGCCGGGTCCCGTCCGCCGAGCGCAGCAGGGCTCCGTCGGGGCCCCGCGTGGTGATCCAGGTGCCGACGCGGTCGAGCACCTCCTGCTCGGACCAGCCGGTGCGTTCCAGGAGCAGGAGGCTCTCGTACTCGTTGGTGAAGAGCAGGAACGTCCCTTCGACGAGGGCCCTGGTCTGGTCCGCGGTGAGGCGGGCCAGCTGCTGGGAGGGGTCGGCGGCGACCGGGACGCCCAGGCGGTGGGCGGTGGCGGTGTGCCGCAGCATCGCGTCGGGGTCGTCGGCGCCGACGAGCAGCAGGGCGAGGCCGTCGGCCTCGCGGTGGGTGTCCGCGAGGTCGATGCGGGCGGCCTCGGCCATGGCGCCCGCGTAGAAGGTGGCGATCTGGTTCTGGTCCAGATCGGTGGTGCAGACGAACCGGGCGGTGTGGAGGGTTTCGCTGACCCGGACGGATCCGGTGTCGACCCCGGCTTCCTCCAGCCGGCTCCGGTAGGGGCCGAAGTCGGCTCCGGCGGAGCCGATCAGGACGGGCCGCAGGCCGAGCCGGGCCAGGCCGAAGGCGATGTTGGCTCCGACGCCGCCCTCGCGGACCTCCAGCCGGTCGGCGAGGAACGACAGCGAGACCCGGTCGAGGCTCTCGCTCAGCAGCTGTTCCGCGATTCGGCCGGGGAACACCATCAGATGGTCGGTGGCGATGGACCCGGACACGGCTATGCGCACCACGTTCTCCTCAGACTCGGGGTGTACGGAGTGGGAAGGGACTCATGCGGGCAGGCCGGCGGCGGCGCGCAGGGCGTCGACGCGGTCGGTGCGCTCCCAGGTGAAGTCCGGCAGCTCGCGGCCGAAGTGGCCGTAGGCGGCGGTCT
>NZ_JBFBGR010000078.1:0-2772 GCF_040684755.1 Streptomyces sp. NPDC089799 | reverse complement strand
GATGCCGTCGATCAGGGAGTGACGGCAGCCGTACTTGTTGTCGAACTTCGACTTCGTCACCGCGTCATTCACGTTGATCGCCGGGAACAGCAGGGCGCCGTCGCGGTGCATCTCGTAGAGGCGGTGGACACCGGTGGTGGTCTCCTCGGTCACGCCGCGGATTCCGGCGGCCAGCTCGACCCAGTCCAGCTCGCTGTCGCGCAGCAGCCCGTAGACGATGCGCAGCTCGTCGTTGTCGGCGGTGTCCGGGTCGGGCACGGTGCCGGCCTTGGCGAACTCGACGCCCTTGTGGACCAGGAGGGTGGCGTCACCGCCGTCGTCCAGGATCATGTTGGGGCCGTCCGCGCCGGGCCAGGTCAGCGCCTGCTCGGTGCACCACCAGTACTCCTCCAGCGTCTCGCCCTTCCAGGCGAACACCGGGATGCCGGCGGCGGCTATCGCCGCGGCCGCGTGGTCCTGGGTGGAGTAGATGTTGCAGGACACCCAGCGGACCTGGGCGCCCAGGGCGACGAGAGTCTCGATGAGCACGGCGGTCTGCACGGTCATGTGCAGCGAGCCGGTGATCCGGGCGCCGGCCAGCGGCTGCGCCTGCGCGTACTCGCGGCGGATCGACATCAGGCCCGGCATCTCGTGCTCGGCCAGGGTGATCTCCTTGCGGCCGAAGGCGGCAAGGGAGAGGTCCGCGACCTTGAAGTCCGTGAAGTCAGCGGGGGGCTGCGAGGACATGATGTGCACTCCTTGAGTTCATGACGTTGCGGTGGATCTCCACCGTCGCGGTGGAACGGTTCAGGGTGATGTAGTGCAGGCCGGGGGCACCCTCGGCGAGCAGCCGCTCGGCCATGGCGGTGGCGTGCTCGACTCCTATGGCGTGGCCGGCGGCCGGGTCGTCCCGTACGGCGTCCAGGCGGCGGGCCAGCTCCTCGGGGAAGGCGGCACCGCTGAGCTCGGCGAACCGGCCGATCTGCCGTACGTCGGTGGCGGGCATGATCTCGGGGATGATCGGGATGTGGCAGCCCGCCGCGGCGACCCGGTCGCGCAGCCGCAGGTAGTCCTCCACGTGGAAGAACATCTGGGTGATGGCGTAGTCGGCGCCGGCCCGGCACTTGGCGACGAAGTGCCGGATGTCGGTGGCCCAGTCCGGGGAGCGGGGGTGCATCTCCGGGAAGGCCGCGACACCGACGCTGAAGTCGCCCGTGTCGCGGATGAGCGAGACGAGTTCGCGGGCGTGGGTGAAGCCGTCGGGGTGGGCGGTCCACTCGGCCCGCGGGTCGCCGGGCGGGTCGCCGCGCAGTGCGAGCACGTCGCGGACGCCCGCGTCGGCGTACTGGCCGATGATGTGGCGCAGCTCGGCGACCGAGTGCCCGACCGCGGTCAGGTGGGCGACGGGCCGCAGGGTGGTTTCCGCGGCGATCCGCTTGGTCACCTCGACCGTACGGTCCCGGGAGGAGCCGCCGGCCCCGTAGGTGACGGAGACGAAGGACGGGGCGAACGGCTCGATCCGGCGGATGGCGTCCCAGAGGACGCGGCTGCCGCGGTCGGTCTTCGGCGGGAAGAACTCGAAGGAGAAGGAGGGCGTCCCGTCGGCGAACGTGTCCCGCAGTGGTCTCATGTGCGGCCTCCGGCGTTGAAGTACGACGCTTCGGGGTGGTGGACGACGATGGCGTCGGTGGACTGCTCGGGGTGGAGCTGGAACTCCTCGGACAGGTGGACCCCGATCCGCTCCGGCCGGAGCAGGTCGGCGATCTTGGCCCGGTCCTCCAGGTCGGGGCAGGCCGGGTAGCCGAGCGAGTAGCGGCAGCCCTGGTACTCGGTGCGGAACATGCCGTCCATCGAGTCCGGTTCGGATCCGTCGATCCCGAGGTCGGCGCGGACGCGGGCGTGCCAGTACTCCGCGAGGGCCTCGGCGAGCTGCACGGACAGGCCGTGGAGCTCCATGTACTCGCGGTAGGCGTTCGCCTCGAACAGCTTGGCGGTGGCCTCGCCGATCCTCGAGCCGACGGTGACGACCTGGAGGCCGACGACGTCGGTCTCGCCTGACTCCTCGGGACGGAAGAAGTCGGCGAGGCAGAGGCGGCGGCCGCGCTGCTGCCGGGGGAAGGTGAACCGGGTCCGCTCCCCGCCGTTCTCGTCGAGGACGATCAGGTCGTCGCCCTTGGACACGCAGGGGAAGTAGCCGTGCACGACGGCGGCTTCCAGCATGCCCTCGGTGTGCAGGCGGTCGAGCCAGCCGCGCAGCCTGGGCCGGCCGTCCGTTTCGATGGTGTCCTTGTCCTTGAGGCCCCACTGGCCCTTGAACAGGGCGGTCTCGTCGAGCCAGGAGGCGTAGTCCTTCAGGCCGATGCCCTTGATGACGCGGGTGCCCCAGAACGGCGGGGCGGGCACCGGGTTGTCGACGGCCACGTCGGAGCGTCCGGTCGCGTCGGGTTCGGACACCTGGAGGGCGGGGGCGGGCCGGAGCGGGACGCGGCGCTGCTTGAGCGGCGGGAGTTCGGCGCCGGGGACGCCGCGCTTGACGCCCATGAGCGCGTCCATGAGGCGGAGGCCCTCGAAGGCGTCGCGGGCGTAGCGGACTTCGCCCTCGTAGATCTCGTGGAGGTCCTGCTCCACGTACGCGCGGGTCAGGGCGGCGCCGCCGAGGATCACGGGGTAGCCGGCGGCCATGCCCCGTGCGTTCAGTTCCTCCAGGTTCTCCTTCATGATCACGGTGGACTTGACCAGGAGGCCGGACATGCCGATGACGTCGGCCCGGTGCTCTTCGGCGGCTTCGAGGAT
>NZ_JBFBGR010000077.1:0-3243 GCF_040684755.1 Streptomyces sp. NPDC089799 | reverse complement strand
AGGTCGCCCGTGCTCGCCTGGCGGCCCAGCAGGTCCGCGCGGCCGTCGCCGGTCACGTCGCCGGCCGAGGTGAGGACGTCGTAGGCGTTGAAGCCGGTGCCCAGCCAGGTGTTGCCCGTGGTCGGGGCCACGGCCGTGCCGCAGGCCGGCTGGTACGAACGCAGCGTGCCCGCCGAGTTGCGGACCAGGACGTCATTGCAGCGGTCGCCGTTGACGTCACCGAAGGGGACGACGGTGGAGGTGGTCGGCCAGCCCGCGCCGGTCACCTTCGTGCCGCTCAGGCCGCCCTTGCCGTCACCGGCGTGGAAGGCCAGGTTGCCGCTGTTGTCCAGGGTGACCAGGTCACCGAAGCCGTCCCTGCCCGCCACGTCCCGGTGGACCGCACCGCCACCCGTCAGTTGGACCGTGCCGGTGGACTTCAGGTCCGGGCCCTGGCCGTCGGCCGGCTTTCCGGTCAGCGTCCAGTCGTAGGCGCCGTTGCCGACCAGCCGGCCCTGCGCGTCCTTGCCGTCCCAGCCGGTACGGATCACACCGCGCGCCTCGCCGCCGGTGATCGTACGGACCACGGCTCCACCCGCCTTCGCGCGGACCGTCAGCGTCCAGGACGCGGCCGTCTTGTTCAGGAACCAGGCGCCCGACCAGGACTTGGTGCCGCCCGCGACATCGTGGGCCGCCGGGGTGTCCCGGTCGATCGCCGAGATGCCGCCGTTGACCACACCGGAGTCGAAGACGTGGGTGTCGTACCGGTCATCGGAGTAGGCGATCCGGCCGGAGTACTTGTCGACGGCCCATCCGTGCCCGGGCTTCGGGTCCACCGGCCTGCCGAGCTCCCGGGTGCCGGTGGCGCCGCGCAGGTCGGTGGACCTCAGCACGCCGTCCTTCTCCCAGGCGACGAAGCCGTTGCCCAGGCGCGCGCTGTTGTGCGCGGGCAGCGGCGCGTTCTTCCCCGTCCCGGTGTCATGGACTCCGGCCTCGCCGTCGCACTTCCAGTAGACCGACGAACCCCAGGCGTCCAGCGCCCTGATGTCGCAGCCCGCCACCGTGTCGGTACGGACCACCGCACCGGTGCGCACGTCGACGGCCTCGACGACGCCCCGGTCCTTCTCCTTCCACAGCCAGTACCCGGACAGTGCGAAGACGCCGTCGGACAACGGCAGGGTGCGGACCACCTTGCGGCGGTCGAGGTCGAAGACCTCGACCGGGCGGGACGCGTCGTCGGAGCGCAGGTACGCCGCGAACCGGCCGGACGCCTGCACGCTCTCGGGTACGGGCTTGACCGCGTTGATCGTATGGAAGTCCACGCCCGGGTCGGTCTGCTGGAGGGAGGTCCCGTGGTAGCCCGCGTACACGATGCGGCCGCCGCCGGCGGCGACGATCGGACTGCACGAGGGCTGTCCGTGCCACTCGCTCCCGCACTGGTTGTTCCGCAGATATCCGCGGCCCTTGCGGGTTCCTGCCGTGGGCGTGCCCGCGGCCGGCATCACGTACTCGGTGATGTCCTGGATGCCGTTCTTGACCTCGATGCTGTAGTGGCGGCCGTTCTCCATGGCCACCCTGGGCACCTTCACCGGCAGCAGGGGCAGGTCCAGGACCTTGACCGGCTGGGCCCTGCCCGCGGAGTCGGGACGCACCGCGTGGATGGCGCGTGACCGGTCCGGCTTCTGGGTCGTCAGGAACAGGTGGCCCGACCCACCGTCGACGGACCACGGCAGTTCCCCGAGCAGCACGCGGTGGGGGCTTCCGTCGATCGGAAGCGCCACCACCCGCTTGTCGGTGTCGTCACGGACGACGAGATCGCCGCCCACGACGCCGATCACGCTGCCGCCCTCACCCGAAAGGGGTGACCTGACGCGCTTGGCGTCCTGCTCGCCGAACGGTCCCCCGAGGTCCCAGACCGCGAACGTCCGGGGCTTCCCCGGGCCTTCGGAGTCCGCCCTGACGAGTCGGTCGCCCATGACGACGGCGCCTTCGGGGGCAGGTCGGGCCACCCCGTCCGGGCCCACGAACCAGGTGCTCGTGCCGCTGGGCCGGGTGATCGTGAGCACCCGGCCGAAGCGGCTGCTGCTCCCCGGGTACCCGATCGACGTCAGATCGTCCGGCAGGCCGGTGACCAGGCGGTCCTTGGTCCGGCCGTTCTCCAGGGTCAGCAGGTGCAGCGTGTCCGGTTCGGGAAACTCCGGGTCGTCACCGCCCTCCACCGTGAGCAGGGAGTCCTCGAACCTGTCGGCGGCCCACTGTCCCTCGGGCACCGTGAAGGTCCGCTCCGAGTTGTCACGCATGTCCCGGTAGACGACGGTGTTCTGGCTGTCCTCGTGGACCAGGGAGATCGTGTGCTCCCCCGCGTAGCCCACCCTCAACGGAAGCGTCAGCGGAGTGGTCTTGCCCGTCCGATAGTCCGTCCATTCGTAGGCGAAGTACGAGCCCGAGCTGTCACGCCGGAGCAGGCCCTCGGCCGTGGCCGCATAGACCGGGAGGTAGGAGGGATCCGGGGTGGTTCGTGCCGGGATGACGAGGTCGGCCACGGCCGGGATCTCGGCGGCGACGGACGGGCCGGCGAGAGCGGCCGGGACGACGGTGGCGAGGGCCGTGGTGACGGCGACGGCCACGGTTGTTCTGCGTAGCAAGTGTTCCCCCCTGGGACGGGAGCCGTGGGTACGGGCGCAATCCGTGTGGCTCCGGATGATCTGACTCGGCCGCGACGGAGAGGGCCCGTACGACACCGGACCGGATGTCGTACGGGCCCGTCAGGTGTGGCTAGTACAGGCCCTTGTAGCCGCCGAAGCCGGTGGCGATCTTCGTGGTGGCCTGGAAACCGCCCTTGCCGTCGCCGTTGTTGCGGAGCAGCTCGCCGGCCGCGTTGCGGGAGACGATGTCGGCCTTGCCGTCGCCGGAGAGGTCGCCGGTGCCGACGACCAGGGTCCGGCCGGACGCCCAGCCCGCGCCGTTGACCTGGACCCGGGCCTTGAAGGTGCCGTTCCCGACGCCGTCGAAGCGCCACAGGGTGTTCGCACCGTCCACGGCGAGCAGGTCTCCGCGGCCGTCGCCGTTGAGGTCACCGGCTCCGATGACCTGCTTGTACGACTTCCAGCCGCCGGAGACCTTCACGCCCGCCTTGAGCGCGCCCTTGCCGTCGTGCGCGAACAGGTACAGGTCGCCCGTGCTCGCCTGGCGGCCCAGCAGGTCCGCGCGGCCGTCGCCGGTCACGTCGCCGGCCGAGGTGAGGACGTCGTAGGCGTTGAAGCC
>NZ_JBFBGR010000076.1:0-3639 GCF_040684755.1 Streptomyces sp. NPDC089799 | reverse complement strand
TCGGTGTCAAGCTCACCACGCTCCGCCCGGAGCAGGCCGACTACATCGGCGTCCAGGTCGAAGGCCCCTACAAGCCCGACCACTACCGCTACTGATCACCCCCTGATCACCTCCTGATCAGCTCACCTCCTGATCAGCGGAATCCGAGTCAGGCCCCCGGCAGCCGTGCCGGGGGCCTGCCCCGTTCCCCCTACCCAAGGACCCCGCCCCATGCCCCGCGGCCGTTACTCGCTGCACGACACGCACGACCACAGCCCCCTCGGCGAGGAGCACTTCCACTGCGCCCCCGGCCCCTCCGGCTGGCGCTACGTCTCCCAGCTCATCAGCCCCGACGGCGAGCACGCCGGCTCCGTGGACCTCGCCCTGGACGAACTCGGCCGCCCCATCCGCCTCGAACTCAACGCCGCGAGCTGGCAGGTCCGCGGCGCCGCCATCGACGGCGTCACCTGGGTCCGCACGGACCCCACCGGCACCGAGGCCACCGAGGGCAACGTCCACGCCCCCGCCTTCACCGGAACCTCCCCCGCCTTCCTGATCGCGACCGCCCGGCTGCTGCGCCTGACCCCGGGCGCCCCCGCCACCCGGGTCCGGCTCGTCCGCTTCACCGACCCGGTCCTCGCCCCCCTCACCGTCGACCAGGCATGGGCCCTGCTGGGCACCGAGACCCACTCCACCGACAGCGGCCCGCTCGCCGTCGACGAATACCGCGTCACCTCCCTCGACACCGGCGAGGTCCACACCGTCCACATCGCCGGAGACGTGGTCCTCTCGGCCCCCGGCATCGAACTCGAACACCTGGAGACCCCGCCCTCGGTCTTCCCCACCGACTGACGGCTCCGCCCGCAAGTACTCCTCCCCGGTACTCCTCGTCTCAGTACTCCTCGTCGGGGTAGTTCCACTCCAGCACCGCCGTCGCCGACGGCGCCGCCTCCTTCACGTACCAGGCCACGGACTTCTCGAACTCCGGGCACCACAGGTAGGAGCGGGAGACGATGAGCGGGTACGTGGTCTCCCCGACGACCAGGCAGGCCCCGTCCCCCTCCTCGACGGCCATCCGCACCTGGTCGTCGATACCCTCGTCCCGCATCAGCTCGCGGAGCTCCTCGATCACCGCCCGCGCCTGCGTCCCATCGGCGACATTCGTGACCTGGAAGCTGAATTCGATGTTCACTGACATGCCGGGCAGGCTAGGTGATCACTCCGACAACACCCGCCCGCCCCGAGTCCGTCAGGCCGGCGGCGCGAACCCGGTCTTCCGAACCGAATCAGCCGGACCCGGCGCCGGACCCGGAGGTGCGGCCGGACCCGCGGGCGGAGCAGCAGGCGCCGCAGCCGGGGGAGCCATCGGCGTCACCGCGACGCCGGCCATCCCGCCCGGAACGACGGGCACCGCCTGAGCGGGGTACGGCACGGGCTGCCCGGAGTGTGCGCCGAAGGCGCGGGCCGCATCACGTGACTGCCGCTCGTGCACCACCGCAGCCAGGAACGCGGCCGCCGGTATCCCGGGCGGCGGCACCGCACCGGTCCGCGCCACCAGGTCATCCGCCAGCCGGGCGGCCATCTGTGCACCCACCTGGGGGTCCAGCTGCCCCATCCGCGTCAGGTACTGCCGTATCGCCAGCCACAGCCCGTCCGGTACGCCCGACAGGTCGAGCCCGGAGAACTGCCCGGCCAGCCAGGGCGGCGGAGGCGGAACCGGCACCACCCGGGCCCCCGGCACCCGCTCCCGCACCACCAGCGTCCCGCCGAACACGTCCCCGAGCCGTCGGCCCCGCTCCGACACCAGCGAAGCGATCACCGCGATCATCCCGAACGTCAGCAGCAGCTCGATCACACCCATGGCCCCGCGCACCAGCGCGTGCCGGAACCGGATCGGCCCGCCGTCATCCCGGACCACCCGCAGCCCGAGGGCCAGCTTCCCCAGCGACCGCCCGTGGGACAGGGTCTCCACGGCTATCGGCACACCCACCAGGATCAGCACGAACGACGCCACGGCGATCGCGGCCTGCGCCGCCTCGTCCATGGAGGCCGTCCCGAGGGTGATGCCGATCGAGATCAGCACGTACCCCACGAAGTACACGAGCAGATCGAGCATGATCGCCAGTGCCCGGCTGGGCAACCTGGCGGGCCGCAGCCCGAGGACGACAGCGTCCCCCGTCACCAGACCACTCACCGAAGCCCACCCTTCACCGCAGACCTGACCTGCCCCTTGTCCATCAAGTCTGCCAAGCTGGCGACAGCCGGGGTAAGGGCTGTGGACAACCGACGGGGCAGGGGAGCGGCAAGCGAATGGATCTCGACGTCTTCGTGACCGCACACC
Source organism: Streptomyces sp. NPDC089799 (assembly GCF_040684755.1). Lineage (NCBI taxonomy): Bacteria > Bacillati > Actinomycetota > Actinomycetes > Kitasatosporales > Streptomycetaceae > Streptomyces > Streptomyces sp. NPDC089799. The sequence goes on along the minus strand of NZ_JBFBGR010000076.1, from coordinate 1,319 downwards.
GCGCAGAGTGGGACCGGCTGGAACAGCTGCTCGGCCGCGGCCGCCGGCTCACCGGATCCGAAGCGGACGAACTCGTCTCCCTCTACCAGCGGACGGCCACCCACCTCTCGCTCATCCAGTCCAGCACGCCCGACCCCATGCTCACCGGCCGCCTGACACAGCTGGTCGCCCGGGCCCGCGCGGCCGTCACCGGCGCCCGCCGCTCCTCCTGGCGCGACGCGGCCCGCTTCTTCACCACCGGATTCCCTGCCGCGGTCTACCTGAGCCGCCGCTGGTGGGGACCCACGGCGGTGCTCTCCGTCGCCCTGGGCGTCCTCATCGGCTGGTGGATCGCGACGCACCCCGAGGTCCAGGCGTCCATCGCCGCCCCCGAGGACCTCAAGGCGATGACCCGCCCCGGCGGTGAGTACGAGACCTACTACTCCAGCCACCCGGCCGCCTCCTTCGCCGCCCAGGTGTGGACGAACAACGCACAGGCAGCCGCGATGTGCCTGGTCCTGGGTGCCTTCCTCGGGATCCCGGTGCTCTGGATCCTCTTCCTGAACATGGCGAACCTGGGCGTCGGCCTCGGCCTCATGGCCTCCGCCGGCCGGCTCGACGTGTTCCTCGGCCTGATCCTCCCGCACGGCCTGCTCGAACTGACCGCTGTCTTCGTGGCGGCCGGCACCGGCCTCCGCCTCGGCTGGACGGTCATCGATCCGGGCCCCCGCACCCGCCGCGAAGCCCTCGCGGAACAGGGCCGCGCCGCCCTCGGCATGGCGATCGGCCTGGCCGTGGTCCTGTTCGTCTCCGGTCTCATCGAAGGCTTCGTGACCCCGTCCGGCCTTCCCACCTGGGCCCGCATCACCATCGGTGTCGCGGTCGAAGCCCTCTTCTTCCTCTACGTCTACGTCCTCGGCGGCCGCGCCGCGCGGGCCGGCGAGACGGGAGACGTGGAGGCCGCGGACCGCACGGACACCCTCCCGACGGCGGCCTGACCCTCCTCGCTGCGCGCCTCGATGTGCGTCGGACACCGCTCACCTGCTAGTGTCTCGTCGTCCCGCAAAGACTGTTGACACGGTCCGCGTGGGGAGGTAGATTCGAACGGTTGCGTCGGACTGGACAGTCTGATCGCGACCAACTAACATCTCTCTCGCTCCCAAAACCGGAATCGAATTCCTGTTGTTGGAGCACACCCTCCGAAATCCTGTCGGATGTCGAAGCCGGAAAAACCCGGTGAGATTCTCTGATAGAGTCGGAAACGCCGGAAGGGAAAAGCGCGAAAGCGCCGGAACCGGAAAGCACCGAGGAAATCGGGTCCGAAAAGATCTGATAGAGTC
>NZ_JBFBGR010000075.1:0-4768 GCF_040684755.1 Streptomyces sp. NPDC089799 | reverse complement strand
CCCTACACCCCCGAAGAAGTACGCGAAGCACTCCAGATCGGCCCCGACGCACCCATCATCACCACCGACGCCCGCCACCGCGCAGACGCCAAATCAGCACTCATCACGCTGGTCGAGCACGCGCTCATGGCACGTTTGAAGTAGACGGGTTCACTCAATCTCCACGACTTCCGGGGCGGGCTGTGTCGTACGACACCGCCCGCCCCGTGTCGTTCATAACGTTTCGACAGAGAATTGACGGCAGTTGGACACACGCCGCGTTCGCGCGGTGCCGCTGCGCGCACAACATCCTTCTTTTTTGCTGGCACTCGCTCTTTATGTCCGTTTTACGCGAGGCATAAGTCTCTGGGAATGGCCGGATTCAACTGTTTGGAACACGACCGTTGCCCATGCTGGAATTCAACGAACTAGCTAGTAGCACCGCCGAGAGGTTGTTGGTCGAGTGAGGCGAAGCAACTCGTCGAGCCCCGCGGAAGACGCCGCGCGAGGCAACTTCACCCCGCCGCAGCGCGCGGCCGCGTCCCCCGTCGACGTGCCCGTGGACGAGGCCGTGAAGAGCGGAAGCACCAGCAGGTTCTCCCCCCGCAACTGGCGCGTGCCGACTCGCCTGAACGCCATCCTGGTCCTGCCGGCCCTGGTCGGTCTGGTCATGGGCGGCTTCCAGGTGAAGGGCTCCATCGAGACCTGGAACGAGGCCAAGGACGCCGAGAAGACGGCCCGCGTCGTCCAGGCGGCATCGGAATACGGCGAGGCGCTGCTCAACGAGCGCGACCTCACGGCCGCCCCGCTGCTGACCGGCGACCGCGAGAACGAGGCGATCCGCAAGGCGTACGCGGCGACCGACTCGGCGAAGGCCAAGTTCGCCCAGGCGGTCAAGGACATGCCCGACACCGAGGGCCTGGACCGGCGCCTGCAGCTCTTCCGGCATGAGGAGCCGCTGCTCGAGAAGGCCCGCGAAACGGCGTACGCCAAGAACGCGGAAACCGAGAAGAAGGACATCCCGAACGGCATCCTCGGTCCCATTCCGACCGAAGAGATGTACGTCCAGGTCCAGCACTACCTCATGCAGTTCGCCAACGAACTGGGCCTCGGCACCGGAAACGTGACGAGCTACGGCCGCATGGTCTACGCGATCCAGCTCGCCAAGGCCGCCAACTCCCTGCAGCGCTCGGTCGGCACCCACCTGCTGGTGCGGCCCAACAGCAAGGAAGAGATCCACAAGGCCCAGCTCGTGGCCTTCTCCTCCTACGCCTACCTCGAGGACATCGCCATCGGCGAGTACGTCTCGGCGGGCACCGAAGCCGACACCGACCGGCTCAAGGAGGTCATGGGCAAGAAGAGCGCCGATGGCGCCGAACGGCTCAAGCAGGCCGAGCAGGACGCCAGGGCGGCCGGCAAGCCGTTCAAGCGGCCGCCGGACTCCGGCGGCTCGATCCTCACCGGCATGACCGAGGAGATAGCCGGCGGCGCGTCGAAGGAGAAGCTGACCTCCGAGGGCATCGTCCAGCCGGTCTGGGAGGCCGCGGCCACCGCCAAGTTCGACGGTTACGCGGAGATCGAGAAGGAACTGCTCGACAAGGCAGTCCAGGACGCCGCCACGGTCTCCTCCGACGCCCGCACGGCCGCCATCACCAACGGCGCCATCGTGGTCGTGGCCCTGCTCGTCGCCTTCATCCTGGCCGGTATGGTCGCCCGTCAGATGGGCCGCTCGATGCGCCGCCTGCGCGGTGCCGCCTTCGACGTCGCCGAGCAGCGCCTGCCGATGCTCGTCGACCAGCTGTCCCGCACGGACCCCGGAAAGGTCGACACCCGGGTGTCGCCCATCCCGATCGACTCCCAGGACGAGATCGGCGAGGTCGCCCGCGCCTTCGACCAGGTCCACCGCGAGGCCGTCCGGCTCGCCGCCGAGCAGGCGCTCCTGCGGGGCAACGTCAACGCGATCTTCACCAACCTGTCGCGCCGCAACCAGTCGCTGATCGAGGGCCAGCTGACCCTGATCACCGACCTGGAGAACAACGAGGCCGACCCCGACCAGCTGGAGAACCTCTTCCGGCTGGACCACCTCGCCACCCGCATGCGCCGGAACGGCGAGAACCTCCTCATCCTCGCGGGCGAGGAGCCGGGCCGCCGCTGGGACCAGCCGGTGCCCCTGGTCGACGTGCTCCGCGCCGCCTCCTCCGAGGTGGAGCAGTACGAGCGCATCGAGCTCTCGGGCGTCTCCGAGGCCGAGATCCACGGCCAGGCCGTGACCGACCTCGTGCACCTGCTCGCCGAGCTCCTGGAGAACGCCACCACGTTCTCCTCCCCGCAGACCAAGGTCCGCGTCAACGCCACCCGTCTGCCGGACGGCCGCGTGATGGTCGAGATCCACGACAAGGGCATCGGCCTGACCGCCGAGGACTTCGCGGACATCAACCACAAGCTGGCCAACCCGCCGACCGTGGACGTGGCGGTCTCGCAGCGCATGGGCCTGTTCGTGGTCGGCCGTCTGGCGGACCGGCACGGCATCCGCGTCCAGCTCCGCCCCTCGGGCGAGCAGGCCGGCACCACCTCGCTGGTCATGCTCCCCGACGCGATCACCCACGGTGGCGGCGGCGAGGGCATCCCGGACGACGACTTCACCGTCTCGCAGATGATCCCTCAGCAGCAGTCCTTCGAGAACTCCTCGATGCGCACCGCCGCGGAGCTCGGCTTCGACGACTCCCGTTACGAGAACCCGGGCGCCGCCGACACGAGCGTGATGGACCCGGTGGGCCGCTCGCTGAACGCCCAGGAGCGCCGCCAGCAGCTGGAGGCGAACGTCTCCCAGCAGCAGTACCCTCAGGACTATCCGGAACCCCAGCCGGAGCACGGCTACCAGCCGTACCAGGAGTACGAGCAGCAGCCGGAGCAGGGCTACGAGGCCGGCTACGACAACGGTTACGAGACGGGCTACCCGCAGCAGGACGGTTATGCCTATCCGGAAGCCGGGTACCAGGACGGTGAGCCGGCCGACCAGGGCTACGACGCCGGGTACCAGGAGCAGTCCCCCCAGGTGGGGTGGCCGCAGCAGAACGCGTACCAGCCGGACTACCAGCAGGGCTACGGGAACGAATCGGAACCCCCGTCGGCTCCCGAACCGGCGCGGGAACGCGTAGGCTTCGACCGTCCGGAAACCGCTGCCGAAACCGGTCACGAGATGACCGGGGCGGGCCTGCCGCGCCGCGGCAGCCAGCAGCAGTGGCAGCCGGCACAGCAGGAAGCGGAGCCGGCCAAGTCCCTCTTCGAGCAGCGGTCCCCCGCGGCGACGGAGCAGGGTCAGGGTCAGGGCGGTGCCGGCAACGACTGGCGTTCGGCCAATGACGAGCGCTGGCAGCAGGCCGGCAAACTCCGTGAGCCGAAGGCGGGCGGGGTCACCCCGTCCGGTCTCCCTCGGCGCGTACCCAAGGCCAACCTGGTCGAGGGTTCCGCGGAGACGACCCCGCAGGGCGGCCCCCAGGTCTCCCGCGCCCCCGAAGACGTCCGTGGCAGGCTGAGTAACCTGCGACGTGGCGTACAGCAGGGACGTACCGCGGGTTCGGAGCAGTCAAGTAACAGCTATGACCAGGAGCGTTAGTGTGAGCGCGATGAGCCAGGCGGCGCAGAACCTGAACTGGTTGATCACCAACTTCGTGGACAACACCCCCGGGGTGTCCCACACCGTGGTGGTCTCCGCCGACGGCCTTCTTCTGGCGATGTCCGAAGGATTCCCGCGCGACCGGGCCGACCAGCTCGCGGCCGTGGCTTCCGGACTGACCTCGCTGACCGCCGGAGCCTCCCGCATCTTCGAGGGCGGCTCCGTCAACCAGACCGTGGTCGAGATGGACCGGGGATTCCTTTTCCTGATGTCCATCTCCGACGGTTCCTCGCTGGCCGTACTCGCGCACCCGGAGTGCGACATCGGCCTCGTGGGCTACGAGATGGCCCTCCTGGTGGACCGCGCCGGCAACGTCCTCACCCCGGACCTGCGCGCGGAGCTCCAGGGAAGTCTTCTCAGTTAGCAGACGGGCAGTTCGTTTTCGCGCCACCGCCCCGTAAGGTGCGGTGGCGCGGTCCAACGGGAGTACTGCGTTTTGGAGTCGGAGGAGGAAACGTGACAACACCCGCAGGAGGACATCCATACGGCGGGGCGGCACAGCCGCAGGGTGGGCACGACCAGAACCGCTTCAACTTCCCCTCCGCTCCCAGCCGTCCGGTGCCGGAGCAGTCCCCGTACCAGCAACAACCGCAGTACGGACAACAGCCGTACGCACAGCAGCAGCCGCCCGGCCGGGTCAACCGGCAGCCTGCGCCGAAGGCGCACAACCCGCTGGTCCGCCCGTACGCGATGACCGGTGGGCGGACCCGGCCGCGTTACCAGCTCGCCATCGAGGCGCTGGTCAGCACCACGGCAGACCCCGCGCGGCTGCAAGGGCAGTTGCCCGAGCACCAGCGCATCTGCCGGCTCTGCCAAGAGATCAAATCGGTGGCCGAGATCTCGGCCCTCCTCTCCATCCCCCTAGGCGTGGCCCGAATCCTCGTCGCCGACCTGGCCGAGGCCGGGCTCGTCGCCATTCACCAGCCCGGCGGCGACGAGTCCGCGGGCGGCCAGCCAGACGTGACACTGCTCGAAAGGGTGCTCAGTGGACTTCGCAAGCTCTAACGGCGGAGCGGCTCGCTCCACCACCTCCGCGAAGATCGTGGTGGCGGGCGGCTTCGGCGTGGGCAAGACCACGTTCGTCGGCGCGGTCTCCGAGATCAACCCCCTGCG
>NZ_JBFBGR010000074.1:0-5945 GCF_040684755.1 Streptomyces sp. NPDC089799 | reverse complement strand
GACCTCGAAGCCTCGATCGCCTTCTACTCCAAGCTCTTCGGCACCGAACCGGCCAAGCGCCGCGACGGCTACGCCAACTTCGCCATCACCGAGCCTCCGCTCAAGCTCGTCCTCATCGAGGGCGAGGTCGGCGAGGACACCCGCCTGGACCACCTCGGCGTCGAGGTCACCACCACCGAGGACGTCACCGCGGCCACCACCCGGCTCAAGGGCGCGGGCCTGGCCACCTTCGAGGAGAACGACACCTCCTGCTGCTACGCCCTTCAGGACAAGGTGTGGGTCACCGGGCCCGGCAAGGAGCCGTGGGAGGTCTACGTCGTCAAGGCCGACGCCAACACCCTGGGCAAGGGCACCGAAGGCGCCCCGGATGCCTGCTGCGGCACCACCGCTTGCTGCACCCCCGACGAGCAGGCCGTCGACCCGGCCCAGACGCCGGCCGAGGCCAAGGCCGTCGCGGGATGCGCCTGTGGCAGCTGACCGGGGCGCCCCGCACCTTTAGGGTCGTCGGGAGCTGGGCTCCGAACTGAGCACCTACTTGGCCAAAAGGGCCAACTATCGTGCTCGGTCACAGGGGCTGGTCACTGTCCCGTGCCACTGGATCTTGACCGTTTGCCATCGGACTTTGACGGACGCGAGTTGGTGTCATCGGAGTTTGATCACCGCAGGTCACCGCCTCGGCGCACCTTCGGTGCACCGAGGCGCTGACCTGCATTTATGTGCAGTTCCTCATAGACGTGTAGGTCAGAGCCTTGCGATCGTCATGCAGGCTCTCGATTCGTGAGGACGGGGGGTCAGGAAGGCTTGACCGCCGAGACCGGGGTGGCGGTCACCTTGTTGTCGCACTCGGCCCACCACCCGTCCTTGAGGGCGACCTGGTGCTTCCCGGAGTGCGGCAGCCCGATGACCATCGTCGGATACGCCGCCGGGGTCTTGCCCGACAGGCAGTAGCCGTCGCCCTCCCCCTGGACCTGGACGAAGGTCAGCTTCACCCACGCCTTGCCGTGCGGCCTGACCGTCACGGTGGCCGCCCTGCCGGTGGGGGTGACCTTGAGCGGGGTGTTGTGGGCGGGGGAGCCGTTGCCGGCGCCCGCGACCGTCGGATGGCCCTTCAGGACGCACGTCTTCCGGGAGACGTTGGTGAACTGCACGACCGCCGCCCCGGTCCCGGTCCCGACGGGCGGGTGGGCGGCCTGCCAGGCGCTGACCTGGAGGGCGGAGGCCGGGCAGGCGGGCGGCGGGGTGGAGGTGGTGGTGCTCGCCGCCATGGCGGTACCGGGCAGGATGCCGGTCACCGCCGCCGCGACGGCCGTGACCGCCGTCGTCGCCAGAGCCGCCCTGCGAATGCCGTTGCTGTGACGCATGCTGTCGTCCCCCTGAGTCGTCTCGTCCGCGGGTTTCGGTTGACCCGCGGTACGCGTGGTACGTGAGTGCAGATAGGGCGGGAGAGCGGCAGGGTTCCGTGCGGCGACTACCTGTGACGGAATGGTCAAAGTCCGATGGCAAACGGTCAAGATCCAGTGGCACGGGACAGTCACGCCGTGCACCCCGCGGGACGGCTAACGCGAAGGTGGCGGGGGAGAGGGTGAAGCAGGCCGAGCTAGCCTCCCAGCCCGCTGGCGTGGTCGACCTGATGGAGGCACTGCCCGCGAGCGTGCAGCGGGCCCGGTCACCGAAGGACACCGGGGAGAAGGCTGGCACGTCCAAGGCCACCGCCGTCCCCGGCGGGAAGACACCGGCGGTAAGGAAGCGACCACCGGCACCGGCAGGTCGGGGTCCGGGTTGCTCCGGTCGCTCACTGAAGCCGAGCTCTACGAGGCCGGGATCAAGGGGCGGTCGGGCATGAACCAAGACCAGCTTGCCGACGCCCTCGGCCGCGCCGGACGCCGCTGACCCCACTGCCCGATCGAACGGACCGCGCGGGTGGCGCTCTGGGCGATGCCGCAGCATGGGCGGGGCCGGGCCTGTGATGCCCGGCGTACCGGTGGGAGGTGCACACAGGTCCGGCCTGGCTGGCGCCTTCCCGGCACCCACGCCCGTATGCCAGCCGCGTGGGGATGGACGAGGGCGTTGGTTCGCGGGCTGCCCATTTGGCAGAGACTTGCTGCTCAGCAGTTCTCTGTGGCGTATTTGGTGGCGGGCTCGGTGCCGACGCCGGTGTCCGTCGCTGGGAGTTGCCAGCGGCCGACGTCACGGTAGTTCCCCTTGATGATCAAGGTTCCCCCTTGGGTGGGCACGTTGAGCTCGGTGATGGCTTTGTACCCGGTGTTTGGCTCGATGGTCGCGTAGGGGGTGTAGGTGTCGATGCAGCCTTGCCATGGGGCGTCGACGTAGTTCCATGCCTCTGCTGTGTCAGGGCCGTTTTCCCACTTGATGTGGTTGTCCGTTGCAACACCGAGTGTTCCGCCGGTTTTGGACTTCATGGTGAAGGCGACGGCCAAGGCGTACCTGCCCGTCAGAGGAAGCGTCTTGTCCTACCCCGGTCACGGTCACCTGCATGGGGTGCCCTTCATCATCTTTGAGCGTGATGGTCTCGCCGATCGAGCGGGTCGTCGGATCTCCGTCGTCGGCCGGCGGAGGGCTGCTCATCTGCCCCGCGCCGGGTGCTCCGTTGTCGATGTGCCTGCCACCGCCGGAGCATTCGGTGGTCAGGAGCACGGCACACGTGATCGCCAAGATGGACTTCCTCACCGGACTCCCTCACTGGGCATGGGGCAGCAACTGGGCGGAGTGACTTTCCACCCGATCATGATCATCCGTCATCGGGTCCCGATCCGGCGCTGCACTCCCTCAGAATGCAGCCGCTTTCAGACAGGCACAGGGCTGCCGGTTGACTTTCTGCGGGTATCCGATGAGGCGAGAGGCCGGGAGCAACGCGGCTTGCGGCCGGACGAAGCCGGGCGTGGTGTGGCAGGCCGGGCACGGAGGTTGTTGGGGGCGGTCGCCCATGTGTCGCCGGCCCTGCGCATCGTTGATCTGCGGCGGCGGAACCGCGCAGAGCCTTGAGTAGGAACGTTGAGCAGGATGCCCGTGCCTGGGAGACCGCTGCGGGTTTCGATGTCAGCGGTACCAGTCGAGGGGCTCCGCCGCGTATGTGCCGTCGGAGAGGACGGCGTCCGTCAGCTCGAACCGCCGGCGCCCGTCCGGCCCCGGCTGCCGGACGACGGTTCCGGCGGGCCGACTGCTGGGGAGCTGGACGGGGTTGCCGTCGGCGGCCCGGGTGCCGATCAGCGAGTAGGTCCGCGCCCGGCGTCCGGCGGAGCTCGCGACGGCCGGAGCCGCGGCGGACGGGGCGGTCCGTCGCTGGCGGGCCCATGCGGTGAGGCTGAGCACCAGCACCAGGGCCTGTCTGATGGGTCGTATGAGCTGATCAGAGCCGTGGCCTAGTGTTCGTTGAACGAAGGGGGCCGCATGTCACGCGATACAGCCGTAGCAGAGGCGGGGATGAGGGGGGATCACGTTTCCTGCCTGGCACGGAAAGCATCACGTGACCCTGGCTGAGGTGCTGGTTCGGCTCGGCAGCTTCGGCCGGGACCTGACGTGGCGCATTGAGTTCGACGAGATCGTCGATCCTCGCTGTGTCGAGATGGAGAGGCGGTCCGCCGATGCCGGCATGGACACGTTGATGCTGTTGTCGTTGACGACCCCCTTCCTCCAGTTGATCGACGCCGAAGCACGTGGGTTCGCCGGGGACGAGCTGATGCTCGTCCTGACCGACAGCTCCTCCTGGGATGTCAGGGCTGTCGATGAGCGCGTACTCAGCGAACTTCGCCAGCACTACACAGGTGCCGACGATCTCTGAACGGGGCACTTCACTCCGGACGCAGCCATAGGCGGATCGCGGCCACGGTGACCGTTCCGTGGAAGACGTACGCCCGTTTGTCGAAGCGCGTGGCGATGGCTCGGGAGGTCTTGAGCCGGTTGATGGTCCGCTCGACTTCGTTGCGACGGCGGTAGATCGCCTTGTCGAACCCTGTGGGCCGACCGCCTTGGCTGCGCGGCGCCGGCGGTTGGCCCGCTGGTCTCTTGGCTCGGGGATCGTGTGCTTGATCTGACGTCTGCGCAGGTGACGCCGGTTGCGGCCTGACGAGTACGCCTTATCGCCTCCAACATGGTCGGGCCGAGTGCGCGGTCGTCCACCAGCCTGCCGGGGCACGCGGATCTCTTCGAGGACGGGAATCATCTGCGGTGCGTCCCCCCCACACTGGCCGGGCGTGATGACGAACCCGAGCGGGCGGCGCCCGCCTTCTCTCGCGAGGTGGATCTTGCTTGTGAGCCCGCCTCGCGAGCGTCCCAGGGCCTCGTCGGGACGGTGGCGTGCGGGGCTCCTGCATCGACCTGGGATCTTCGGGGCGCGGGTGGAGGCGCCAGCCGCGTGCTGATGAGCGCGGCAGGTCGTGGAATCGACACTGACCATGCTCCTGTCGATCCGGCCCTCGGCATCGGCGTCGGTCTGGACGGCCCGCAGGATTCTCTCCCACGTTCCGTCTGCCGACCAGCGTCGATGACGGTCGTGGACTGTCTTCCAGCTACCGGAGCAGGGAGGCAGATCCCGCCAGGGGAGGCCGGTCCGCTGCCGGAACAGAATCCCGTTGATCACCCGGCGGTGGCATTTCCAGCGTCCTCCCCGCCCGCGATTCGCTGGCAAGTGCGGCTCCAGGCGAGCCCACTCCTCATCCGAAGGATCTCCCCGCCCCACGCGCCGCCCACCGGACGTTGGATGCCGCAGTGCTGCGGAAGCTCTCGCACGACCAGCATGTGGTGATCGGCCGCCTGCGCGCCCCGGAAGGCGCCTGCGGCCCGGCCTGCAGAACCGGCGATGAAACGCGGACGGACCCCGTCGCCGGACATGCAGGAGCGGGCGGATCGGGCCCGCCGCGAGCGCGTGGAAGCGGCCCGCGCGAAGCTGGCCGAGGCCGAGGCCGAGACGGAGCGGCTGGAGGCGGAACAGGCCGCGGCACGGGAGACGGCCGACGACGCGGCGGCTGCCCTGGCGGCCGCCGACGACGGGGTACGGGAAGCGAGGGCGCGGCTGGAGACGGCACGCACGGCGAGCGCGGCAGCAGCGGCCCGCTCGCGGGAAGCCGCGGGAGCGGCGGCTAAGGCGCAGGCCCAGCAGCAGAAGGCGGCACGGAACGTCGAGAAGCTGACCAGCCCCGACGGGTGAACCACCACGCGCAGGCCAGAGACGGTGTACCGCGTGAGGCCAGGTCGGCGCTGCTGATCAGCCCACCACGCCAGCGAGGCGCTGGGCAGATGGCAGCTGGCGCCAAATGGATATGGCCCCACTTGTCGGTCTGGCCCAACATCCAGGCGACGTACCCAGCGCCAGGAGTCCGCGATCGGGCGCTGGGCTGCCAGCGTGGAGAACTCAACAGCCATAGTCACCGCCACGAGTGAACGGACCCTGGCCCGATGACGAGGCCGGCTGCGCCGCCCATCCTCCCAGGAGGGGAAGCTGCGATCTTTGCCCAGGCGGACGAGCTCAACGCCCGCATCGCTCGGCTCCTCGAACACTACGGGTAAGCTCGTAGGTATGGGAATTGACTGGGAGAACATACTCGGCGCAAGCGGAAACGGCCTCGACGATGCCTACGACAGCGCGGTCTCCGCGGTCATCTACAGCGATGACCCGGGGGATGACCGTCGGCCATTCCCGATCGGTGAAGAGCTCGATTGCACAGACGGCTTGCGCTGAACTGAGCGCACGCATGAAACGCCCCGGCAATCCGGGGCGTTTCGTCGTCTCAGGGATCGTGTCAGGTCAGGGGTCAGTCAAGAGGCGGCCGGGCTCAACTGCGATCTCTCGGGTTGGTGTCAGTGGTGGTGTGTGTCAGTGGCTGGGGTCGTGGTTGCGATCTCTCGGGTTGGTGTCAGTGGTGGTGTGTGTCAGTGGCTGGGGTCGTGGTCGTGGGTCTTTGTGGCTGGTCAGAGAGTTGTCGCTGGCT
>NZ_JBFBGR010000073.1:0-7109 GCF_040684755.1 Streptomyces sp. NPDC089799 | reverse complement strand
TACCCCAACACCAGGCAGTAGAAGGTCCGCAATCTGAGCCCCACCCATCACGCCTGATAGCTGCCCAACTACCCCCAAAATAGCGACAGAGCCCAAGAATTGGACCAGAGCCCTGATGCGGCCCCGGGTTCCGGTCAGTTGTGGCCCCACTCACGAGCCCTATCTGTCCAGGAAGCGAGGATCGGCCGTCAGGATGCACTGGCTGAGGAGTTCGCGGCTGTGGAAGGCGGAGTGCAATAGGACGGCCAGCTCCGTGAGGGCCCTGAGGTCGCTGCTCGAGACAACGAACGTGCCGGCTTCTGATCCGAAGTGGAGCTTGTCCGCGCTGGCGGGCATTCGGGAATTGACCAATGACTCGGCCAGCCCCTCCCAGCCATGACCATGGCTCTCGGCGTTGTGCTCCTCGAAGACGTCGGCAACCTGCTCCATGTCGCCGTCGACAATCAGCCAGTGATGCTGCCGGTACCGAAGCCAAGGCTGCGAAAAGTGAATCTGACGCCGACGTGGACGCTGTCAGCGCGGAATCCCGAGGCGGCATCGGGTCCGGCATGCAAACTGAACAGCTTCCCCACTGGGACCAGCGTCCAGATGGCCGATGGAACGACCAAGGAAATCCAGGACGTCAGGGTCGGCGACACCGTCATGGCCACTGACCCCCAGACCGGCAAAACTCGGCCCAAGAAGGTCCTCGCGACCATCACCACCCCGGACGACAAGGAGTTCACCGACCTCGCCCTGAGCGACGACGCAGCCCCCCGCGGCCCGCCGTCCAAGCTGACCTCCACCCGCCGCCACCCCCACCGGAACGAAACCCGCAAGCAGTGGGTCGACGCGGGCGACTTCTCCCCGGGCGGCCAGCTCATCCAGCCCGACGGCCGTACCCCCACCGTCCAGTCGGTCCTCAACTACCCGGCCGCCGTCACCACTCACAACCTCACCGTCGACGACTTCCACACGTACTATGTGCTTGCTGCAGCACCTCTCCTGGTCCATAATTGCTCGCTCTCCGATGCCACGGACCTTGACTTGTCCGCAACCGCTCTGGCACCCATGCCAATAAAGGGAAACAAGGCATTCAACCCCAAATGCAACGCGACTGAAGCGGGCAGGGCAACCCAGAAGCGCACGGACCCTATTAAGCGATCAGCGGATCACGTAGCAAAATAGAGCCCTACCTCCAGGGCGCCGACCGCCTCAAGGACAAGGAAGCCCTGAACACGGCAAGAAGGGCCATCCTTGCGGACGTCCTCGGGAATCCAGCCAGCACAAACAATCTCGGCAGCCTCTGCACGCTACGGAGGGGCTGCGCTAGATGTCGTGGACACCACAGCAGAGGTGGGAGCTAGATGGAGCCTCCGCAACGGCGGAGCCTTGACGTTCGAGGGGTGGCTGTGAGGAAATTTTCTGTGCAGGGTCGGCAATATTTGGCCATGACAATCCTGAGCGACTTCGACGACTTCGATTCGATGGAAGTTGCAGAGTTGATTGACGGAAGTCGAGGCGATCTTCTATTGGAATTTCGCTTCGACTCAAACTCGGCGCGCTTGATCGCTATCGGGGCGGAGGTGGAAATTCCTCTACTTAGGGCAGCCATTGAGGTCTTTAGGGGTGAATTTCTTGATCCGCTACGGTTGGCAGGAGAGCCCTGCCCTCCCTGGTAATGGACTCTGAGAGGCCGGTTCGTGAGGCTTCAGGTGGTTCTGGCATCGCCTGATGGTGTGGGTGTGGTCTGAGTCCGCCGGTTCCCGGTCACTGATCTGCTGATATGACGAGGAGACTGAACGCAAGCCGTACCTGAGTGACTTATCGGACGGGCAGTGGGCGTTGATCGAGCCGGTGATCACGGCGTGGAAGGACCGGCACCGCTCGGTCAGCGGCCACCAGGGCGCCTACGTGATGCGGGAGATTGTGAACGCGATCCTCTACCAGGGTCGGACCGGCTGCCAGTGGGCCTACCTCCCGCACGACCTGCCGCCGAAGAGCACGACGTACTACTACTTCGCCGCCTGGCGGGACGACGGCACCGACCAGGTTATCCACGAACTCCTGCGCTGCCAGGTCCGTGAGAGGGCCCGCCGATTAAAGGACCCGACCCTGGTGGTCCTGGACACCCAGAGTGTCCACGCGGCCGCTGGCGTCCCCGCCTCCACGACCGGCCGGGATCCGGCAAAGCGGGTCCCGGGCCGCAAGCGGGGCCTGGCCGTGGACGTGCTCGGGCTGGTCATCGCGGTGGCCGTCCTCGCCGCGAACACGCACGACAACACCGCGGGCGTCGCCCTGCTGGACCAGGTCGCCGAACACACCGGCGGAACCGTCGAGAAGGCCCTTGTCGACCAGGGCTTCAAGAACCAGGTCGTCGCGCATGGAGCCGGCCTGGGCATTGACGTCGAGATCGTCGCGCGCAACCCACAGGAGAGGGGGTTCGTTCCGCAGCCCAAGCGGTGGAGGGTCGAGCAGACCTACGGGATCCTGATACTGCACCGGCGCTTGGTTCGCGACTACGAGCACCGCCCCGCTTCGTCCGCCTCCCGCGTCTACTGGGCCATGACCCACGTCATGGCCCGCCGCTTCACCGGCGAGAACACCCCCACCTGGCGCGAGCCACAGGCGGTGGGCGTGTGAACATCCAGCCCCTGCTCGAGGCACTCGACATCCAGGAGGACGCCGCCCGGGCCCTGGCCGACGACCTCCGCACGCAGATCGGCGAACTGCAGACCCGCCTACGGGAGGCCGAAACCCACCTCGAGCACCTCGCGATCACCCGGAAGACCGTCACCGGCCTCGCCGACCGGCTCCCGGCCGTCGCGCCGGACCTGCCCGAGCACCCGGACTACCCCCGCATCCTCGCCGTCTGCAACGACACGTCCGGACCGCTGCGGGCCAAGGACGTCTGCGAAGCCATCGACCACGAACTGCTGCCGAAGAGCATCGAAGGCACCCGGGCCAAGCTGAAACGCCTGGTCAAGCTCGGCATCCTCACCGAAGCCGACACTGGCAGCTTCACCAGGAAGCAGTAGTCGACACCAGCAGCATTGGCCCAGCCTCACCCAGAAGCGGACATGAACCCACGAACCTCCTCTCAGGATCTGTTGTCGGCGTGCATGAGCATCGTCAGGGCGATGACGGATTCGAGTGCAGCCTCCTGCCGAGGGCGCCTGAACGGAGGAGGGCTTTGCGCTGATCGCCCGGATGGGTGCGAGGCCGTGCTTCACAATGTCTCTCTGTGACCAGCACCTGGATGACCACGGCCATTGCGATTGTCGGCACGCTGCTGGGCAGCGGACTGACGGCGTTTGTAACCGCTCGGACTGAGCGGCGGAAGAATGAGGCTCTGGAGCGGCAGCAGATACGCCAAGAGGCCGCACAAGATCGCGCTGCGCTTCGCGAATTGCGGGTGGAGCACCAGAAGTGGCGCCGGGACCGCCGCCAAACTGCTTACAAGAACTTGATGGATGCAGCTCATGAAGCGCAGGGGGCTATCTGGCAACTGGCAAGGCTGACCCTGGAGCCCTATGACCAGCATCGTTATGACATATGGCGTGGTGCAGCCATCGATGCGGTACGGGCAACTCGGCAGGCTGCGAGCACAGTTGAGCTCGAAGGACCCGCTGCTGTCGCGCAGGCTGGCGCCGAGTACGCCGAAGCCATCGATCAGCACATCCACCCACCCATTCAGTACCTGATGGAACTGAGTAGGGGGCCGCTGACTGATGAGCAGAAGGATCGCTATCGCTCCTCAGCTGCGGAAACGGGCCTTCACGTGGATGACATGCAGCGGCACTTTGTCCCTCTCGCGCGTGCGGCCCTGGACGAGTTGATGGACGAGGCTGACCAGCGGACGTAAGCAGCCTTGCCCCAGCCTCACCCAGAAGCGGACATCAACTCACGAACTTCCCTCTCAGTGCTTCTCGCCTAGTCCGTGGGGAACGAAGCCAGCCCACGTATGCACCGGATCCTCGCCTGGCCCGGTACACGCGAGAGGGCGAGTGCCTCTGGTCGACGCCGATCGTGCTCGGTGCGGTGTCGTTCCCGGGTGTGGTGGAGATGGGAGACCGGACCGGATGGGAGGTCCGGCCGCGTGAGCCTTGGGTTCCGGAGGAGATCGGCGTAGACCACTGGGAGCCATTGCTCGTAGCGGCGGACCGGATCGCAGCCAGCTTCACCGACACACGGGGCGGCATCGGGCGGACGTTCTTCCTCGACCTGGACAGCGGCGAGATCGTGTCGGCCACCTCTCCCGCTCCCACCGGCCGAAAGGCGATAGCTGGCCCTGGCCAGTTCCTGATCGGATCCCAGGGCTATGGCGCGTTCACGACCGGCCGTTTCGGCCGGGACGGCGCCGAAACCGCGTGCTGGGCCAGCCACGGAGCCATGCTCGTCGACAAGAATGGCAGCGCCAGCGGCCCCGAGCTCGAAAATCGCCTGCCATCGAGATCACGTTTCCGGCGGCTCGCACCAGACAACAGCCTCGTGGACGGGCCGGCGCTGACGGGCTACTACACGTCCTACCCTGCGATGGACTGCGAGGGAACCGCGGTGTTCTGGCGCGACGGCAAGCTGATCGCCGTGGACACAGATCTCGCCGGACACGAGCTGTTCGCCATGGACGACAGCCGAGCCGTCATCGGTCGCGCGCTCCTGCTGGACGAAGGCGTCGTCGCCATCTCCCTGGACAACGAGGTCCTGCTTTTCTGTGCACCGCTGGGCCGCCTGGGCGAGGGACCCTGGCCGTGCGGGGAAGGGAACCTCCAGGGCAATCCTCTGCTGAGCTAAAAGTGCCGGCTGAGCCAGAGCGCGACCGGGCCACGTGCGTACACGCGCGAAAAAGAGATGCCGGCTCCTGGCCTGCGCAGGCAGGATCTCTCCATGTCGACCGACGTCAGCGGAATGATCGAATGCCGGCCGGGGGCCCGCCTATGGGGCCCCGACGACGAGGACTCCGTATGGGAAGTCGGCATCGATCTCTTCCTCCTCAACAGGGGCAACGCCTACGACGGCCTGGCCTGCCTCTTCGGAGTCCGAAACTCCTTCGGCTTCCGGCCCCTGGCGGAAGATCGTGGCTTCCCGGTCGACGCCTCGGATGGGCTGCGAGCTGAGTTCGCCGGCTACGGCGGCCCCCACGATGTGCACGGGACTACCTGGCTGACCTGGGCCGAGCTGGACACCACGGACTGGCAGGAGACCAACTCCTCAGGGACACGAACGCGCGCCTCAGCCGCAGGGGACGACACCGACTGGGGCCGGGTCTGGAGCGTCATGCGCATCCTCAGCGAAGTCCACGGGGCCGAGAACGTACGCCTCGTCGTCTGGTTCCACTGACTCGCAGCTGAGCAACCGGTTGGCCACTGAGTGTTGTAGTTGGCCGGAGTCACTTACCGACGTCTACCGCCCGATCCGGCGGGCCGTGCGGGATTGCGTGCGCAAGGCAGGCAGCCGGGCGGTGTCTTCCGCTCCGGCCAGGCTTTCGCCCAAGGTCAGCAGCGAGAGGAGCCGCACCGGCCGACCGGCGGTGGCGGCGGCCTCCAGTTTGTGGTGTCCGTCGAGGAGGAAATGGGTCAAGCCCCAGTGCACGAAGTAGTCGTCTCCTCGGTCGATGGCGGGCTGGCACACGTCCAGGGTGGAGATCGCCACCGCCGTGGGGACCGTTCCCTGCTCCATGAGTGCGACGTATTCCTCGACACGCTCCCGCTCGTTCCACGTCGGGGGAACCATGGGCACGACGAACTCGTAGAGGTGGGCGTCCGCGTCGACCGCGGTCTCGAAGGTCCGGTAGTACGCGGTGTGGGGGTACTCCGGAAGGCCCCAGAACTGATCGATCCCCCACGTCGTAACCTGTTCGCCGCTGAAGTAGTCGCCCTCTCTGCCGGGGATGACCAGCCGGGGTTCCACCTCCAAGAGCAGCGGAAGGTACTCGCCCTTCGGCAACAACGTGCCGAACGCATCGATCACGCCGCCCTCGTCCGGATCGTCCAGCGTTCCGGTGAGCCGTTCCTGCATGCTCTCCAGGGACAACTTCTCCCGCGCGGTCTCCAGCCGGCGGAACAGGAGCGGGCACGTGCCGCAGTAGAAGCTGAGCTCGAAGGCAGGCTCGTCGTCGACCATGAGCAAGCGGCGCCGCGGTCCGCCGCCGAGCTCCTGCAGTTCCGCATCGAAGGTCAACCGTGCCTCGGAGGCCGGGATGCCGAGACTGCGGGGGTCGCCCGTTTTGATCATCACGGGTCGACCGTACGGGACACCGTTAACAGGCTCCACCGGGTACTGAGCGTGTATCTGGCCGGACGGGCCAACTACGACGCTCAGTCACAGCATTTGTGACCGTGCACGTTAGTTGGCCCTTGAGTACGCTTGTTGGCCCGTGTGCGTGCTACCTGGCCTGCGTGAAAACCGTGGCCGGAGCGTGCAGGGCGGTCAGCTGATGAGGCTGCGGCGTTCGACGAGGACGACGTCGCGCCATGCCCCGTGGTGGCGGCCGATGCGTTCGCGGGTGCCGATGATGCGGAACCCGGCGCGGTGGTGGAGGGCGAGGCTGGCGGTGTTCTCGGGGAAGATGCCGGACTGCACGGTCCAGATGCCGGCGGCGTCGGTGGAGGCGAGCAGCGTGGTCAGCAGGGCGAGGCCGACGCCGCGGCCGCGGGTGTCGGGGTGGACGTAGACGGAGTGCTCGACGACGCCGGCGTACGCGCACCGGTCGGAGACCGGCACCACGGCGGCCCACCCCAGCACCCGCCCGCCATCGAGCGCGACCAGGCGGTGGTCGGGCAGCTTGGTGCTGTCGAACGCCTCCCAGGTCGGGGCGGTGGTCTCGAAGGTGGCGTTGCCCTCGTCGATGCCGAGCTGGTAGATCGCAAGGACCTGCCCGGCGTGTTCGGGTCGCAGGGGCGCGATGCGCACGCCGGTGTCGGTGGCCATCACGCTGCGGGCTCGATGCCGAGTTCGGCGAGCAGGCCGCGGATGCGCCGCTCGATCTCGTCGCGGATCGGCCGGACCGCCGCCACGCCCTGGCCGGCGGGGTCCTCCAGCTGCCAGTTCAGGTACCGCTTGCCGGGGAAGTAGGGGCAGGCGTCGCCGCAGCCCATGGTGATCACCACGTCCGAGGCCTGCACCGCCTC
>NZ_JBFBGR010000072.1:0-7358 GCF_040684755.1 Streptomyces sp. NPDC089799 | reverse complement strand
CGTGGCGTGGGCCTCGCCCAGCGCACCGCCGAAGATCCGGAAGTCATGGGCGTAGACGAAGACCGTGCGGCCCTCGACGGTGCCCCAGCCGGTGATGACACCGTCGGTGTAGGGCTTGCGGGCCTCCAGACCGAATCCGGTGGCCCGGTGCCGGCGCAGCTGCTCGACCTCCTTGAAGGAGCCCTCGTCGAGGAGGAGCGCGATGCGCTCGCGGGCGGTCAGCTTCCCCTTGGCGTGCTGGGCTTCGGTCGCGCGGTCACTGGGGCCGCGCCGCGCCTGCTCGCGCAGGTCGTGCAGCTCGGCCACGCGGCCGCGAGCGTCCGTCGGCTCGCCCGGAGTCTGGTCCACAACGGTCATGTACCGACCTTACGAAGCGGACCTCGGGAAACCCTCCGTAGAGACCGCACAGTCTCGGGCCCGATCCGCTGTGAAGCCCGCACAGAAGCGCGGGCGCGTGCAAGGACATCACCAGCAGGGGACTGCGGCCTTTGTTCACCTCCAACAAAACCGGCGAGTGAAGTTGAAAGTTGAACGGAATGGGTCTAGCGTCATTCTCGTTGAAACTTCAACGACCTCAACCCCTCTCGTCCTCAGGAGCACACCATGGGCATCTTCAGCCGCCGCACCGTCGCCCCCGTCGCCACCAGCCCTGCCTCCACCACCGCCACCGGCGCCGCGGCCACCGCGGTCCTCGACGCCGACCCGGCCCTCGCCGCCCTCACCGGCGACTACACCATCGACCCGGCGCACAGCAGCATCGGCTTCACCGTCCGCCACGCGATGGTGACCAACGTCCGGGGCTCCTTCACCGACCACGAGGGCACCCTGAGCCTGGACGGCGCCGATCCGTCCCGGTCCACCGCCGTCGTCGAGGTCCGGACCGCGTCGGTCGACACCGGCATCGCCGACCGCGACGCCCACCTGCGCGGCGGGGACTTCTTCGACGCCGAGTCCTTCCCCCTGATGACCTTCCGCTCCACCTCGGCCGCCCGCACCGGCGCCGAGACCTACCGCCTCACCGGCGAGCTCACCATCAAGGACGTCACCCGCCCGCTCTCCATCGACCTGGAGTTCAACGGCGCGGCCACCGACGCCTACGGCAACGAGCGCGTCGGCTTCGAGGGCAGCACCCAGATCCTGCGCTCCGACTGGGGCCTGACCTGGAACGCCGCGCTGGAGGCCGGTGGCGTGATGGTCAGCGACAAGGTGAAGCTGACCTTCGACATCTCGGCGATCCGCACGGCGGCCTGAGCCCGGTCGCCCTGCGGGGGGCGGGTGCTCAGAACCCGCCCCCGCCGCCGAAGTCCCCGCCGCCACCGCCGAAGTCGCCGCCGCCGAAGCCGCCCCCGAAGTCGGAGGCGTCGAAGTCGCTGCCGGAGAAGTCACCGCCGTCGAACCCGCCGCCGTCGCCGAAGCCCCCGCCGCCCCAGTCGGCGCCGTAGGCGGGGCTGGACATCATCGAGCCGAGCATGGTGCCCACCAGCAGGCCGGGCAGGATCCCGCCGCCGAAGTAGCCGCCGGCCCACGGCCCGTAGACCGGGCCGGCGTCGTAGTAGGGCCGCGGACCGCGGTCGGTCTCGACCGTGCGCACCATCGGGTCCCGGCCCTCGCGCAGGCGCACCGCGTCGGCCGGGCAGACCGGGACCGTGCGGAGGGTGCCCGCGGCGGGCGCCCAGGAGGCGTCCTCCGTACTGGGACCGTGCCGCGGGTCGAAGAAGCAGGGTGCGCGGCGCTCGGGCAGCGGACGCCCCTCCCGGCGGGCCGCGAGCACCGCCAGCGCGAACCGGCCGTCCTCCAGGGCCTGGGTGACCCCCTTGACCTCCTCCGGGTGCGCGACCGAGCCCATGATCTGCTTGGCCCGGTCGTAGGAGTCCAGCGCCCGCTCGTAGTCCTGGCGCATGGCGTCGTCGGCACCGGGCTCACCGGGGTGGAAGTCCAGCCGTTCGAGTTCCTCGCCGAACGCGGTGATGTCCTCGTCCACCACCACCCGCAGCTTCTCCACGGCCGCCCGTTCGGCCTCCTCCTTGCGCCTGCGGTTCCGGCGGACCAGGGCGTACGCGCCCCCGCCGCCGATCACCGCGACCACGCCGAGGCCGACCAGGGTGCTGCCGTCCACGCCGCCGCCGGCTCCGGTGCCGCCCCACGAGGCGGGGGCGCTGCCCCGCATCTGCGGCAGGGCCTGGTCGACGAAGTTGTTCAGCTGGGTGGTCGCGTCCACCGGGCCGCCGGCCTTCACCGCGTCGGACAGGTTCCGCACGGCGTTGGGACGCATGACGACCCTGTCCGCCTTGGCGTCGAAGCCGTCGCCGAGCCGGATCGCGTAGAGGCCGGTGACTCCCGTCTGGGCCCGCACGCTCTCGAAGACGCTCGCCGGCGGGAACTCGGCGGAGTTCGGCAGCACGGCGACGAACAGCGGCTTGTCGGCGTCCTTGATCTTCTTGGCGAGGGCGTCCGCCTGGTCCTTCGGCAGCTGTGCCTGTGCGCGCGGGTCGACGTAGACCGGGCTCTGCTTGAGCGCCGCGGCCACCGCGGCCGGTCCGGTGGCGGCGGATGCCTGCGGGGCGACCGCGAGGGCGGTCGCCGACAGGGTCAGCAGCAGGCCGGAGAGCGCGGCGGGTATCAGCCTGCTCCCCCTGGCCTTCCTGGCCCTCCTGGTCCTCCGGGTGCTCCTGGTCTTCATGCCTTCGACGCTACCGGAACGGGTGTTTTCCCGTGTAAGTCGGACATAAGGGCTGGATGGTCGGGCCGGCGGACGGCCGGGCGGCCGGGCGTGAAGCCCGGCGCCGCCTCAGGCCCGGGGCCGGATCGGGCGGCCGGGAGCGCCCGGGGAGGTGTGGGCCGGCGGGCGGAGCATCATCCGGAAGGCCGGTTCCACGCCCGCGTGCAGCAGCCCGTAGGTGAAGGCGTCCTCCAGGGCCTGCCAGGAGGCGGCGATCACGTTCGGGGCCACGCCGACCGTGTTCCACTCCTTGTTGCCGTCGGTGGTGGTGATCAGCACGCGGGTGGTGGACTCGGTGCCGTGCGTGCCCTCCAGGGTGCGCACCTTGTAGTCCACCAGCTCGAACTTGGCCAGCTGCGGGTAGAACGTCTCCAGTGCCTCACGCAGCGCCCGGTCCAGGGCGTTGACCGGGCCGTTGCCCTCGGCGGTGGCGATGATCCGCTCGCCCCGGACCCACAGCTTGACCGTGGCCTCGTTGGCGTGGGTGCCGTCGGGGCGGTCCTCGCTGATCGCGCGCCAGGACTCCACCTTGAAGAAGCGGCGGGCCCGGCCCTCGGCCTCGGCGCGCAGCAGCAGTTCGAAGGAGGCGTCGGCGGCCTCGTAGGTGTAGCCCTGGAGCTCCCGCTCCTTGACCCGCTCCACGACCCGGCCGATCAGCTCGCGGTCGCCCTTGAGGTCGACGCCGAGCTCCTTGCCCTTGAGCTCGATGGAGGCCCGGCCGGCCATGTCGGAGACCAGCATGCGCATGGTGTTGCCGACCCGCTCGGGGTCGATGTGCTGGTACAGGTCGGGGTCGACCTTGATGGCGGAGGCGTGCAGGCCGGCCTTGTGCGCGAAGGCGGAGACGCCGACGTACGGCTGGTGCGTGGAGGGGGTCAGGTTGACCACCTCGGCCACGGCGTGCGAGATGCGGGTCATCTCGGCGAGCGCGCCCTCGGGGAGGACGGTGCGGCCGTACTTGATCTCCAGTGCGGCGACCACCGGGAAGAGGTTGGCGTTGCCGACCCGCTCGCCGTATCCGTTGGCGGTGCACTGCACGTGGGTGGCGCCGGCGTCGACGGCGGCCAGGGTGTTGGCCACGGCGCAGCCGGTGTCGTCCTGGGCGTGGATGCCGAGGCGGGCGCCGGTGTCGGCGAGCACGGTGGAGACCACGGCGGTGATCTGGGCGGGGAGCATGCCTCCGTTGGTGTCGCACAGGACGACCACGTCGGCGCCGGCCTCGTGGGCGGTGCGGACGACGGACTTGGCGTACTCCGGGTTGGCGCGGTAGCCGTCGAAGAAGTGCTCGCAGTCGACGAACACCCTGCGGCCCTGTTCGCGCAGGTAGGAGACGGTGTCGCGGACCATCTCCAGGTTCTCGTCCAGGGTGGTGCGCAGGGCCAGTTCGACGTGCCGGTCGTGGGACTTGGCCACCAGGGTGATCACCGGCGCGCCGGACTCCAGCAGCGCGCGGACCTGCGGGTCCTCGGCGGCCGAGCCGCCGGCCCGGCGGGTGGCGCCGAAGGCGACCAGCTGGGCGTTCCGGAACTCGATCTCGGCCTGCGCGCGGGCGAAGAACTCGGTGTCGCGGGGGTTGGCGCCCGGCCAGCCGCCCTCGATGAAACCGACGCCGAACTCGTCCAGGTGCCGGGCGATCGTCAGCTTGTCCGCGACCGTGAGGTTGATGCCCTCGCGCTGCGCGCCGTCGCGCAGGGTCGTGTCGAAGACGTGGAAGCTGTCGTCCAGGACGGCTTTCGCCTCTGTCGTCCCTGTTGGCGTCATGGTGATCTGGACTCCTGTCGGATGAGTGGCTCCGGAAACCCGGGATCCACTGCCCCCATCATCGCGCGCGGGACGCTCCCGGCATTTCGTGCGCCGGGAAACAAAAAACCTCTCGCTGGTGCGAGAGGTCTGCGCGCGGGTCAGGGGCACGGTGTCGCTGCCCGCAGAGGTCTTCCACGGGTCAGCGGTCACTGCGGACCGGCGCGCTGCTGCAGATAATCACGGTCTGAGCAAGCACGTCCGCAGTGTGCCATACGCTTCCCGGCGTGCGGACGCCGGTCTCACCATGTGGGCGGGGTCCGTCACGTGTCGGACGGGCCCGCCGCCCTCACCCCGCCGGCGGGGTGAGGGCCTCGGTGAAGAACTCTCTGACGTGGGCCAGGATCTCGGGCCGGTCGACCGTGGGCAGGCCCACGGCGAGCTGGATGCTGAAGCCGTCCAGCAGGGCGCGGGCGCGGGCCGCCACCCGTTCCGCGTCGACCTGGCGGAACTCGCCGCGGGAGATGCCCTCGGCCAGCAGGGCGACCAGGTCGCGGTGCCAGGCGCCCTCGATCGCGGCCTGCCGTTCCCGCTCCTCGGGTCCGGCGTTCTGGGAGCGGTTCCAGACCTCCAGCCAGAGGGTCCAGTGCGGGTCCCGCGCGTACTCGGGCACGTACAGGTCGACGTAGGCGGCGAGCCGGTCGGCGACCGTGCCGCGCCGGGAGAGCAGGGCCCGCCGTTCGAGGCCGAGGGCGGCCTCGCTCCATTCCAGGGTCTGCAGGAGCAGTTCGTCCTTGGTCCGGAAGTAATACAGCAGGTGCCCGCTGCTCATGCCGACCTGGCGGCCCAGGCCGGCCATGGTCAGGCCGTCCAGGCCGCGCTCCGCGATGGTCGCCATGGCGGCGGCGAGGACCTCCTCGCGCGGCGGCGCGTTCTTCCGCGCGCGTACCCCACCGGCCACCATGGCCACTCCCTCACGTTCGCGGTCCTCGGGAAGACCCTCAGACCTTGGGCTGCTGCTGGGTGATGCAGTGGATACCGCCACCCCCGGCGAAAATCGTACGTGCGTCAACCAGCGTCACGGTCCGCTCCGGGAACAGTCCGCGGAAGATCTCGGCCGCTTCCTCGTCCCGCGGGTCGTCGAAGGCGCAGAGCACGACACCGTCGTTGCACAGGTAGTGGTTGATGTACGAGTAGTCGACCCACTCGCCGTCCTCCTCCAGCACGGTCGGCGCCGGGATCTCGACGACCTCCAGCTGACGTCCCCGGGCGTCGGTGGCGGACCGCAGCAGGGCCGCGATCAGCTTGCAGCGCTCGTGGTCCGGGTGCGCCGGGTCGGGCTGGGTGTGCACCATCACCACGCCGGGGCGGGCGAAGGCCGCCACGATGTCGACGTGGCCCTGGGTGCCGTAGGTGCCGTAGTCGCCGGCCAGGCCGTACGGCAGCCAGATCGCCTTGGTGGTGCCGAGGTGGGCGTGGATCTCCTGCTCGACCTGCTCGCGGGTCCAGCCGGGGTTGCGGCCCTCGCCGAGCTGCACGGTGTCGGTCAGCAGGACGGTGCCCTCGCCGTCGACGTGGATGGCGCCGCCCTCGTTGACCAGCGGGGTGCTGTAGGTGCGGGTCCCGACGATGTCGGAGATGTGCCGGGCGATCTTGGAGTCGTTGTCCCAGCGGGCCCACTCCTGGGCGCCCCAGCCGTTGAAGGTCCAGTCGACCGCGGCGAGCTCGCCCTGGCCGTTGGTGACGAAGGTGGGGCCGATGTCCCGCATCCAGGCGTCGTCGAGCTCGCGCTCGACCAGCTCGACGGGGTGCTTGTCGCCGGCGCCGACCACGGCGCGGGCGCCCTCGGCGTCACCGGGCGAGACCACCAGGGTGACGGGCTCGTACGCGCTGACGGCGCGGGCGACCGAGCCCCACGCCCGGCGGGCCTCGGCGAGCTCTTCGTCGTTGGTGAAGGTCGGGTTCGGGCTGGGCCAGGCCATCCAGGTGCGCTCGTGCGGGGCCCACTCGGGGGGCATGCGGTGACCGGCGTCGACGGGCTTGTTCATGAGGGTGGTCCTTGCTCTTACAGGAAGTACAGGCGGTTGAGGGCGATCGAGTCGGCGGCTTCGGAACGCAGCGGTTCCCCGTCGAGGGAGACGAGTCCGCTGCGCGCGTCCACGTCGACCGCGCCCACCCGGGAGTTGAGGAGCATGTCCTTCGGTCCGATGCCGCGGGTGCCGCGGACGGCGACCCGGCGGCGGCGGGTCGGCATGGCGTCGCCGCCGAGGGCCGCGGCCGCGGCCGAGACGAAGGCCACGGAGATGTCGGCGGCGGTGGCGCCGTGGGCGCCGAACTGCGGGCCGAGGACGAGGGGCTCGCAGGTGTCGGTGGCGGCGTTGGGGTCGCCGGTGACGCCGTAGGCCGGGAAGCCCGACTTGAGGACGAGCTGGGGCTTGGCGCCGAAGAACTGGGGGCGCCACAGGACGATGTCGGCGAGCTTGCCGACCTCGATGGAGCCGATCTCGTGGGCCAGGCCGTGCGCGATGGCCGGGTTGATCGTCAGCTTGGCCATGTAGCGGAGCACGCGGGCGTTGTCGTCGCCCTCGCCGTCGCCGTCCATCGGGCCGAGCTCGGCCTTCATCTTGGCGGCCATGGCGAACGTACGGCGAACGGTCTCGCCCGCCCGGCCCATGCCCTGGGCGTCGGAGGAGGTGATGCCGATGGCGCCCAGGTCGTGCAGGACGTCCTCGGCCCCCATCGTGCCGGCCCGGATCCGGTCGCGCGCCATGGCGGCGTCGCCGGGGAGGTCCGGCTTGAGGTCGTGGACGGAGACGATCATGCCGTAGTGCTCGGCGACCGCGTCCCGGCCGAAGGGCAGGGTGGGGTTGGTGGAGGAGCCGATGACGTTCGGCACGCC
>NZ_JBFBGR010000071.1:0-8653 GCF_040684755.1 Streptomyces sp. NPDC089799 | reverse complement strand
GGGGTCCCCGGACCCGGTGTCCGGTGCGGACTCCGCCGCAGACGCGGCAGACCCCTCCGACACCGCCGACGCGGCGGACTCCAGCCGTCCGGCCGCTCGGCCGTGACTCCTGACTGCTCGGCCGTGGCTCCCGGCTGCTCAGTCGGCGAAGCGGCCGAACCGCCCCTTGTGGAACAGCAGCGGTTCGCCCTCGCCGGCCGCGCCGATCGCCTCGACCCGGCCGACCACGATCAGGTGGTCGCCGCCGGTGTGCACGGCGTGGATCCGGCAGTCGATCCAGGCCGGTACGGCGGCCAGCCGGGGCGATCCGGTGACCGGGGCGGGGGCGTGCTCGACCCCGGCGAACTTGTCGGCGCCGCTGATCGCGAAGGCGCGGCACAGCTCGCCCTGTTCGGCGCCGAGGATGTTCACGCAGAAGACCCCGGCCCGCGCGATGCGCGGCCAGGTGGTCGACGTACGCGCGACCATGAACGTCACCAGGGGCGGGTCCAGGGACAGCGAGGCGAAGGACTGGCACGCGAAGCCGGCCGGACCGCCCTCGCCGCCCTCCGCCGTGGCGGGGGCCGTGATGATCGTGACCCCGCTGGCGAAGTTGCCCAGTACGGCGCGGAACTCGGCGGGACTGATCGGGGCGCGCTCGTCGTCGCCGACGGCACGGAGATCGGGCCGCGGATGCGCGTCGACGGGCGCGGGCTCCGCGGCGGTGGGGGAGCCGACTGATCTGAGGTATCGGACGACGGTGGCCGCCATCCCTGCGTGTCCCATCACACCACCGATTGAAACTGACGGATCGTCAGATAGGAAGACGCGTGCAGCCCCCGGGCCGCCGGTAGGCCCACCGGGTGAATGAGACGCCCGGAACAGGTCAGCCGTACGGCGCGGCGCAGCCGGACTGGGCATCGTGTCGGGGGCGGCAGGGGCGGCCCGGGCCGCCCCCTTCCACCCGGACCGACCCTGGAGGACAGACAGCATGCTCGGCACCGACTTCCGTACCGGATCTCCCAACTGGATCGACCTGGGCAGCCCCGACACCACCGGCGCGGCCGCCTTCTACGGCCTCGTCTTCGGCTGGGAGTTCGTCTCGGCCGGGCCCGAGGCCGACGGGTACGGCTTCTTCAGGAAGCACCACAAGACCGTCGCCGCGCTCGGGCCGCTCACCGACGAAGGGGCCGCGAGCGCCTGGATGGTGTACTTCCAGTCCCCGGACGTCCAGGCCACCACCAGGGCGGTCGAACAGGGCGGCGGCACGGTGCGCGCCGAGCCGATGGACGTGATGGGGGAGGGATGGACGGCCCAGTTCAGCGACCCGCAGGGCGCCGACTTCGCGGTCTGGCAGCCCGGCAAGACCAAGGGGCTCGAAACGGCCTCCGCCGACGACGCGCTGTGCTGGGTGGAACTGCACGTGGGCGAGCCGCTCGCCGACATCGCCTTCTACGAGTCGCTGTTCGGCTGGCGTTCACAGGAGATGGACGCGCCCGGGATGGAGTACCGCGTGCTCAGCGTCGGGGAAGGGGACCAGGAGGAGGGGGCCTTCGGCGGGGTGGCGCCGCTGACGGACACCGATGCCGCGCGCTGGGTGCCGTACTTCGCGGTGGCGGACGTGGAGACCACCGAGCGGGCCGTGGTGGAGAACGGCGGCTCGGTGCTGCTGCCCGGCGTGGACGTGCCCGACGTGGGGCGCATCGCCTGGCTGGAGGACCCGAGCGGGGCGGTGTTCGCGGTACTGAGGCCGAACCCGCGCCAGGAGTGAGGGGGCGGGGGAGGGGGCCGGGGGCGACCGGGTGGCGGCCCCTGTGGTGCCCCTCCGGCACCTTCGGGAACCCCTCGGGCACCCCTCCCCCTGCCGGGTCAGCAGCCGCGGTACTTGGGCGTGCGGCGCTCCACGAAGGAGGCCACGCCCTCGTTGGCGTCCGCCGTGGTCATGTTCACCTCCACCGCCGTGGCCTCGGCGGCCAGCGCCGTGGCGCGGTCGCCGTCGAGGGAGGCGTTGACGAGCTGCTTGGTCAGGGCGAGCGCCCGGGTGGGGCCCTGCGCGAGACGCTCCGCCCAGGCGCGGGCCGTGGGCTCCAGCTCCTCCGCCGGGACCACCCGGTTGACCAGGCCCAGCGCGGCCGCGTCGGCGGCGGGCAGCGCGTCGCCGAAGAACATCAGCTCCTTGGCCTTCTGCGGGCCGATCAGCCGGGGGAGCAGGTAGGCGCCGCCGCCGTCGGGGATCAGGCCGCGGCGTACGAACACCTCGATGAAGCGGGCCTGTTCGGCCGCGATGACCAGGTCGCAGGCGAGGGCGAGGTGGGCGCCGATGCCGGCGGCGGTGCCGTTGACGGCGGCGATCACGGGCTTCTCGCAGTCGAGGACGGCGGTGATCAGGCGCTGCGCGCCGCGGCGGATCATGCGGGCGACGTCCCCCGCGACCCGCTCGCCGCCCGCCGCGGGCCCGCCGCGCAGGTCCGCGCCGGCGCAGAAGCCCTTGCCGGTGGCGGTGACGACGACGGCCCGCACGGCGGGATCGGCGTCGGCCTCGCCGAGCAGCGCGATGACGCGCTCGCGCTGCTCCCAGGTGACGGCGTTCATGGCCTCGGGACGGTTGAGCGTGATCCAGGAGACGTTGTTCTCGGTGCGGTGCAATACCGACGTGTCGGGCTCGGCCATGGGTGTACGTGCTCCGCTTCAGTGGTGGGTGACTGGCTTGACCGTGCGGCTGCGGGCTGCGGGCTGCGGGCTGCGGGCGGGCCGGCTGTCCAGCCCGCCGACCGCACGGTCAACGGCAGATCGCGAGCGCGTCCAGCGCAACCGCCCCCTGCCCCCGCGGCAGCACCATCAGCGGGTTGATGTCCAGCTCGGACAGCTCGCCCCCCAGCTCCAGCGCCATCCGCTGGACCCGCAGGACCACCTCCACCAGCGCGTCCACATCCGCTGGCGGGGCGCCCCGTACGCCCTCCAGCAGCGCATGGCCTCGGAGCTCCCGCAGCATCGCCCGGGCCTGGTCCTCGCCGAAGGGCGGCACCCGTACCGACGCGTCGTGGAGGACCTCCACCAGCACACCGCCCAGGCCCACCGTGACCGTCGGGCCGAAGAGGTCGTCCTGGGTGACGCCGACGACCATCTCCACGCCCCGCTCGACCATCTGGCAGACGAGGATCCCGTCCAGCGGCACGTTCTCGTACCGCGCGATGTCCGTCAGGTCCCGGTACGCGTCGCGGATCTGGCTCGCCGAGGTCAGCCCGATCTTCACCAGCCCGAGCTCCGTCTTGTGGGCCAGCTGCGGCCCGGACGCCTTCATCACCACGGGGTAGCCGACCTGCCCGGCCGCGCGGACCGCCGCCGCCGCGCTGGTCACCAGCTGCTCGCGCGGCACCCGGATCCCGTACGCGCGCAGCAGCTGCTTCGCCGCGTGCTCGCTGAGCTGCTGCCCCGGCCGCATCAGGCCCTGGGCCTTGCGGTACGAGGGCGACGGCGTGCGCGGGGCGTCGTCGAAGGGCGAGCGGTAGCCGGTGGTGAAGCGGTGGTGTTCGAGGTAGGCGCGTACGGCGGTGATGCAGTTGCCGAAGGT
Source organism: Streptomyces sp. NPDC089799 (assembly GCF_040684755.1). Classification (NCBI taxonomy): domain Bacteria; kingdom Bacillati; phylum Actinomycetota; class Actinomycetes; order Kitasatosporales; family Streptomycetaceae; genus Streptomyces; species Streptomyces sp. NPDC089799. The sequence goes on along the minus strand of NZ_JBFBGR010000071.1, from coordinate 5,103 downwards.
GCGGAAGGTGGCGACCCGGGAGGAGCCGAGCAGGGTGGTGCGGTACGCGTCCTCGGTGCCCACCGGGGAGCCCCACACCACGCAGATCAGCTTGTCCGTCCGCTCCGCCGCGTCCACCAGGTCCTGTGCGAGCTTGTCGCTCATGGGCGGGAACGGCCCGGTGATCGGGCAGATCAGCACGCCCACGGACGGGTCGGCGAGGATCGCGTCGATGATCTTCGGGCCGCGCCAGTCGCCGACCGGGTGACCGCCGTTGTCCACGGGGTTGGCGACGTTCAGGTACTCGGGTATCCACTGGTGCAGTTCGGCCTGCTTGGCGTCGGAGAGTGTGGGCAGCGAGAGCCCCGCCTCCGTGGCCAGGTCGGAGAAGTGCGCTCCGGTGCCGCCGGAGATCGAGTAGACGACCACCCCGTCCGCCCGCGGCCGGCGGGCGCGGGCCAGCAGGGCGGCGGTGTCCTGGAGCTCGTCCAGGCCGTCCACCCGGATCACCCCGAACTGCCGCATCGCGGCGTCGACGACGGTGTCCGCCCCGGTGAGCTTGCCGGTGTGGGAGGCGGCCATCCGGGCGCCGGTCTCGGTCCGGCCGACCTTGACGGCGACCACCGGGACCCCGTTGCGGGCGGCCCGGTCGGCGGCGAGCAGGAAGGACCGGCCGTCCTTGAGTCCCTCGACGTAACAGGCGATCGCGCCGACCTCCGGCCGCTCGGCGAAGTAGGAGATGAAGTCGGCGGTCTCCAGGTCGGCCTCGTTGCCGGTCGGCGCCCAGTGGGAGAGCCGGATGCCCAGCTCCTGCAGGGTGTAGACGGGGCGGCCCTGGTGCCCGGACTGGGTGATCAGTGCGATCGCCGGTCCGTCGAGGTCCTCGCGGAACTCCTCGAAGGCGTTGAGGTTGGTGTTCGGGCCGAGCAGCCGCAGCCCGGAGCGCCGTACGGCCGCGGTGAGCCGGGCCTGGGCCTCCTTGCCCCGGTCGCCTGTCTCGGCGAAGCCGGAGGCGAAGGCGACCGCGAACTTCACCTTGGCCTCGGCGAGTTCCTCGATGACCGGGAGCGGGTCGGCGACCAGCAGCACGGCCAGGTCCACCTGTTCGGGCAGGGCTCCGACGGAGGCGAAGCAGGGCCGCCCGAAGACGGTGGTCCGGGTGGGGTGCACGGGGTGCAGCCGGGCACCGACGCGTTCCGCCCAGGCGATGAGCTGGCGCGTGATGCCGGTGTTGGGTCTGCCCTCGGCGTCGGAGGCGCCGATGACGGCCACCGATTCGGGCCGGAAGAAACGGTCGAGGTCGGGCACGTCGGCGTGCAGCGGCCGCCCGCTGACGTCCCGGGCGCCCGCGCCCGCCCCGTCGGCGGCGGGGTCGGCCGTCGTGGAATGGACGGCGTTGCGGGAATGGTCCCCGCAAGCCTCGACCCGTGCGCGGAAGTCGGTGGTGAGGGTGCCGTGAGTAGATCCAAGCATCGTTCCGCCCGCTCCTGCTCGATGACGCAGAGAAGCGCCAATGAACTGACGCCTTGTCAGATTACTGAACTGACGCGTCGTCAGGAACAGGGCTGCGCAAGAATGCGCGCAGATGTTACGGCGCGGTACGCGCCCTGCGCGCGGGGGACTGCGGGTTCGGCTCGGTGTTCTGCTCGGTGTTCGGCTCGGCAATCGACCCGGTGTTCGGCTTGCTGGGCCTCTTCGTCGGCGTCTTGGAGTTCGGCTTGGCGATCCGCTTGGCGATCCTCTCGGCGTCCAGGGCCATCTCCCGGAACATTCCGCTGATGGGGTTGGTGAAACCGGTGAAATACAGCCGTGGCGCGTTCGGCGACGTACGGGAGCCGTGCACCACCGGTCGGCCGCGCCCGTCCAGCACGCCCAGGTGCCCGACCAGCCCCTCCAGCGCCCGCCGGTAGCCGGTGGCCGCGATCACCACGTCCGGGGTGATGCGCGAACCGTCCGCCAGCACCACCGAATCCCCCTCGAAGGACTCCACGGCGGCGACCGGCACCACCTTCCGCGCCCGGACCGCCGCGATCAGCCCCACGTCCTGCACCGGGATCGCCCCTTCCCGGACCCGGCTGTACAGGCCGGTCTCCGGCCGGGGCAGCCCGTACGCCGAGAGGTCCGGCACGGCCACCTTCGCCTGCAGGGCGCCGATCCGGTCCACCATCCCCACAGGCAGCCGGCGCACCAGGATCCCGCTGCGCTGGGCGGACCAGCCGGCCGTGGAGCGGCGCACGATGTGCGGGGCGGTGCGCACCGCCAGCCGCACCCGGGCGGCGCCGCCCTCCACGAGGTCGACCGCCATCTCGGCCCCGGTGTTCCCGGTGCCGACGACGAGCACGTCACGCCCCGCGAACGGGGCCGCGTTGCGGTACTCCGCCGCGTGCAGCAGCTCCCCGGTGTAGTCCGCGGCACCCGGCCAGTCCGGCAGGTGCGGGGTGTGGTTGAACCCGGTGGCGACGACCACGGCCCGTGCGGCGAGCCGCCGGCCGCCGGTGGCGTGCAGCTCCCAGCCGTCGTCGGGGCCGTTGTCGTTCTCGGTGCGTTCGGCGTGCTCGGTGCGCTCGATGCGGGTCACCTCGACCCCGGTGACGATCTCCAGCTCGTGGTGCTCGGCGTACTTCTCCAGGTACCGCACCACGTTGTCGCGGGACACCCAGCGCCCGAAGCGGCGCGGCATCGGCAGTCCCGGAAGCGCCGACAGGCGGCGGGTGGTGTGCAGGCGGAGCCGGTCGTAGTGCCGCCGCCAGGACGCGCCCACGGCGTCGGACTTCTCCACGACGACCGCCCGGACACCGCGCGCGCGGAGCGCGGCCGCCACGGCGAGCCCGCCGGGGCCGCCCCCGATGACATACACGGGATGGGGCTCGGTGGCGGTCAGGTCAGGCGTTTCAGGCATGAAGGGTGAGCGTAGCGTCACGGAGCGTTCATGGGTCTCGGTCGGGCGGGGATCCGGTTGCGGATCGGTCACGGCGGGATTCGGCCGCGGACCGGTGGTGGCGGGGAATCGGTCACGGAGGTGGACGAGGGTCCTGCGGGGCTCTTGCGCGGACGCGCCGCATCCGCTGAACTGACGTACCGTCAGATTCACTCATGGGAGGGATCGGGCTCATGGGAGGGGTGGCCGTATGCAGACCATCTGGCTGAGCGGGGCCGAGTGGCTCGCCGTGCTGCGGATCGGCCTCGGCCTGTGGTGGCTGGAGAGTTGGCGGCACAAGGACAAGAAGGGCTGGTTCGAGCGCGGCACGGGCATCGCCTGGGCGGCCGACGTGGCGAACAAGCACCGGTGGCCGTTCGTGAAGACGGGCTTCGTGTCCGTCGTACAGCCCCGGCCGAAACTGATGGCGTACGTGGTGGTGTACGCGGAACTCGCCCTCGGCCTGGGACTCGTCCTCGGGTTCCTGACCCCGGTGGCGCTGGTCGGCGGCCTGCTGCTGAACCTGCTCTACCTCGTCCTGATGATCCACGACTGGGCCGAACAGGGACAGAACTCGATGATGGCCCTCATCTCCCTCGTCGCGCTCTTCGCGATGAGCTGGCAGACCTGGTCCCTGGACTCGGCGATCGGACTCTTCTCATGACCGCGGCCCCCGCCGCCGGCGGCCCCCGCTTCGACCTGCCCGAGACCGACGACTTCACCCGCCCGTACTGGGACGCGGCCGCCGAGGGCCGGCTGCTGCTCCGCCGCTGCACGGCGTGCGGACGCGCGCACCACTACCCGCGCGAGTTCTGCCCGCACTGCTGGGCGGGCGAGGACCGCGTGGAGTGGGAACGGGCGAGCGGCCGGGCCGTCCTCTACACGTGGTCGGTGATCCACCGGAACGACCTGCCGCCGTTCGGGACGAGGGTCCCGTACGTGGCCGCCGTCGTTGACCTGCAGGAGGGCCCGCGCATGATGACGGAGATCGTCGACTGCGAGGAATCCGCGCTGCGCATCGGGATGCCCCTGGAGGTCACGTTCCGGAGGGAGACGGAGGAGATCTCGGTACCGGTGTTCCGGCCGGTGGCGGGGGGCTGAGGGGGCGGTGGCGGGGGGCTTGGCGTCGGGCCTTGGCCTTGGTCTCGGTTTCAGCCTTGGCCTCGGTCTCGGCGTCAGGGCCAGAGCAACCCGCGCTCCCAGCCGGCGGCCTTGCCGCCGGCCCCTGTACGGCGGCGGTAACGCAGCCGTACGTGCCGCCGCATGGCGTCCCCCTGGAAGAACTCGACCTCGTCGGGGATCAGCGTGTACGCCGTCCAGGTCGGCACCACCGCGTCCGGCTCCGCCCCGGCCCGCTCCCACGCGGCCGCGGACGCGGCCACGAGCGTCTCGCGCCCGTCGAGCACCTCGCTCTGGTGCCCGGTGAGCGCGGCCGCGAGCGCCCCGCGCGACCGTACGGCTCCGGGCCCGTCGGCGGTGACACGCCCCCGGATGCGGATCTGCTGCGCGACGGCGGGCCAGTAGAAGTGCAGGGCGGCAGCAGGCCGGGCGGCCAGCTGCCGCCCCTTGGCGCTGCCGGCGTGCGTGGCGAAGTGCCAGCCACGCGCGTCCGCGTCGTGCAGCATCAGCGTCCGTACGTCGGGCAGCCCATCGGCGTCCACGGTGGCGAGAGCCATGGTGTGCGGTTCCACCTGGCCCGCCTTGACGGCATCCAGGAACCACGAGTGGAACAGCGAGACCGGCTCCGCGGGCGCCGCACCGGCCTCGAACCCGGGCAACTCCCGATCCCACACGCGCTGCGCGCGCAGGGCTTCGGCGAACTCGTCGTGGGTGGTCACGGGACTCCTGGGCATCGCTCGGCGGGCACGCTTCGAACACGGCCACGATAGGCGGAGAGGCGGGCGGTGGCTGCGGCGCCACCCGCGCGGCACGCTCCACCCCCCGAGCCGCGCCGGGCCGGGCCGGGGGTTGCCCACCCACCCCCGGCACCGTGCCACCGAGCCGGAGGACGCAGCGGGGCTGGGCCGGGGCAACAGCCGGATGTCAATTGAGCCGGACTGCTCTGTGGAGCGGGGGCTGGGGGTGTGCCGGTGCTTCGCCTGGACGGCATCTGGGTGGTGCCCGGGGGTGGCCCGTCAGTCCCAGTGTCATTACGGGTCCGTCAGTCCTGTCAAGGGCGCTCCTTCGTCGCGTCGCCCGGAGGGCGA
>NZ_JBFBGR010000070.1:0-10164 GCF_040684755.1 Streptomyces sp. NPDC089799 | reverse complement strand
CGTGTCGGTCTGTCCGGTGGCTTGGGTGAGGCGTACGTGCAGGGGACGGGCGCCGGTGTTCGTGTGCGCGGTGTGCAGCAGCGTCTTCGTCCGGCTCGGCTGGGCGAGGTCGTCGAAGACTTCGGCGAGGGAAGGGCCGCGTACGAGCAGCGGGCCGATGCGTTTCCCGGCGGAGGTGAGGGAGGCGTAGTGCCACCACCGGTCGAGCTCGGCGACGTCTTCGACGGTGACCTTGCCGCCCCATTCACCGGTGATCTGCCCGATGGCTGCCGCGGACCCGGCCGTGGTGGACAGGCAGGAGGCGTTCTGCAGCAGCGCGGTGCGGGTCGGCCCGGATAGGCGGTCCAGCAGCTGCGTCATCCCGTGCAGCCGGCCCCCGAACTTCCGCAGCTGCTCGGTGATCTCCGCAACCGTGGATCCGGCGCCGTCCAGGGAGATCAGCTCGTCCAGGTAGAGGCGGAAGGGCCGCCGGTCCCGCTCGGCAAGGTCCCGCCGGGACAGGCCCGCGCGCAGGAAGTCGCGGACCAGGAGCGAGATCAGCAGCCGGTCGGTGGGCCCGGTTCCGGGCGGGCAGATCCACACCACATGGCCCTCGTCCATGGCCCGGCGGATGTCGTAGCCGCTGACCGGGCATCCCAGGAAGGCACGGAGCGCCGGATTGGCGGCCAGCCGGTCGAGCGGGTTCAGGACGGTCAACAGAGCCTCACGGGGCAGATCGGCAAAACTGGTGAGCCACCAGCGGCGCGCCTCCTCGTCCAGGACGTTGAGGACCAGGTGACGGAACTCCTTGTCGGTCAGCAGAGGCCGGACCTGCAGAAGGGTCGCCTGCTGCTCCTGGGAACCCGGGCCGGCGGCGATGGCCGTGGTGTTCACCGCGACCAGCGCCTCCACCGCTTTCGTCAGGATGGTTAGTGCGCGGGGGCCGGTGAGGTCGGACCAGCCCAGGGCGGTGGCGATCGCGTCGGTGACGGCGGCGGTGACCTCATACGGCCGCTCCAGGCGGCTCATGTCCAGGAGGTTCCAGCACGCGATCATCGCGTCCGGGGTGGTCACGGTGAGGTCGACCAGGCGCACCCGGTCGGCGATGTCCTCGTGGGCGAGGTAGCGGGCCACCTCGCCGAAGGAGTCGCCGTGCGGGTCCACGAACGCCAGCCCGCGCCCGTTGTGGGCGCTGGCCACGGCATGGACCTGGGCCCTGCTGGTCTTGCCCCACCCGGCCTTCCCGGACTGCACCTCGAACAAAGTCTCGTCCTCGGCGGTGGCCAGCAGCCGTTCCCGCCCGTCCGGCCCCCGGTACCAGCCCTGCGGCAGCAGATCCCGGCCCACTTCGTAAGTGGGCACCTGTGCCTCGACTACCGGCATCCGCGCCGCGGCTGTGGGCGGCTTCAGCAGTCCTCCCAGCTCGTCGACCCGCGCCCAGCCCCCGGCGGCCGGTCGCATCAGGGCCGTTGTCCACTGCTGGTCGAACCGGGGGCGCCACGGCCACCGGTCCGGGCCGATCTGCCACGGCCCCAGCGATATGCCGCGGGTGCCGATCCGGGACGCACCGGCGTAGACGTCCATCGCCGCATTGATCAGGGCGAGGTGCTGCTCGGCCCGGCCTTCGCTGTCGGAGGCGCAGCGGACGAGGATCTGCACCCGCATCAGCCCGGCGGTCTCGGCGAACCTGCCCAGGGCGCGCTCGCGGTCGACCCGCTGCGGCCGCAGCGGCATCAGTACCGGCGCCCGGCCGGCGTTCTTCCACTGCGCCGGGTCCAGCAGGTTCCCCAGGGCGGCGGGCAGGCCGGTGGCCGGCTCGCCTGTCCACCTGGCCTCGCGGGCGGCTTCGCGCCGTGCCTCAGTACGAGCGCGCTGCATGATCCGCATCCTGTAGGCGGCCAGGTGCCATCGTGGGGCGGGGGAGAGGTCCACGCACACCTCGGCCAGATCGCCGAGCTCGGCCCGGATCCCGGCGACGGAATCGACCAGTGGCTGCAGGGGGTCGGGGTCCAGCGGTACCTCGCGCAGACTGCTGCCGGGCGCCCCGTGCAGGGTCAGCACGGCCCGCACCACATGGGTACGCATCTTGTCGGCGGCTGGCGGGACGGTGCTGACCTTCACCCGAGGCCCGAACTGGTGCCGGGTCAGCAGTGCGTGGGCGGAGGCGGGGGCCTCGATCCGGTACGCCAGGGGCCGGCTGCCATCAGCGCGCAGCCGCACCCGCAGCGTGCGGGCCCGGCGCGGCGTCCACCACGGCCCTGACCCGGCAGCCCGGATCATCTGCATGCCCTGCCGCCAGACCTCCTCCGCCCCCGGCGTGAACTGGCCGCTGGGGACCAGCTCCACGCACGTCCGTTCGGACAGGGCCTTGCTGGCCAGACGGCTCTGCAGCATCTCCCATCCGGTCACGAGCACGGCCGTGACCAGCGTGAGCCACCACGCATTGACCGCAGCCCAGGCGCCGAGCGTCCACACTGCATCAAGGACGTTGCGCGCCGTGCCGAACACTGCGGCCGCGGACGGTGTCAGCCGGTCCGGTTCCATGATCCGTCTCCGTTCTGGGTGAAGTGGACGGCGGCCGGGCGGCCGTCCAGGAAGGTCCCTGCGGGGTCGGCGCCGGCCCACACCAGCCGCACCACCGCCCGCACCGGCTCCTCGCCGTCGGCACTCGCGCGGCGGACGGTGGCGGCCTGGAGCCGCACCTGCGTGTACGCGTGCGTGTCGGTCAGCCACGCCTGGCGCCCCTGCCGCAGCAGCAGCGCCTCGTCCCGGCCTGGGAGGTCCGGACGGCTGGCCCGGTCCAGCGCCTGCTGGATGAGCGGGTCGGCGGCTTCCCCGGACCCGGGGTGCGGCAACTCCGCCCGCACGGCCGCCAGGCCTGAGGGCGCCGCCACGATGGTCGCCGTCGGTGCGGGTGCGGACGGCCTGACGCCGGCCGAGCCGCTTCCTGTTCGGCCTGACCGCGCTGCCGCCGGGCCGGAGAGGGAAGTGGCGACGGCCACCGAGGGGGTGCTGCCCGGATAGGCGGTGACCCCAGGCTCGACCTGCGGCTGCAGCCCGACGTACAGCAACAGGGTTCCGGCACAGGTCAGTACGGCGGAGGCGGCGATCAGGCGGCCCCCGCTCCAACGGAGGCTCACAGCAGCCTGGCCCCTCCCGCATAGTCGGGCATCGCGGTGACCGGGTCGATGCGGACCAGCTTGCCCGGCCGGGGCGCGTTGATCATCTGCCCGTTGCCGAGGTAGATCCCGACGTGGTGGATCGTGGAATCGGCGCCCGGGTCGTAGCCGTAGAACACCAGGTCGCCCGGCAGCAGTGCGCCCACTCCGGCCGAGGCGGGGATCCGCCTCCCGGCACTTGCCTGTGCCGCCGCTGTACGGGGCAGCTGTATGCCGGCCTGCGCGAACGCGTACTGCGTCAGCCCCGAGCAGTCGAACCCGGTCACCTTGCTGCCGTCCTGTCCGCCGGGGGAGCAGCAGAACCCGCGGCTGGGGCCGTCTGGTCCTCCGCCGCCCCAGGAGTAGGGCACACCTTGCTGGGCCACCGCAGCAGCCACGACCGTGCCGGCGTTCCCGGTGGGAATGGTCGGAGTGGCACCAAGTGCGTCGTACTGGTCGATGCCGGACAGGACATCCTCCACGTAGGCCTCTGAGCGGTTGTAGATGTAGATCGCGGCCCGCAGCTGGTTCCGGTCGGTCAGGTCCCGGTCCTTCCCGCACAGGTAGACGGCGGCGGAGGCGGCTGCGTCGTCGGCGTTGTGCGGGCTGACCGTGCCGTCGCCGTTGCCGTCTTTGCCTAAGGAGCGGAATGTGGCGGGCAGGAACTGGAAGGGGCCCACCGCCCGCTCGAACTCCGTATCGCCGTCCCACAGTCCGCCGTCGGTGTCAGGGAAGGGGGTGCGGTTGCCGCCGATGCCGGATCCATCCAGACGCGGCCCGGTGATGGGCGGGGTGATGTCCCCCGCGGGGCTGATCTGCTTGCCCGAGGCGTGGCCGGACTCGATGCGGGCGATGCCGGCGAGGATCTGCCAGCGCATGCCCTTGCAGCCCGGCACGTGTGTGCCGATCTGCGCGGCACCAGTGGCGTAGGCGGCCAGCATCCGGCCCGGGATGCCCTCCACACTTGGCGGGACCACCCCCGGCGCGGTGGGGCGCTCACTTGCGGTCGAGAACAGCACGGCGGGGGCCGCACAGCACGCGGCAGCGACCAGGAGCAGCACGGTGAGGCAGCCCATGTGCAGCTTCTTCACTGTGCATCACCCTCGTGTGAGCGCTGCTGGTCGGCGGCCGCCCGCTGTCGGGCCTGCAAAGCCTGTAGCAGCCGGTTCCGGTTCGCCGCCGCTTGTGCCTGCTCAGCGCCCGCAGCCCCGCTCGGCCGCACTGGTGCCAGCCCGTCCGTGCCGGCCTGGCCGGCGGCGGGCCGGGGCGCGGGCTGTGCGCTACCCATCGGATGCCGGCCCGCCCCGCGCACGGGCCGGTCGATCGTCACCGGCCGTATGGGGCCGGTGGCGTCGCTGCCGGATGTCGTAGCCGACGCGGGTCGCCCGATGCCTGACGGGTGCGGACCGGCAGGGGCCGAAGAAGCGAGGTCTGCGGAAGACGGGACCCGGGGAGCGGTGACAGATGACGCGGGCCGCACGGAGGCCGGAGGCCTGGCCGAGCCACTGGTGCTGCGGGAACCGGCGTAGACCGCAGCAGCGACGGCTGCGTCCCGTACCCTGCCCGGCGGGTCGTAGACCTGCCAGGCTGTTGCGAGGCGCTGCCCGTCGTCGGCGAAGCTCTCGCTGAGTCCACGTACAGCCGCTCGTGCCGTCTGCCCCACGGGCCGCCAGTCCTCACGGAAGTTGAGTGAGCTGACCTTCAGCTGGGTCATGGCGTCCTCGGCGTACTGCGATGCCTTCGTCCCTGCGGTATTCCAGGTGCGGGGCAGGCCGAACGTGAGCGCGTACGCCGCGCTGCCGGCCCGGTGAGCGATGCGGTAGCCCCGCAGCCGCGAGGCACGCTGATGAATCCGCGACCCCAGCAGCGGCCGGTCGGTGGCCGGGTCGTGCAGGATGTAGCTGGTCCACGGGTCCACGACCTTCTCGCCCCGACTGCCCTGCTGCACGGCCTGCGGCTGACCCGCGGCTGCCTGGAGCTGGGCCAGGAGCGGGGTGTGACGGTTCGGGCGCGGCCCGATCAGAGCAGTGTGGCCGGCCTTTGCCGCCATCGCGAACGGGGCAAGGCCGCGGCCGCCCTCGGCCGCCGCGTCCTGGAGCAGCCGGGTCGGTGTGAACGGCATACCCGCCGAAGCGCCAGCGAGCAGGCTGCCGAACCGGCCGCGCCCGCCCAGCCCCATCAGGCCCCGGCTCCCACCGCCCGGGCCGTGGACGGCCAGTGCTGCGCCCAGCGGCGAGGTGTCGCCGGGCATGTGGGTCCCGCCCACCTTCATGAACCGGGCCCGCGTGGCCATGCGCTGCCCGAACGAAGAGACCGCGGCGATCATCCGGCGGTGCAGTGCGAGGAACGCGACGGCGACGGCGTCCAGGAGCAGCAGGCGCTCGACCATGGTGCTGCCCGAGGCGCTGGCGAGCAGCACGTCCACGGTGATCCCGAATAGGGGCAGCATCATGGCGGCCACGAAGCTGACCAGCATCGACACCATAAACACGCTGAGCCACTTCCACAGGACGGTGCGGGAAGGGCCGGGCAGCATCGCCCACACCATCGCCGTCGCCCCGCCCGCTGCAGCGGCCGCGTCCGCGGCCTGCGCGCCGAGCATCACCATCGCCATCGAGACGACCATCAGTGCCACGACCACGACGGCCACGAGCAGGGCCAGGACGGCCCCGACCCGGTCCCAGGACGGCGCCTTGGCGTAGGCGGCGGCCTCCTTGCCCACCGGGCCGGCCGCGTCCAGGTTTTTGAGGAGCTTGTCGAACTGGGGGGACAGCGGCACCTGACCGACCAGGTCCTGCGGCGTCGGCACGACGCCCGGCACGGTGGCCTCCGGCGGATCACTGGGACGCCGGGTGGCATCGCCCCGCTCGCAGTACTCCCTGGCTGCCTTGTTCTTGATCAGCGAGCAGGGGTCCGTCCCGCCACCGTCCCCATCCCCATAGCGTGGAAGGGACGCCGCCAGGTACGCCATGTGCGCTTCGTAGGCGGCCTTCTCGTCGGGGTCCTTGGGGTCGAGGATGCGCCCGTACTGGACCAGCATGAACGGCTTGACCACGAGCGCGTCGGTCACCGCGTCCTGGATCGGCCGGACCACCCCGTGCCCCGATTCCCGGCAGGCGTCCTTGGCCGGGCCGACACTGAGCTCGGCGCACGGGTCCTCCTCGGGCCCTTGGTCGAAGTAGGAGTGGGTGGTGATCTGGGCGACTTCGACGGCGGCCTGGTGGACCTGCTGCAGGGGCCCGTCCCGGCCGAGCAGGTAGTCGGGGCGGACGAAGACGCTGGCGGCCAGGGCGGCGATCACCAGCGTCAGCACGATCTCGCCGAGTCCGGCCGCGGCCCGGCCGCGCATGAATGCGATCAGCCCGAAAACGAACGCCCACGCCAGCAGCAGTTCCTTCAGGCCCAGCGGGCCGACCACGTGCGTGGCGTAGGCGTCGGAGAGGTTCTGTGCGGGTTCGGTCAGCAGGGTCAGGAGCGGGAAGCGGAAGACGAATCCGATCAGCCAGCAGGCCAGGCCGGCCAGCAGCCGCACCAGCGTGAACAGGCCGGATAGGACGAGTGCCTGGGTCTGTCCGACGATGTTGATGCGCATGCCGCCGTCGGATTCCAGCTCATACGCCTCCAGCGGCACCCCCTCGACGGTGTACACGTTCAACGGTGCGAGCAGCCCGCCGCCCTCTCCGCCGCTGCCATCCGCAGCGGCCGCCACCGCGGTGTTCGTCACCAGGAACACCACGGTCAGCAGCGCTACGAAGCCGACGGACCGCAGCGTGCCGCGGTCGAACCGCCTGGCGGCCCCCACGGTCCGGCTCATGCCGCACCCCGCCCCGCCGGGGCCGCGGAGCGCCCCGGGGTAGTGAAGATGCCTTCGCGGATGCGGTCCACCCGCGGGACGAGGACCTTGATCCGGCCGACCTGCATGCGCGGGTCGCACAGCAGCATCTCGCCCTCACGGCCCGCCTGCCCGACGGGGGACAGGCCGGTGGTGACCAGCCGGATGAGTTCTTCGTCGTCACCGTCCAGCCCCAGGAACCGAAGTGCCTTGACGGCCCGATCGTGTTCGGTGGTCCGCGCGACGACCTTGTAGGCCAGGAGGTTGGCGTGTTCGCCGAGCTCTTCCTTGTCGTGGGCGCCCAGGAGGACACCGGCGCCGTGCTTGCGGCCGTCGTGCTCCAGCTCGTGGACCAGGGCCGAGCCTTCCGCCGACGACGTGAGCCAGTAGCACTCGTCGATGGTGACCAGGCAGAACCGGCCCGGCTCGGTGAATGCCGCTTGCCGGGCGATGGCCGCGATCAGATACAGCACCGCCCGCCCGATCAGCGCCTCCAGCGGCTGCTGCCGCAGCACATCCGCCGAAGCAAGAGCCTCGCGCGGCGGGAGAGTCAGGCCGGCGGTGGTCACCACCACCATGTCGGAACTCAGATCGCCGTCCAGGGTCACCGGGGGCAGGCCGGGGTTGAAGACGCTGGCGGCGAGGGGGCTCTCCTGCACGATGCGCAGCAGATCGCCGACCATCGCCGCCGCCTCGCCCCGCGCCCCGCCTTGCCCGGCCAGACCCGCCAGGACATCGAGTACCCCGGCCATCGACGGATCGGGGCCGCCGGCCACTTCCTCGACCGCGTGGTGAAGCACGGCCCCAGCCGGCGTCATCGCCCCAACCCCCAGCTGCAGCGTCAGGTATGACATGGCGTAGTGGGCGCCGATGGGCCCGCCGAAGATCCGCAGTGGGTCGATGGACAGCTCTGCGCGCGCGGCGTCGATGATCTGGCAGCGTCCGGTGGCCGCGGAGGCCGCGAAGCGGGCCCACTCTCTGACTGGTGTGCGGTCGATGACGATGGCGCGGCCGCCGCGGTCCACCACCGACGCGGTCAGCTGCTTCATCAGCACGCTTTTGCCGCCACCGAGGTCCCCGATGACGCCGCCGGAGGCGGAGGCGTTGACCTGGGGGGCGTCGGCAAGGTTCAGCAGGACCGGCCGCAGCGTTCCGCAATCGAGGTCGTAGCCGACCACCGCCCCAGTGGGGTCCCCCACCCGGGAGAGGGTGAACGCCCCATTCGCTGCCCAGTCCTCGGAGAGCTGGTGCTGGACGAACTGCCCGACCTTGGCCGCACGTGCCGTGCCGGGAAGGCCGAGCGCGAACAGCTCCTCCTGCATACCCAGCGGCCGCTCCAGCCGGTAGTCCCCACCCGTCAGCGCCGCAGACAGCTCCCGCGCCCGCTCATCACACGTTGTCGGATCCGGCCCCCACACGGTCAGGACGGTCACGGACTGCACTTCGACCTCGACCGACGTCCGCGACAGCCGGGCGTCCTCCTCGGCCAGGTCCCCGGCCGCTTGGGGCAGCGCGTCGGGCATCCCCGTGGGCTGCGCCCCGTACTGCCCGGTCTGGTCCAGGAGTTCCTTCTTCTTGCGCTGCACCTGCTCGCGGGCCCGCGCGGCTGGCACCACCTGCATGTCCACGGTCACGTCGACCGGGAAGGGCATGTGCTCCAGCTGCGCGAGCACGTCAGCTGCCTCGATCGGCACCGCCGCCGGGATCTCGGCTAGGACCAGGTGGGCCTGGTAGCCGGTCCCGGTCTCGCACTCCACCTGCAGCCACCGCCGGCCCAGCGGCGAGAGGGCTCCCGCCGAACGCCACCACGGCCTTGGCGCCTTCCCGCCCTTGGCCTTCCCTTTGATCGCGGGGGTGGGCGCCCCGCCTTCGGTGAGACGGACCAAGCCCAGGTCCGCGTACGAGGGGCTGTGCAGCACGCCGTCCCGTACCCGGCCGCCGAACAGCTTCGACTGCTCGGCATCGCTCAGCAGAGGCTCGGGCAGGCCGCGGTGGACGGCGTGCTGGACCAGCCACACGATCTCGGCCGGTGTGGCGGGCCGCAGCACCAGACCCCCGCCCAGCGAGACCCGCAGCCGGCCCGCCTCCACCTGCCGTTCCTCCACCTCCGACCCGGCGACCGGCGACGCCGAGAGACCCAGCAGCCCGGCCACTTCCGCCTGCAGCACGCCGAGTTCCTGCGACCACCGCCCCCCAGATAAGGACAGCGGTACGACCAGCCACACGGTCCGGCGGTGCATCTCCTGCCCGGCCAGCAGCTCCACCCCCGCCGCGCACGTCTCCGCCCACGCAGGGAGCCGCTGCCAGTCCACCCCTTCCACCATTTGCTCGGCGACCTCGCCCGCATCGGTCCGCGCCGCCAGCACCAGCAGGCGAGGGGCCTGCGAGGGCATCGACCGCACCAGCGCCGCGACCCGCCCCACCAGCTCCTGCCGCACCCGGGCCGGGACGTAGCCGCCCTGGACCGGCTCCACCCGCCACACAGCCCACGCACCGCCGGCCGACCCCCACAGCACCTGACCGGCGATATGCCGGAACGGAACCCGCATTTCCTCTACTTCCTCCCTGCCGGAACACCGGCCGTTAGCCGGGCCAGCCCCGAACCCGCCGCCACCACCGCCTGCACCCGCGGCCGCGTCTGCTCCTGCCTCACGGCACTTGGAGCCGGAGCCGACACACGGCCCGCCATCCCTGGCTCGATCACGAACGCCCCCACCAGCCGGCCCGGTGCCCGGTCACGGGCCGGGCATCCGCCGATCCGCCCCGCCGCCGGCCGGGACAGCAGCGTGAGCAGACCGAGCACCGCAGTGAACGGGCTCTGACCACCGATCCGCGCATCCCGCACCAGCCACACCGACACCCCCCACAGCACAACCGGCACCGGCCCCAGCCACGACCACCACGCGAACGTCTTGATCAGCAGCAGCGCACCGCCGCCCATCACCACCAGCTGCGCCGGCGTGTACGGGCCGAAAGGGATCACCCAGTCCCCGAGGCGGCCCAGCACCCACGGGTGCCTACGTGCCCCGGTATACGAACGCGCCAGCCGCGCCTGGCCGGAGGCACTCACAGCACGCCCCGCCCACCCGGCACCACGGGGCCGGTCACACCGGCGCCGGTGGAGGGGTTGTTGATCTCATCGGAGAACAGGCCCGCCAGCGATCCACGCGACTGGTAGATGCCGATGGCGAGCGC
>NZ_JBFBGR010000069.1:0-10448 GCF_040684755.1 Streptomyces sp. NPDC089799 | reverse complement strand
GCGCCCCGGCCGCCCCGGCGACAAGAACCAGTTAGCCAGCCCCCCGACCACCTGGCAACGACCCCACCTACTAGCCCACCCCACACACACCGGCCAGGCGACCCACCCCTGCCCCCGGGAATCGGGGAATCGACGGCTACTAGCCCGGGCCGTATGTGACGTGGGCCCTATGGGCCGAGTCACCCCACGGACGCCCCGACCTCACCGCACGTGAGCAGCCGTACCCCTTCCGGGGACCGGGTCGGCTCGGATTCCGGGCCGGGCGCCGACCCCACCGTGGCCAGGGCCTCCAGGTCGGCAAGGCGTTCCCGTGTCTCCGCGTCCAGGGGCACGTACGTGACCAGGCGCGGGCCGCCGGCTCCGGGGCCGAGCCACAGGTTGGTGTGCTCCAGGTACAGCAGGCCCACCCGCGCGTTGCGGATGTACTTCGCCTTCGCGCCCTGCCCCACCACCTCGTGGCGGGCCCACACCTCACGGAACTCCGGTGATGCGCCCTCCAGCCGCGCCAGCAGCGTCTTCCACGCCGGCTCCGCCAGGTGCTCGGCCATCGCCGCCCGGAACTTCGCCGCCATGGTCCGCTGCGTGCCGGGCAGGTCCACCACCGACGCCCGCCACTCCGGGTCGGTGAAGGCCAGCCACATGCAGTTGCGGTCCTCCGGCGGGTGCGCGTCCAGGTCGCCCAGGAGCTGCCCGTACGTGGCGTTGTACGCGAGGATGTCGTACCGGCTGTTCTGCACCGACGCGGGGATCGGGCCCAGCTGGTCCAGCAGGGCCCGTACCGACGGCGTCACGCTCGGGCAGGGGGTGTGCGGGGCCGGGTCCAGGCTCCCGGCCAGGGCGAACAGGTGCGCGCGTTCGCTCGTGTCGAGCAGCAGCGCCCGCGCGACGGCGTCCAGCACCTGCGCCGACACCGTGATGTCGCGCCCCTGCTCCAGCCACGTGTACCAGGTCACGCCGACCGACGACAGGTGCGCGACCTCCTCCCGGCGCAGCCCGGGGGTCCTCCGGCGCGGCCCGCGCACCAGCCCGACCTGCTCGGGGGTGATCCGTTCCCGGCGGCTGCGCAGGAACTCGGCCAACTCGTGCCGTCGTACGGCGCTTTCCGGGGACAGCGTGGTCATGCCCCCAGCCTGCCGCACCCCTCAGCCTGTTGCCAGGTGCTACCGATACCCGGATAAGCACACTCTGGTACCCGGCTGCCGGCGGGAGCACGGTCGGAGGGTGACACAGACGACCTCGCGCACCAGGCGCACCATGCGCCCCACCCCTCCTGCTCCCCCGACCACCACCCCTCGTACGTCCACGGCCGCCCCGGGCACCGCGGGCTCCCCGAGCACCCCGGCGGGCGCGATGCACCTGAGCGGTGCGGGCCTGTTCACCGTGCTGCTGGGAGCGGCCCTGCCCCTGATCGACTTCTTCATCGTCAACGTCGCGCTGCCGTCCATCGAGCACGATCTGGCAGCGGGTCCCGCCCTGCTGGAGCTCGTCGTCGGGGGCTACGGCGTCGCCTACGCCGTTCTGCTGGTGCTCGGCGGCCGGGTCGGCGACACCCTCGGCCGCCGTCGGCTCTTCCTCGCCGGCATGGCCGCCTTCGGCGTCACCTCCCTGGCCTGCGGTCTCGCCCCGGACGCGTGGACGCTCGTCGCCGCCCGGGTGGCGCAGGGCGCCGCCGCCGCGCTGATGCTGCCGCAGGTCCTCGGCACCATCCAGGCCACCACCGAGGGTCCGCGCCGGGCCCGTGCCATGAGCCTGTACGGGGCCACCGCGGGACTGTCCATGGTCGCCGGGCAGATCCTCGGCGGCGTGCTGGTCGCCGCGGACATCGCCGGGACCGGCTGGCGCGCGGTGTTCCTGGTCAACGTGCCGGTGGCGGTCCTCGGGCTGTTCCTGGCGGTGCGCACCGTGCCCGAGACGCGGGCCGGGAGCCCCGCGACGGTGGACGTGGCGGGCACGGTGCTGCTGGCGCTGTCGCTGGTCTCGCTGCTGCTTCCGCTGACCGAGGGCCGGGCCGCGGGGTGGCCGGCGTGGACGTGGGTCTCGCTCGCGGTGTTCCCGCTCGCCGCGACCGCCTTCTACCTCACCGAGCGCCGTGCCGACCGCCGCGGCCGGACCCCGCTGGTGCCGCCGAGCCTGCTGGGGCTGGAGTCGTTGCGGCGGGGTCTGGTGCTGCTGCTCCCGCTGTCGGGCGGGTTCAGCGGCTTCATGTTCGTCGTCGCGGTCGTCCTCCAGCAGGGGCTGCACCTGGGACCGGTACCGGCCGGTCTGGCGCTGGTGCCGATGGCCCTGGCCTTCTTCGCCGCGTCCCTGGCGGGGCCGCGCCTCGTCGCCCGCCACGGCAGCCGGGTCGTCACCGCCGGCGCCGTGCTGCAGGCGGCCGGCATCGGTCTGGTGCTGGCCGTCCTGCGGTACCGCTGGCCGGACCTCGGGCCCGTCGCGCTCGCGCCCGGCATGGCCCTGGCGGGGCTGGGCCAGGGGCTGCAGCTGCCCGTACTGATGCGGCAGATGCTGTCCGAGGTGCCCGCCGACCGGGCGGGCGTGGGCGGCGGCATCATGATCACCGCCCAGCAGTCCGCGCTGGCCCTCGGTGTCGCCACCCTCGGCAGCCTGTTCCTGGCCCTGGCGCCCACGGCGGGTCTGCGCGACGCCGTGTGCATCACCCTGCTGGTCCAGCTCGCGCTGATCGCCCTGACCGCCCTGCTCAGCCTGCGCCTGCCGCGGATGCGCTGACCGTCCGGGGGCGGGCGCGGCGGCGACGCGCGGCCCCTCACCCGGACGGGCGGATTGCCCGCGTACGGGAGGGATGTTCCCTATGGTGGCCTCTCGTCGTCGGTGCGGGGCGTCCGTGGACGGGATGGAGTTGGGGCCGTGGCGTTCGCGGAGTCGGCGCCGGCGCCGGAGGCCGGGCGGGGGGCGTGGGCTCCCCTGCTGGCGGTGTGCGCCGGCTACTTCATGGTGATCCTGGACGTGACCGTCATCAACGTCGCCGTGCCGGTGATCGGCCGCGACCTCTCGGCATCGCTGACCGGCATCCAGTGGATCACCGACGGCTACACGCTGGTCTTCGCCGGTTTCCTGCTCACGGGTGGCGCGCTGGGCGACCGGCTGGGCAACCGGCGGGTGTTCTGCTGGGGCGTGGCGGTGTTCACGGTGGCCTCGGCGGCGTGCGCGCTCGCGCCCGGCAGCGCCTTCCTGGTGGTGGCGCGGCTGGTGGAGGGGCTCGGTGCGGCGCTGCTGGTGCCCGGGTCCCTGGCGCTGCTCCAGGAGTCCTACCCGGCGCCGGACGCACGTTCGCGGGCCTTCGGGCTGTGGGGTTCGATGGCGGGCATCGCGGCCTCCGCCGGGCCGCTGCTGGGCGGGCTGCTCGTCTCCACGGTGGGCTGGCGCTGGGTGTTCCTGGTCAACCTGCCCGTCGGCATCGCCTGCGTGGTGCTGACGCTGCGGCACGTGGCCCGCTCGCCGAGGAGCCCGGACCGGGCCCTGGACTGGCCGGCGCAGTGCGCGGTCGTCGCGGGGGTGGCCCTGCTGACCGCCGCGCTGAACGAGGCGGGACGGAGGGGCTGGTTCGATCCCGCCGTGCTCGCCGGGCTGGGGCTGGCCGCGCTGGCCTTCGTACTGTTCGCGCTGCGCGAGCGGCTGGCCCGCTCCCCCGCCCTTCCGCCGGCCCTGCTGCGCTCGCGGGCGATGGGCGGTGGGGCGCTGATCGGTCTGCTGTTCAACTTCGCCTTCTACGGCATGGTGTTCACCGCCTCCCTGGAGTTCCAGCACCAGCGCGGCTACGGCGCCCTGGGCACGGGTCTGGCGCTCTTCCCGGCGGTGGCGATGACCATGTTCGCCTCCGTGCTGTCCGGGCGGCTGGCCCGCCGCACCGGCCACCGCCCGCTGGTGGTCTCGGGCATGCTGCTGGCCGCGCTGGGCCTCGCCGGCTGGGCTGCGGCAGGGCTCGACCCCGCGTATGCGCTGCTGGTGGTCCCGATGATGGCCGCGGGATTCGGCACCTCGTTCGCCCTGACCGGTACGACGGCCACGGTGATGGGCTCGGCTCCGCCGGCGTACTCGGGGGCCGCCTCGGCCCTGTTCAACACCACCCGGCAGATCGGGAGCGCCACCGGCGTGGCGCTCGGCGGCAGCCTGCTGGCCACGGCGACGAGCTACGGCACCGGGCTGCGCACCTCCATGGCCGTCGGCGCGCTCGCCTACCTGGCCGCGGCCGGCCTCGCCTGGCGGTGCGTTCCCGCGAAACCCGGCGGGGAGTCGTAGGTCGTAGGAGGGTGTCGACATGACGGAAGGCAGGCCGGAGGAGCCGGCCGCGGCCGAGGGACCGGCCGGCGGGACGGGGGCGCCGGCCGCGATGCAGCGTGAGCACTGGGAGCGGACCTATGGCGAGCATCCCGGGATGTACGGCGAGGAGCCGTCCGGGCCGGCCGTCCACGCGGCCGGGGTGTTCCGGGCCGCCGGGGCGCGCGAGGTGCTGGAGCTGGGCGCGGGGCACGGGCGCGACGCGCTGTACTTCGCCCGCGAGGGGTTCTCCGTGCTGGCCATCGACTTCAGCCCGGTGGGGCTGGAGCAGTTGCGTACGGCGGCCGTCGCGCAAGGGGTGGCCGGGCGGGTCACCACGGTGGTCCACGACGTGCGCGGGCCGCTCCCGTTCGCGGACGCCTCGGTGGACGCGGTCTTCGCGCACATGCTGCTGTGCATGGCGCTGTCCACCCGGGAGATCCGTGCGCTGGTCGCGGAGGTCCGCCGGGTCCTGCGGCCGGGTGGCGGCTTCGTCTACACCGTCCGTCACACCGGCGACGCGCACTACCGGGCCGGTACCGGGCACGGGGACGACATCTGGGAGCACGGCGGGTTCGCGGTGCACTTCTTCCCCCGCGGTCTCGTCGACGCCTTGGCCGGGGGCTGGGACCTCTTGGAGGTGCACGCCTTCGAGGAGGGCGGGCTGCCGCGCCGGCTGTGGCGCGTCACCCAGACCCTGCCGGGGTGACCGGGTCGGCTGACCGGCCGACGCGGCGGGGTGTCGTGCCGGGTGTCCCGGGCCTCGGGGCTCCGCGCTGTGACCATGGCGTGTGGGGTGTTGCGGCGGCGTCGGAGTGATGCGGCGTCTCCGTGTGACGGCTGCCCGAACGCACGGTGGGTGATGTGGTGGATTGGCTGGCTTCGCTGCCGACGGTCGTGCTGACCGTGGGCTGCCTCGTCCTCGCCCTGCTGGTCGCGGCCTTGGCCAGGAAGGGCGTACGGGTGCTCGTACCGGTCGGGGAACAGGACCGGGTGCAGCAGATCGCCATGCCCCTGATGCCCACGCTCGGCGCGGCCTTCGCCATCTTCGCGGCACTGTCGCTGGCCAGTGAGGCCGGCTACCTGCGTGCGGCGGAGGGACTGGTGAGCGACGAGGCGGCTGCGGCGTCCCGGCTGGCGTGGGCGGCGACGAGTCCGCGGGTCCACCCGGAGCCGATCCATGCGGCCCTGCTGGACTATCTGCAGACCACACGGGCCGGGGAATGGGATGCCGGGGCGGTGGCGGCCGGCGACGACCTGGCCACCGGCCGGGCGATCGCACGGCTGGAGCGGACCGTGCGGGCCGAGGCGGGCCGGCCGGAGCCGGGGAACCCGGCGAGCTCCGAGCTCCTGCTCTCGCTGGACAGCGTCACCAACAGTCGTCGCGCACGGGTCGCGGCCGCCTCGCGCGACGTGCCCACGCTCTACGTCATCACGCTCGTGGTCGCCGGTCTGGCCCTGATCGTGAACGCCGGGGCGCTCGTCTTCCGCAGCAGCCTGCGGACGTCACTGCTGGTCCTCGGCATCGCGTGCGTGGTCGGGCTGAGCCTGGCGCTGCTCTTCGCGCTCACCTCGCCCTGGAGCGGACCCCTCACCGTGAGCGGGCATCCGCTCGACCTGATCGTCGGGGACCTGAAGTCCGGCTTCTTCCACGGCGGGACCTGAGGTCGCCCGGCTACGGGCGGGGGTTTGCTTGCGGTGCGCGGTCGGCGGCCGTGCGGGTGGCCGCGAACGACGCGGCGGCGCGTGCGCCCGCGACGGCGAAGAGGGCGAGCTCCGCCACGACCAGTGCGACCTGGGTCGCGGTGCCCAGACCGTCGGCGTACATCGCCGTCAGAGCGGGCATGAGCGCCACCAGCGGGAGCAGGGCGAGGGAGGGATCGGCTGCGGCGGAGACGTCCTTGCGGGACGCCTTCGGGTTCAAGATCGACATACGTCAAGGAAACATTGACATGATCGTCTTGTCAAGAATCTCTTGACGTTCCCGTGGTGTGTTCTACGGGGTGCCGGAGAGGTGGACGTGGATCGTCTTGCCTCCCTGGGGCGTGGAGCGCACGTCCACCCGGGAGGCCAGGCGGTGGACGAGCGGCCAGCCGTAGCCGCCGGTGCCCACGGGGTCCGCCTGCCGCGGGCGGGGCCGTTCGGGGCTGGGGTCGGTGACGTCGATGTCGATGCCGTCCCGCGACCAGGACACGTCCATCGAGCAGGGGCCGGGGGTGTGCCGGACGGCATTGGTGACCAGCTCGCTGGTCACCAGGAGGGCCGCGTCCTGCAAGGCCGTCGAGACCGTGTGCCCCTGTCCCAGGGCGTCGTCCAGGAAGCGGCGGACTTCCGTGCGGGCCCGGGCCGCTGCCGCACCGCTGTCGCAGGTGCAGTGCCGCGGCTGGGGAGCGTCCATCTCCGCCTCCTCACAGCTGCCGTCCGCTGCTCGGACCAGGCGGCTGCCCACCCACGGGGCCTGTATGCCGTCCGGCCGCGCCCGGTCCGCTGCCGCTCGACCCGGGCCGCCCGGACAAGGGGTGTGGGATGGTGAAAGGGATGGACCGTTCCGGTTCCGTCGCTTGAGGCTCCGCCGCCGTTTCGGACGGGCAGCACCGTGCGCGCGGCCCCCGGGTGGCTTTGATCGCCGGACATGAACACGAACGGCCGGACGACCCGTGTTCCGCCGCAGCCGCCGCTGCATCCTTCTGCTTCCAGGGCCGGTACCCCGCGTGAGGGGGAGCCCGTCGTGAGGTCCTACACGGCACAGGTGCACCTCTACGGATCCGTGGCGGTGGTGACGCTGTGCGCGAGGCGGGCCGGCGCCGACGTCACCGTGTGCCTGGCGGGCTTGGTACGCGTCCTTTCGGGGATTGGCGCGGATGTGAACGCCCTGGTCCTGGACCTCGACTGCGCGCCGAGTCCGGCCCCCGGGGACGCCCTGGCCTCGATCGACTCGTGGGCGGCCGAGCGGGAGATCACGGTGGTGGCCTTCTCGCCCTCCTCCAACCCCATGGGAACGCGCCCGCCCGGCACCCTCCGGCCCGGCGCCCCGGCCGTGCGCGCGGCTCCGGCCGGCCCCGCCGGGGGCGGCACCCGCGGCCCTCCGGGCGACGAGGCGGCTCCGGCGCGGTTGCGCCGGGACCTGGGGGTCCGGGCGCTGGTCCACCAGGCAGCGGGCATCCGGCAGGCCCGTCACCAGGCACATCCGTGCTCCTGAACCCGTGTCCGTGAACCCGTCCCCCTGAGCCCATGTCCCTGAGCCCCGTACCTGAGCCCGTACCTGTGTTCCGTCGGCTGTGTTCCTCCGAGTTGCACGAGCCGTGTCCCCTGAGCCGTGTTTCCGAAGCCGGTGGCCGTAGCCGGTGCCCACGGTGTCGCCGTAGGCCCGGTGGGGGGCGGGTGGGTGAGAATGGACATCAGGCGGCCGACGCGGGAGGCGAGGTGTCGTGGGGGACTTTTCGGCCTTCCCGGATGACGAGGGCCCGCCGTTCGGGATGGAAGACCTCAAGCGCTTGTCGCAGGCCCTCGGGGACTCGGTGGCGGGCGTCTCCGGCATCGACACCCCGGCCGCGCTGTGCCGCGCGTGCGTGGACCTGCTGGACGTCACCGGCGCCTCGGTGTCCCTGGGCGGGGACAACGACGCCCAGACCCTGTGGTGGTCCAGCGATCCGGTGGCGGGGCAGCTCGCCGAAACCCAGTACACACTCGGGGACGGCCCGTGCCGCAGCGCCCTGGAACTGGCGGCGCCGGTTCTGGCCGCGGACCTGACGGGCGGCGCGGACGCCCGCCGCTGGCCGGTCTTCGCCCAGCAGGCCGTCGAACTGGGCGTGCAGGCCGTCTTCTCCATCCCCCTCGGCCCGGCCGGCCTGGCGGTGGGGTCGCTCGACCTCTACCGGGACCGCACCGGGCCGCTGTCCGAGCGGGACCGGTCCTTCGCCTTTCCGGCGGCCGACGCGATCACCACCGCCCTGTTCGCCATCCAGGCCCAGGAGCCCGCGGGTGGCGGGGCGGCCTGGCTGGATGCGGCCGAGCGCGACCACGACGAGGTCCACCAGGCCACCGGCATGATCATGGTCTTTCTCGACCTGGACGCCCCGCAAGCACTGGCCCGCCTGCGGGCCCACGCCTTCACCTACGAACAGAGCGTCACCGAAGCGGCCCGTGACGTCCTTGCCGGAAGGGTGAGGCTCGATGACTAGGTCCACGCCGCACGGCCGGACCGGAGCAGAGAAGACGGTGACGAGACACATGAACCGCGAGCAGCCGATCACCGAGGCGTTCGTCAGCCTCACCGATACCGTCGCCGACGACGTGGACCCGCTCACGCTCCTGCGCCGCCTGGTCGAACACTGCGTCAGCCTCACCTCCATGGACGCGGCCGGCGTGATGCTCGCCAACGCCCGCGGCCGTCTGCAATCGACCGTGGTCACGGAGGAGCGGGTCGAGCTGACCGAGATGTTCCAGGCCCAGGTCTCCGAAGGCCCCTGCATCGACGCGTACAACACCGGCGTTCCGGTCTACTCCGACGACCTGGTGGCGGACGAGGACCGCCGGCCCGTCTTCACCCCGCCGGCCCGGGCCGCCGGCTTCGCGGCCGCCCACCACCAGCGCCCCGCCGACGTGGCCGAAGACCTCGTGCGGCGCCGTCTGAGCCCGGAGGCGGTGCTCGCTCAGGCGTCCTGACGCGGCGGGAAGGCGGGCCGGCGGCGCGGGGCGTCCTGCCGGGCCCGCGCCGCCCCGGCCGCCCGGGCGGCAGCCGCGAAGTCCTGCAGACGGCGCAGCATCCGCGTGGGCCTGCCGCCGTTCCGGGCGGGCGGGGACAGCTCGTCGACGAGGTCCAGGAACCGGCGCGGCTGGTGCCGCCAGTTGTAGGCGAAGAACGCGATGCCGCGCGCGTCCAGGCTGCGGACGAAGTCGAGCAGGCGGCGCAGGCCCACCACGTCGAGGAAGGTCAGGTGCCGCATGTCGCAGGCCACCACGTCAACGCCGTCGACGGCGTCCAGCACCTCGTCCAGAGCGGGTCCCGTGTCCATGTCCAGCTCACCGACAGGGGTGAGGTGCACGGTCGGCCCGTAGCGCCTCGTTTCCATCTCGAAGTCGAGGTGGTGGGGACCGTCGCGGGGAGCCGGGCCGCCGTCGTCGTGACGGGCCTCCGACGCGGGCCGGTCGTGGGCGGTGAGCACCTGCCGCGCCCCGGTGATGCGCAGCAGACGGGCGACCGGGCGGCTGAGTGCGGTGAGGGCGAGGGACTTCCCGGCCTCCAGGGCCATCCGGTTCAGGTCCAGCAGGACGTGCAGACCCGAGCTGTCGCAGAAGGTGACGGCGGCCAGGTCGAGGTCGAGTCCGTCACGGCTGGAAGCCAGGGCCGCGCCGAGGTCCTCGCGCAGACCGGCGGCGGCGTCCATGTCGATCTCACCGCTCACACGGGCGACCGTGCGCCCGGGCCCCTCCTCGATGACGACCGCGATGGCGTCGTCGGTTCGGCCGGGCTGCCGTTCGGGACGGGAGGTCATGGCCTCGCTCCCTTCGCCACCCCGATACGTGGGGGAAGAGGCCTGGTGGGCCGGTCTACCAGGGTGGGGCCGGGGCCGTCCGCGGTTCGCGGATCAGCCGCGCGGGTCGCGTTCACCCTGATCACCGTCTGTGGGAGGGGGTCCGGCCGCTTCGGGCCGTGGCTCCAGGTGGGCCAGCAGTTGCAGGAGGTTGCCGACCCTGTGACGCCCCTCGGCCGGATGGCGGAACAGGGTCCCGGGCGTGACGTCGTAGTGGTTGCGGCGGCCGCGGCGGACCCGGGTGAGGTATCCGGCGCTCTCCAGGTCCGTGACGATGGCCTGCGCCGCGCGTTCGGTGATCCGGCAGGTCCGGGCCATGTCCCGCAGCCGCGTCTCCGGGTCCCCGAGCACCATGGCGAGGATCCGGGCGTGGTTCGTGACGAACGTCCAGCTGGTCCTGGGCTCGACCGGCTCCATGCCCGAATTATACGATTCGCGATTCCGGTTTCGCCAGACCGGAATCCGGGGTGCCGTGTGACGACACGAAGACGCCCGGCCGGGGGTTCCGGCCGGGCGTCTTCGCATGCGTGCTGCTGTGTGCTGCTGCTGTGTGCTGTGTGCTGGTGGCTTAGTACCAGTGGTTGGCCTGCCAGAAGTTCCAGGCGCCGACCGGGGAGCCGTAGCGGGAGTTCATGTAGT
>NZ_JBFBGR010000068.1:0-12693 GCF_040684755.1 Streptomyces sp. NPDC089799 | reverse complement strand
GGACACGCTCAGGGAGCCGATCCCGGCGGCAGCCAGGAACGTGGTGGGGTAGGTGTCGTTGACGGTGACGGTCAGCTGCGTGCCGTCCGCGGACACGGCCACAGTGCCCGCGACTCCGGCGCGGGCCAGGTACGCGCGCACGGCGGCCGCGCCTGCTTCGGGGTCGGCGCGCATGCCCTGGCCGGTGACGACCTGTGCGGGGTCGATGGCCTGTCCGGCGGCGCGGGCGGCTTCCATCGCCACGGCATCGGCGCGTTCGGTGGCGCGGAGTTTGCCGGCGCCGTCGATGGCCAGCCCGATGATCGCCAGCAGGGCCACGGTCACGATCGCGCTGTAGACGGCGATCCCGCCCTCGTCCCCGCGCAGGCGCCGTTGCCGCCTCGTGTGTGGTGTGGGCATGGGTTAGCCCTCCCTTGTCGGAAAAGCCGTCGGTTCGGAAGCGCCCGCTGTTGCAGGTCGTGTTCCGGTGCTGGCCAGGGGCCTGCCTCGATGGAGTGAAGTTCTTGAAGCATCTCCATGAATCGTGGCGCTCTTCCGATATTCCTGAAGCATCGGCACTCCCGATGAACTGGAGCAGTCATGACGTTGGCGGCCGTGCGGAACCTGGCCTCGCCGCGGGTCTTGAGCTCGGCGGTTGATGAAGAAGACTGCGAACAGGAAATCGTCGATCAGTACGCCCTGGCCCTCGCAGCAGCCGGAGCGGGGGACAGCACGGTGGAGTTCAACTGCCGTGCAGCAGTGGAGTTCGTGCGGTCCAGTGATCGGCGCCTGTGGGCCGTGGGGGCCGAGGACGCTGACCGGCACCTGGTGCGCTTGCGCCGGGATCAAGGCCGCAAACCGTCGACAGTCCAGGGCTACGCGGGAGCCATCGCGCGCTTCTACGACTTCGTGATCAGCCGCTACCAGGGCGACATCCATGCGCTGACTGGATGCGTGACGGTGCAGCCGATCGACGAGTTCAACCGGCCGGCGAAGGCCAACCACCCGAGCGTGCGGGTGCCGCCCGCCCGCGCGGAGGTGGAGGAACTGTTCGGTCAGTGGGCCGCGAACCTGCCGAGCATGCGCAAGTATCTGCCGGCTGCCCGCGACTACTTGGCGGCATCGTTGTGGCGACGCGGCGGACTGCGTATTCGTGAGACGGCGATGCTCGACATGCGCGACTGGCGTCCGGACCTGGGGAGATGGGGCAAGCTGCACATCCGCTACGGCAAGGGGAGCCGCGGGCGCGGACCGAAGACCAGGCTGATTCCGGCGATCGACGGCATCGACACGCTGATGCAGTGGTGGCTGACGGACGTGCGCCACCAGTTCGACGACGACTGGCGCAACCCGGATGCCCCGCTGCTGCCGAGCGAGCGGCGCGATGAGATGACGGGAGGCTGCGCGCGTATCGGTACCGATCCACTGCGTTCGGGTCTGGCCACGGCGGTGGCTTCCTGGCTGCCCGACTGGAAGGGGCGGCTGACCCCGCATGGCCTGCGGCACTACTGCGCCTCCGAACTCTACGGGCGTGGCGTGGACCTCAAGGCGATCCAGGACCTGCTCGGACACAACTGGCTGTCGACGACGACGCACTACATCCACGTGCCGACGCAACACATTGAGAATGAATGGCTCCACGCCAACGACCGCACCGCGCTGCGGCTGCTGGGCTGAGCCGAAGGAGTCAAAGATGCAGTGGAACTTGCGGATGAAGGCGGCCGAGGCCGGGATCTGGCAGGCGACCCAGATGCGGCGCCGGCTGGCCGAGGCCGGACTGGAGATCAGCGCCGGGAAGATGTCGATGCTGTGGTCGCGCACCCCGACCACGATCCGGCTCGACGACCTCGAAGTCCTGTGCACAGTGCTGGGCTGCACGCCCTGCGATCTGCTCGTGCCGACCGGGCTGCCGGCCACACAACCCGAGCAGTCACCCATGCGAGCCACCGGAAGCGACCCGGCACCGTCCCGGGCCCACGAGATCCTGCCCAATCCTGGCCGTCCGCGATCGGCGCCGCCGCTGTGACCCGGACCATTTGCAGTCTGTGCACCGTCTGCGGCGACCGGCCCGAAGCCATCACGAGCACGGGCTACTGCTTCGGCTGCTGGCCCGGCGGCCCGGTCACCCCGCCCCCATGCCTGGTCTGCGGATCCTTCGACTACTACAACACCGGAAAGTGCCGCCGCTGCCACCTGTACGGGCAGCCCGCCGTGGAGGCCTGCCCGGACTGCCTGGCCTGGGGCACCACCCGAAAGACCAAATGGGTCTGTCAGGCCTGCCACGGCTGGCGTGCGGCCCATGCCGAGAAAGACGTCTGCCAAACCTGCGCAACCCCGGCCCACCTGCACACACAACTGGGCATCTGCCGACTGTGCTTCGCCCACGCTCGCAACATGATCTCCGTACTGGAACGGTTCGACCCGGCCGAGGCCAACCGAGCGGGCCAACAACTGTTCCTCGCCGGACTCACCCACCAGAAGGGATCCTCGCGAAAGGCCCGTCGGGCCGAACAACGCGCCCGCACCGCCCCCTCGGACATCCCGCCGAACATGAGGAACGACCTCAAAGCCCTCCTGGACATCCCACGGCCGCGACACGCACCAGCCAGTAGCAACCCGGTCCCGACCCGCAGTGAACAGCTCGCCTTCCTCCCCGCCCAACGCGATCACAGACGCCTTCGGCAGCGGGACTATCCCTGGCCCGCCGACCCCACCCTCCTGCGCAGACTGTGGAGCCTCGCTGACCAGCGGGCTGCCCGCCTGGGCTGGAGCCAACCGGTCAGGATGCGCTGCCGTGCCGGCCTGCGAATCGTGCTGGGCATGCAGGACAATCCCGGCGCCCGCATTCCCCTCAGCAGCCTGGAGTTCCTCACTGAAATCGACCTGACGACCAAACACGTCGCTGCTGTCCTGGATGACGCCGACCTGCTCATCGACGACCGCGAAAACGTCCTGGACCAGTGGCTCGAACAACGGCTGACCGGGCTGCCCGGCCAGATGGCTGATGAGGTACGCATCTGGTACGACGTCATGGTCAACGGCCGTCCCCGACCACCGAGGCGCAAACCGCGCAAAGCCGCCACGATCCGTCTGCACTACTCCTGGGCCCGCCCCGTCCTCCTCGCCTGGGCCGCCGACGGCCACAGCTCCCTGCGTGAGATCACCCGGGAACACATCCGGGCGGCGCTGGCCGCCAGCGACCACCCCGCACGGACAGGCCAAGGCATGCGCTCGCTGTTCCGCCTGCTCAAGCAGGATCACGTCGTATTCGCCGACCCCACTCACCGAATGTGCCTGGGGCAGCACCCGTCCCGCGAGCCCCTGCCCGTCGAAACCGCTGCGATCCGAGCACTCCTCGACGAATCCGATCCCGCACGTGCCGCGGTCACGGCCCTCGTCGCCTTCCACGGCCTGGCGACCGGCCAGGTGCGCAATCTCCAGCTCGTCGACATCAGCGCAGGCTGGCTGCACATCGACGACCGCAAGATCCCCCTGGCGCCGCCGGTCCGCAAGCGCATCGCCGCCTACCTCGATTACCGCACCGACACCTGGCCCAACACGGCGAACCCGCACCTGTTCATCAACCGCCGCAGCGCCATGGAGACCCGCAACGTCGGCATCCGCTGGATCAAACTCCTCCTCGGCCCCGGCGTGAGCTGCCGCTCGATCCGCGAAGACCGCATCCTCGCCGAAGCCCTGGCAAGCCACGGAGACGCCAAACGCCTGCACAACATGTTCGGCCTGTCCATCAACGCCAGCCTCCGCTACACCGAAGTCGTCGACCACCCCGGCTTCACCGACACCGACCCCTCCGGTTGACCGATCCCGCCGAGCTTGAGGCCGAACCGCTCCCGTACGCTCACCGCCATGTCCACCGGTCTCACCCCCTGCCACTGCGTCGTCTGCCAGGACATCAACGAACTGGACCCACGCACCCAGTCGACCGTCGACGTCATTCAGCAGCACGGCTGGCAGGTCAAGATGATTCCCGCCGATGACCACGGGCCGGGCTGGGCCTACACCGTAGGCCTGTGGCATGGCTGGCGGATGCCCGAGGTTGCGATGTTCGGCCTGGACGTCCGTCTGATGCAGACGATCCTCAACGACCTCGCACAGTGCTCTGTTGAGGGACAGCCCCTGGAAGCCGGCCGTGAGCGTCACGACGTCGCCAGCGTCCCCGTCGTACTCCGAGCCGTCGACTACCGCTGGTACAAGGCTTTCTTCGGAACCGCGATCAGCTACTACCGCAAGCCGCCATTCCCGGTCCTCCAGGTCGTCTGGCCCAACCGCGACGGAGCCTTCCCCTGGCAGGCTGGCGGGGAAGGCCTCCTGAGCCACCAGCCCAGGCTCGACCTGCACCCCGACGAGCACCCCGTCGGCGTATGGACCCAGGACCTGTGATCGCACGGCGGCGGCGTGACGGACAATGACGGCGTGAGGCACTGGTTCCGCAGCTACTGGACCGAGGAAGACACCTGGTTCTACTTCGAAGTCGACGCCGACGGCTGGGTGACCCGCCAGGTTGAACTGCAGGGACCCCTCAAGACGCCGATCGCCGCGGCTTCCCTGGCTGAATGGCAAGGCGCCCAGACTGGCGGAACCCTGGCGGACTACGAGAAGACGTTCGGCGCCACTGCTGAGGTGCCCGTCCATGAATGGGACGGCCACGAGCCGCACGACCTCACTCTTGAAGAGTTCGAGACCGTCTGGCTCGCAGCACGAACAGCCTGCCGAGCAGGAGCTCGGAATCGCTCGACGGACGAGGCGTGAACCCAAGTACTCTCGCGAGCTCACTGCACAGCCCCCATGCTTCGGTTCGCGCCCCATGACCCTTCAGAATTTGCGAACCCAAGAGCTCTGGAGCGGTAGGCGTCCACCACGGACGTGAAGGTGCTGGTCATGGTCTTGGCTCCGGGTACCCCGGGCAGCAGCAGGTCGGACAGAGGCACGGTGCAGGTGATCGTGACGGTGACCGTGCCGACCTGGCCGAGCGGCACGGCGAGCCCGGATGCGTCCACGCTCGTGGACGTGGAGGCGCAGTGGATGCCCTGGTCGGTCAGTGACCGGGCGGCTGCGGCAGATGCCTCGGCCTCGGCACTGCCCTGGGTACGGGAGATGGATGCGGCGCGGGCGGCGTCCTCTGCCGCGGCATCGATCTTGGCGCCGGAGGTGCTGATCCGCCCGCCAGCAATCGCCAGACAGATCAGGGTCAGCAGCAGCGGGGTGACGATCGCGGCAGCGATCGTCTCGCTGCCCCGGTCACTCCCGCCCGGTGCATGCCAATGAACGCGCAGTACGCGAAGGAGATTCACGCGCTTCACGGGGTAGTCCACCTCTCCCGGGGAGCGGAGGCCGACTGTGACACGCTCAGCCCGGAGATGCCCGGGATGAGCGAGGGCGCGGTGCCACTCACGGTCACCCGGACCGTCGTTGCCGACGTGCCGGACGTACTTACGCTGCTCCCGGCGAGGCTGTCGCCGGCGATCCGGGCGAGCGTCTCCCGCGCACGGGCCACGCCCGCACCCTCTGGGGCTTGGTAGGTGCGGGCGGCTGCCACGCCTTCCCGGGCCGCGGTCAGCGCAATGTTCCGGGCGTAGGCCCACATCGCGGCCTGGACCACGGCCACAGTCAGCAGGATGACGAACGGGAACAGGATGGCCATCTGGATGGAGGTGTCCCCCCGGTCCCGGCCTTCCCGCCCCGATACGTCGCCGCTCCCGACACGGTGGCTGGGTGCCCGTGGCACCGGCGTGGCTGGGCAGGCTGCGCGGACATCCCGGCGCATCACCACCTCGCTCCCTCCCTTCCCTCAGGCTGTGGGCAGTAGTTGCTCAGATGCCGTTCAGCAGGTTGGTGTATCGCGTTGCGAGGAGTCCGATGCCTCCGGCGATGGCGACGGCGGCGGCTGCGGAGGCCACCCAGATGATCACGGTGGTGATGGAGATGTCGCCCCGGTCGCTGGCCCCGCCCTGTTCCAGGCGGGACTTGTACCAGCGCACTGCGGCGGTGGCGGCGGTGGTGGCGTGGGCGGCGATCTTGTTGATCATGGCGTTGTCTCTCCTCTGGTCAGCTGTTGAGCATGCGGATGACGGCGGGGAAGGCGATCAGGAGCATCACCAGGACGGCGAGGAGCGCGCCGGGGGCGGTCATCTTCTCGCTGTCGGCGTTGGCCTCTGATGCCTGCTGGGCGAGTAGTTCGGTGCGGAGGTTCTTGGCGCGGGAGCGCAGGGTGGCGTACACACTGGCGCCGTCGTCGGAGGACTGCCGCATGATCGCGGCAAGGTCGTCCAGGACGGGCAGGTCGAGTTCGGCGGTCAGGCGGGCCAGGGACTCCCACGGCGGGATCTTGTCGACCCGGGAGCGGGCGAGTGCTTCCTGGATCCGCCCGAATGCCCAGCCTTCGCCGACCTGCGCGGCCTGTTCCATGGCCTGCTCGGCCGAGACGTTCCCAGCACGGCGCAGGGCGACCAGGTCGAGGTAGGCGGCCATGGCGTGGGCGAACTCCGCGCGGGCCCGGCGGGCCTTGTCCCGCAGGGCGAGGTCGGGTGCGAACCACAGCACCACGCCCGCCAGGAGTCCCACGACCACGGGCAGCACCAGGGACATGCCCAGCAGGAGCAGCGGCACGGTGGACAGCGGCGGCAGCAGCAGCCCCGCCCCTGCCAAGGCCACCTTGGTCAGCAGGAACTTCGCCGGGGTGGACCCGGTCAGGGCCAGGTCCTTGTAGGGGATGCGGACGCCGGGGACGTCGGCGAGGCGGTCCAGCAGCCACTGTCCCCACTGCTCGTCCCGGCTCACCGGCCCCGCGGTCGTCGGGTTCGCGGCGGGGGCGGGCTGGTTCAGGCGGCGCAGCGCCGGCCCCAGCGCCGGTGCCGGCCGTAGGACTTCACGGACCAGGAGCGCTGCACCGGCGCCGATCGCGGCCCCGGAGATAGTCGCGGCAACGGGCATCATGCGGCCGCCACCTCCTCCTTCTCGTCAGGGGCGGGCGCGGGGGCGGGGGTGACGGCGCTGCGGGGGTCGGCGATCAGGAAGCGGGGGACGGGCTTGACGTCGGCGATCTGCCGCATCATCGCGAGAACCCCGACGAACGCCGCGGCGAGGAATCCGAGCACCAGCTGGCCCAGGAGCGTTCCGTAGGGGGCGGTGTACGAGGGGACCAGGAACCCGGCTCCGGCCACGCCGAGCGTGATGATCGTCATCCACCGCATCGTGGTACGGGGCTTGGCCCGGTCCGCCTCGATCGCCCTCCGCCGGGCCACTTCCTCGTGCACGGACTCGGCGAGGTCGTCCAGTGCCTGGGCGAGCCCCGGCCCGCGGTCGGCCGCGGACAGCACGAGGGCGGCGACCGTTTTGTCCGCGGTGACGTCGTTCAGGGCGTCGCCGAACCGGCGCAGGGCGTCGGTGGGCCGCCAGCCGACCTGGAGGCGGTCGACCAGGTCGCCGACCTCGTCGGCGATGTCCTCGGGGCAGCCCTTGCGGGAGATTTGCAGGGCCTCGTCCAGGCCGCGGCCCAGCCGCAGGGTGGAGGCAAGCCGCTGGGTCCAGTCGCCGAGGGCCTCCAGCTTCCCGATCCGGGCGGCCGCCGACTTCGTCGGCGCCAGGAGCCACGGCACTCCCACCACCGCCAGGAACACCAGCGCCCCGCCGACGAACACCCCGGTTACCAGCCACAACACGATGCCAGCCAGGGCCCCGGCGGTCAGCCGGGTGCGGCGTTTCATCGCAGCGTCACGGCCGGCCGCCTGCCGCCCGGCGCGCAGGCGCGCGGCCAGCGACGGCTCCGCGGGCGCCGTGGTGCCCACGACCCCGGCGACAAGCCCGACCAGTCCGGCGGAGACGGCCAGCCCGCACAGCACCCACAACAGCAGCGTGGTCACAGGGCGGCCTCCGTCACCAGCAGCGGCAGCGGTGCCGTCCACGCCCCGCCGGCCTCACCGAGCAGAGAGGCGTCGAAGCCGGCACGGCGCAGGTCGTTGATGCAGCGCGGGTTCATCAGCGGCACCGCCCGCGGCTCGGACCACTCCGGGCGGGGCCCGAAGATCTGGTTGGTCTCGGGTCGTCCGCCCTCGCCGATGCCGGTGACCTCCAGGACGTGGGAGACGAACCGGTGCCGGTGCCCGCCGATCTTCGTCTCGTCCACGGAGGAGACGAACACGATGAAATGCAGGCCGTTGGCGGCCTGCCGGTAGGCGAGCGACTCCGACATGTTGGCCTGGGCCAGCAGGTACAGCTCGGCGATCCGGTCGAACACCACCGAGGGGTGGATGGCGTGCAGGGTGCACAGGTTGCCGCCCGCACCGTTCGTCATGGCCTGGAGCATGGCCACGATCTCCGGACCGCGGACCTCACCGACCACAATCCGCGTCAGCGTCATGCGCAGCGCCCGGTACATCAGGTCCATGAGCGTGATCTCACCGGCCGCCTGACCGCCGACCATTTCGCCGTTGGACTCCCGGGCCTCCATCGGCACGACCTGCCGGTGGTGGCCGTTCTCGTGGGCGAACAGCTCGTACTCGGTCTCCAAAGTTGCGAACCGCTCGTCCGGGTCGATCTCCCGCAGCAGCGCCCGCAGCAGCGTCGTCTTGCCCGCCGCCTGCCCGCCGACGATCATCACGTTCTTCTCCGCGCGCACGCACGCCCGCAGGAACGCCTCCAGGGTGGAGTCGAGCATGCCGCGGCCGACCAGTTCGGGCAGGTCCGCGTGCCGCATGGTGTGCCGGCGGATGGTGACGTAGGTGCCGGGGGTGACGTCGATGACGGCCTGCAGGCGGGAGCCGTCAGACAGGCGCAGGGCCAGGAACGGGTCCGCGGTCGACAGGCTCCGCTCGTTCTGTCCGGTGGTCCGCCGGGCCAGATCCCGCAAGAGCTCGCGCAGCTCCTCGTCGGAGTCGGCCACCGGTGCGACCCGCGCCCGGCGCCCGTCGGTGAAGTCCAGCCACACGTCCGTGTGGGTGTTGATGAAGATGTTCTCCACCGCCGGGTTATCGAGGTGCTGCTGCAGACGCCCGGCCCGAAACTGCAAATCAAACACACTCTGCGCGATCGCCGCATCCTCCGCGGCCGACGTCGCCACGCCCCGCTTGACGGCCTCGGCATCCGACCAGATAGCCACCTGCTCATTGATCAGGTGCCGGCCCTGCTGCTCCTGTGCGGCCGCGTCCATCCCCGGCCGGGCACGCAGCAGTTCGGTGAGCCGCTCGCCGACCTCCTTCTTGATCAACCGCACGGCGGCATAGTCGACCACCGGGATGCCCGGTGACGGCGGGGCCGGTACGGGCAGGGCGCGCCGGGGATCGGTCGGCGCCGACGCCGAAGGCGGCACCCCGCCGGGGCGGGAAGCAGTCAGCCGCGCATGCACGGAAGTGTCGGGCACGGCCGGCTGCTGGTGGAGGGGAGTGGCACGCACCGGCTACACCCCCACCGGGCGAGTGCCGGGCGGGGCAAGGCGGGAGCGGCGGATCGCCACCAGCTCCTGCACGCGCACCGCGGCCGAGCGCGCCGCCCGCATCAACTCGCCCGACTCGAACCGGCGCGGCGGCTCCGCTCCGTCGGAGAGCACCCTGGCTTCCCTCGGCCGCCACGGCAGGACGGCCGTCACCGGCGTGTCCAGCCGTTTGCGGACCTCGTCCCGGGAGTAGGGGCCTTCATCGACCAGGAGAACGCCGACCTCGGCGCCACCACCCACCACTTCCTTCAGCGCGTGCAGGCGCACCTGCGCGCTCTGCAGCCCGCGCAGGGTGTTGCGGGCGACCAGCACCACCGCATCCGCGCGCTGCGCAAGCACGGCGGAGGCGCCGACGGCGCCGCGTCGACCGAGGTCCACCAGGACGTCGTGCCCATGCTCCTCGATCCCCGCGAACATGCCGGCGAGCGGCTTCCACACCGGCTCCATCGCCGAGGCGTGCGCCGGGTCATACAGGCCGGGCAGGACCAGGCGGTCCCGGGTTTCGGCGTCGGTGATGTCCACCAGCTGCCGCCAGAACGCCTCACCCAGCTGACCCTGCCGCGCAGCGACGGCGAGATGCCGCAGCCCGTGGCTATTCCCCAGCGTGCCCTGCAGGGCACCGGGCAGGATCGCCCCGCCGTCCGGGTCGGCTTCGGCGAGCACCACCCGGTGTCCTTCCGGCATCGGCCACGTCATGAGCAGCGCCATGGCCGCCGTGGTGGCCCCCGGCGCACCCAGCCCGCCCGCGATCGCAACGACCGTCATCAGCCCTCCCGCGCGGCGAGAATCAGAGCCACCGCACCGGTCGCAGCACGCGCGGCCAGGGCCGGGCCATCGCTCGCCGGGACAGCCACGTCCACAACGACAACCCCGGTCGCCGGAGCCGGCTGCCCCACCGCCACCACCGTCGCGGCCAGGGTCTTGGGGGATGCGGACGTCTCACCCTGCTTGCCCTGCCCGGCCGCCGGCGTGTTCGGATCCGGTGTCGAGACGATCAGCACCTTCTGCCCTGGAGCCAGCCTGCTCGCCGGAAGCTGTGACGGCTTCAACGCCACTCCTACTAACTGCTCACCGGCCTTGATGAGTGAGGCGTCGGTGACCTGCGCCGGCGCGAGCAGGGCGCCGGCCTTCAGGGCCACCGCGGCCCGCTGCCCGACCAGGCCGGACTCCTTCGACACCGGGACCGTCTTGACAGCCGGGTCAAGCGCGAGCGAGGCCGGAGCGAGATCGGCGTCGGTGATGGCGGCTCCGAGCGGCACGTCACGCGCCACCACCAGCACGGCCGTCCGCTGCCCCGACGCTGTGAACAGCAGGGCCCCGCTCAAGCCTCCGGCGGCGATCAGGGCGACGGACAGGGCGATGAGTCCTGGCCGTCGTCGTCGCTGCCGCAGAACCCGCGGTGCGGCCGCCGGCCCCGCAGCCGTACCGGCAGCGGGCGGCGGGACCGATGCCTGGCCCGGCACGGAAGGGGTGGTGGTGCTCACGTGCACTGCCTCCAAGGGAGAGGTGAGGAATGAGACGTGTAGGTGTGCCCGCAGAGGGTTACTGGCCTACGACCTGGAGTTCGCCGACCGCGACGGCAAAGCCCGTCGACCGCACTTCGGTCAGCTGCCCGCTCTGCCCACCGCCGTTGACGGCCCAGTCGACCGTCCACGTGGTGGTGGCGGTGCCCTGGTACTTGCCGCCGGCCTGCCGGGACGAGGGGACTCGGTAGAGGTGCCCGCAGTCCGGTGAGGGCGACAGGCCACGGGCAGGCGCGTAGGCGGTTCCGGGTCCGGAGCACGTCACCGTGGCTCCGTCACCCATCCGCCAGCTGATGGACGACACCTTCGCCGTCGCGGTGACCGTGATGCCCCCAGCCGACGCGGACGCCGTGTTCGGGCCCCACGTCGTCGCACTCGGGGTCACCCACAGCCACATCGGCACGCCGACCGTGTACGTCCCCGCGGCACGCGGGCTTGCCACCTTGGGCCCGGCCAGCAGCATGCTGTCCACGGCCTGCTGAGCCAGCACCGCCGGGTCGACGGTCACCACCTCGTCACTGTTGGCCCATACGTACCTGATGCGGACGTTGCCGCCGTTCACGTCGCCCTCCCACGCACAGTGCTCCAGGTAGATGGCACCGTCGCCGGGGTTGTGGCCTTCCCACTCCGGGCTTCCCGCCGGTGGCTGAGGGTCCGCGAGAGTACGCGTGCAGCGGTAGCGGTCCTTCTCATTACCGCCCTTGTCACCCGGCTTGGTCGGCGGCTGCGGGGTCCGGTTGGCACGGTCGTCGCCGCCCGGCTCCTCACCGGGCTTCCGTGCGCACAGGGTGATCCACTTGGTGGGCCCCTTGCAGATACCGCTGTTAGCTTCGGCAGGGCCTGCGAATCCGGCTGAGGCAGCAAGAGAGAGAAGGACCGAGCACGCCGTGGTTCTTCTCAGCCTCAGCATGTGCGGTCACCGTTCGGCGTCACCGCGACCACCATCCACTGACCCGCCCACTGCTCAACCTCGGCCACGGCCACGTAGCGCAGTGGCTGTCCGGACGGGTAGGGCACCTCCTTCCCGTTCGCCCGGTCAACCGTCCGCCAAGTCGACAGGTCCAGGCAGTCGGCGACCGTCGCGCGAGGATGTTCGCCAGACATGTCCAATGCCGTCGTCTCCGCCCGGTGACCCGGAGCACCCTGCATGGCGAACCCAGCATTCTTCTGGTTGGCGAGGTCGGTCAGGGCTTCGTCCAGGGCCTTGTTGGCTGCGTACTTCACCAGCTGGGTGCCCTTGTCCGAACCGGCTGCATACGCCTTGACGGACTCGGCCCAGAAGCTGTGGTACGCGGCCAGCACCTTGGCCTTTTCGGCGGCCTGGGGGTCGGTGGTGGGGCTGGGCGACTGCGTGGCGCTGGGGCTGGGCAAGGCTGTGGTGCTGGGGGAGGGTGCGGCCTCGGGTGCGGAGTCCTTGCTGCATCCGGTGAGTGCCGCCCCGATGAGGGCGGTGCCGGCCAGGACGGTGAACGCGCCTCGGGCGGTGAAAGTGTGGTGCGGTCGTCCTGGTGCCACGAAAACCCCTCCGGTGCCGGGCCCCGGGCGGGGAGACCACTGCCTCCGCTCCATCCGGGGGATTACTGCTGCAACGTGTACGTGATTGCCGTGAGTGCTGTGCGCACCCTATGACGTCAACGCCCTAGTTCCTATGGGGTTCTTGGGGCTGCAGTGCGCGATCGTGCATGTTTGAGTGCATATGCCGACCGAACGCGTTCCAATCTGTAGGAATGTGCGGTGACCTGC
>NZ_JBFBGR010000067.1:0-13090 GCF_040684755.1 Streptomyces sp. NPDC089799 | reverse complement strand
AGAGCGCGTCCGCGGTCTCCTGGACCAGCGGGTGGCCGTGGTCGATGGTTTCGTCCGCGGCAAGGTAGGCGGACACCGTCCAGGCCGGGGGCCCCCTCCCATCGGTCCGCGCCGGCCCGGCCGGCTCCGGCTCAGCCGAACAGCTCGGCCAGCGCCTCCATGTCGATCGGCACCGGCGGCAGGCGGAAGCCGGCCGGCGGCTCCACGCCCAGCAGGTTGCGCACCAGGAAGTCCCAGCGCCGCTGGGTCACGTAGTGCTCGTAGCCGAAGTAGATGTGGTCGGCGCCCGGCACCAGGACCAGGTCGAAGTCCTTGCCGTGCTGCACCAGGCGCTCCGCCAGGCGCAGCGTCAGCTGCGGGGAGACCCGGTCGTCCAGCCCGCCGTGGATCAGCAGCAGCTTGCCCTGGAGGCGGTCGGCGATCCCGATGTTGGAGACCTCCGCGTAGTCCGCCTCTCCGACCGGGCCGTGGTAGCCCTCGCCGAGACCCGGCTCCAGCGCCCCGAAGTCGTGCATGCCGGACTCCGCGACACCCACCGTGAACACCTCCGGGTACCGGAGCAGGGCGCGGACGGCCGCGTACCCGCCGGAGGACATGCCGGTGACCCCGACCCGCTCCAGGTCCATCCACGGCCGGGTCGCCGCCAGTTCGCGCAGGGCGGCCACGTGGTCGGCGAGTCCGCAGGCGTCGCCCAGGTTGCCGTACGAGGCGTCGTGGAAGGCCTTGCTGCGGCCCGGCGAGCCCTGGCCGTCCACGGCGATCACCACGAAGCCCAGGGCGGCCAGCGCCTCGGCGTCGTAGCCGTAGTGGCCGGGGTCGAAGGAGGGGCTGACCCGGTTCGCGGTCGGCAGGCCGTACGGGGTGTCGAGGACCGGGTAGCTCTTCTCCGGGTCGAAGCCGAGCGGCTTGTAGAGCAGGCCGTGGACCTCGGTGGTGCCGTCGGCCGAGGTGACCGTGAACGCCTCCGGGCGGCTCCAGCCGGCCTCCTCCAGCAGCGAGATGTCGGCCCGCTCCAGCTCCACCGCCACCGCGCCCGTCCAGTCCCGGACGGTGATCACCGGCGGGGTGTCGGAGGCCGAGGCCGAGTCGAGGAAGTACGCCCCGGACGGCGTGACCGTCACCTCGTGGTCGAGGTCGTCCCCGGTGATCCGGGCGAAGCCGGAGCCGTCCAGGTTCACCCTGCACACCGACCGGCGGTACGGGCTGCCCTCGACCAGCCCGGAGGCGGTGAAGTAGAGGACCCGCTGCGCCTCGTCGACGTGCAGGATCTCCTGCACGCCCCAGGCGCCCGAGGTGACCTGGGTCGCGGTGCCGTCCGCCGCGTGGAGGTAGAGGTGGCCCCAGCCGTCGCGCTGCGAGTACCAGAGGACCTCGGAGCCGCCGGAGAGGACCTTCACCAGCGGGGCCGCCAGCTGCTGCTGGGAGGGCTCCACCCGGGTCCCGCCGGTCTCCGTCACCAGGGTGGTGACCTCGCCGGAGGCCGCGTCGAGGCGGTGCAGGCTCAGGGTGCGCTGGTCCCGGGTCCGGTGCAGGTAGTAGACGGCGGAGCTGTCCTCCGCCCACCAGGCCCACTTCTGGAAGACGGGCGACATCATCGACGCGCCGACCGGCTCCGCCTGCGCGAAGGTGGCGGTGCCCGCCTCGACGTCCAGGACGACGTACTCGGCGAGCGGGACCGCCTCGTCGCCGGGGACCGCGAACCGCGGGGACAGCAGGGCCGGTTCACCGCCGCCGGCCGGGGCCGCGTCCACCAGGTGGGTGCGGCGCACCCCGGTCTGGTCGGTGCGGTGCGTGAGCACCTTGGTGGCGTCCGGCGACCAGGACACGGCCGGTGGGAGGTGCGGCAGGCCGATCTTCCCCAGCAGTGTGGAGTACATGAGGTAGTCGGGGTTGGCGCCGTAGTCCTTGTCCTCGGTGCCGTCGGAGGTCAGCGCCCAGTCCCTGGAGCCGTCCAGCGCCAGCGCGCGCAGGTCGTGCCCGGCCCGGTAGACGGCGTGCTTGCCGTCCGGGGCGGGCACCGCGAGCGGGTTGCCCGGTGCGGCCCCCTCCGCCTTCTCCACGGCGTAGTGGTCCAGGCGGCACCGCCAGTGCTCGCCGAAGGCGTCGAACTCCACCGCGTCGGCCGTCGGCACGATCGCCGGGAACGGCAGCGCGGCCGCGTCGACTTCCTGGCCCGAGGCCTCGGCCAGGGCGGCGGCCAGGCGCTCGTGGTCGAAGGCGGGGGTGCGGGAGCCCGTGGCCGGGTCGGCCAGGACGAAACGCTTCCCCTCGGCGGTGGCGACCGCGTACCAGAACCGGCTGCCGTCCTCCAGCCAGCGGGGCTTCACTTTGTCACCCCGCACGAGTTCCTTGCGGTGGTGCCGCAGGAGCCGCTCCGCCGTCTGATAGGCCCGCAGGTCGATTTCGTTCGAGTGCATCGGTGGTGTGCCCTTCCTCAAAGGTGCTGAACGGGGGTGTCGAACGGGTCGGCCGTCCCGGCGACGGGACACCGACAGGAGATGTATAGAAGCTTCGTAGAACCGAATGTCACCTTGGATTCCGGATCGGAAATCCGTTCCGGAACCAGGGCATGTGACACGTGAACCGAGGTGCGTGAGTGGGTACGGGGAATCACGGGAACGTCGTGATCGTCGGCGGCGGAATCACCGGCTGGATGGCCGCCGCATATCTGAGGGTGGCACTCCCCGGCCGGATTTCCGTGACCCTGCTCGAAAACGGTTCCGCGGAACCCCGTTGTGACGAGTCGACGTCCGCGGACATCCGCCGGTATTTCGACTTCCTCGGCCTGCGCGAAGAGGAATGGATGCCCGCCTGCGGCGCCACGTACACCATGGCCGTCCGCTTCCAGGACTGGAACCGTCCCGGGCAGCACTTCT
The DNA here is from genome assembly GCF_040684755.1 of Streptomyces sp. NPDC089799. Taxonomy (NCBI): domain Bacteria; kingdom Bacillati; phylum Actinomycetota; class Actinomycetes; order Kitasatosporales; family Streptomycetaceae; genus Streptomyces; species Streptomyces sp. NPDC089799. The sequence continues at coordinate 10,214 of NZ_JBFBGR010000067.1, read as the reverse complement.
ACCACCCGTTCGAGGAGGTCCGCTCCGCCGGCGGATTCCCGCTGACCGAATGGTGGCCGACGAGCGGCCCCAGCGGCCGTTTCGACCGGGACTGCTTCGTCACCGCCGCCCTGTGCGACGCCGGCAAGGCCCCGCGCCGGCTCGACGGCGGCACCCGGGTGTCCGGGCGACAGGACACCGGGCAGATCCCGTACGGCTACCACTTCGACGGCGCCCGGCTCGCCGGGTACCTCGCCGCCCACGCGGTCCGGCAGGGCGTACGCCGGCTCCCCGGCGAGGTGCTGGAGGTGCGCACCGACGATCGCGGCGGGATCGGGGGAGTGGTGGCCGCCGGGCACGGAGAGATCGCCGGCGACCTGTTCGTGGACTGCACCGGCTTCCCCGGGCTGCTGCTGGGCCGGGCCCTCGGCGTCCCCCACGTCTCCTACCGGGACGCCCTGCCCAACGACGGTGTGGTCGGCCTGGAGGTCCCCGCCGACATGGGGGCGCGCGGCATCGCCCCCTACACCACGGCCACCGCCGTCGGCGCGGGCTGGATCCGCACGGTCCCGCTCCGGGACCGGTTCGGCATCGAGTACCTGTACGGGAGCGAATACTGCTCCCCCGAGGAGGCCGAGCGGGTGCTGCGCCGCGCGGCCGGTCCCGAGGCGGCCGGGGCCGGGGCCCGGCACGGCCGGCTCCGGCCGGGCCGCGCCCGGCAGGCGTGGAAGGAGAACTGCGTGGCCCTCGGGGCGGCGGCCGGCTCCGTGGAGCCGCTCGCCTCGACCGGCGCCTCCTTCGTCCACCACGCCCTGGAGGAACTGGTCGCGCACTTCCCGGAGGCGGGCTCCGAACCCCGGATGCGGGACGCCTTCAACGCCTCGGTCGCCCGCGTGGCCGACGAGGCCCGCGACTTCCTCGCGCTGCACTACCGGGCCGCGGCCCGGGAGGACACGCAGTACTGGCGGGACGCCAAGACCCACCGGGTGCCCCCCGCGCTGGCCCGGCGGATCGCCGGCTGGACCGGCCGGGCCCCGCTGCCGGAGGCCGGCCCGGCCGTGGCCGGCCCGCGCGGGCTCACGCCGGACGCGTACGCCTGCGTGCTGCTGGGCACCGGCGGCCTCCCGCTCCGGTCCCTCCCCGGCGCGGCCGGGGCCGACGACGGGGTGGCGCGCAAGGAGTTCGCCGCGGTCCGGGAGGACGCCCGGTCGCTGGCCGGCATCCTGCCCACGCAGGGGGAGTACTTCTCTCAGATGGTCGCCTGACCGGCGCTCCGATCCGTCCACGGTCAGTCCCGGGAGGCGGCGAGCGGACGGTGCAGCACGGGATCCGAGGCGAGGATCGCCCGGTGCACCTCGCGCAGCCGCCGGCCGGGCTCGACCCCGAGGTCGGCGGCGAGCATCCGGCGGCCGCTGTCGTAGAGGGCCAGCGCGTCGGCCTGCCGGTCGCAGCGGTACAGGGCCGTCATCAACTGGGCGCGGAAACGTTCGTGCAGAGGGTGCCGGTCGACCAGCCGGGTCAGCTCGGGCAGCAGCTGCGGGTGCATCCCGACCGCCAGGTCGGCTTCGATCCGCCCGGCCAGCACCGACATCCGGGCCTCCTCGACCGGCGGCCCCTCGGCCGCCGCCAGCGGCTCCGACACATTGGCCAGCACCGGCCCGCGCCACAGCGACAGCGCGGAGCGCAGCAGCCCGGACGCCTCCCGGTGCCGGCCGGACACCAGGGCCAGCCGGCCCTCGGTGGCACGCCTGCGGAACTCCGCCAGGTCGAAGGAGTCCCCGTCGCCGGGGTCCAGCAGGTACCCGTGTGCGCGGCGGACGATCCGCGCCCGCGGGCCCAGCGCCTTACGGATCCTCGAGACATGGGTGTAGATCTGCGCGTTGAGCGTCCTGGGCGGGCGGTCGCCCCACAGGAACCGGCTCAATTCCGCGTCGGGGACCACAGACCCCTCGGCCATGAGCAGGGCGGCCAGCACCGTTCGTTGTTTGGGACCGTCCAGCGGAATTTCAGTGCCGTCCTCCCGCACTTCCACGGGTCCCAGAATCCCGTATTCCATCGAAACACCCTCACAGCTCCGCATCGACGTCCTACGAGATAAGCCGGGGAAAGGAACGCTGTCCACGGACTCCGGTCCCGTTCCCGAAGTCGGCCGGCCGTCCTGTCGGCAGGACAGGCGAGGACACGGCAGTGCACGGCAGCACACGGAGGGATTGCACTTGACTCCCCGGCCGCGTCCGAACGAGGGTGTTGAACGGTCGAGGGCCGAGTAGCGGACACCGTTATCGCTCCTGCGACTTCGCGCCATGGGGGAGCGTAAGGTTCTGGCCGACAGCGTCGCTGTCGTTCTTCGGACGCGGAATTTCCGGCCGCGCGCAGGGGTGTCGACCCGCGCGGTGTGACACCGGACCGCGCTCTTCCCGATCCAGAAACCTTCGCCGGAGCGAGGAGTACCCAGCAGATGCTGCCGTTGGACAATCAGGAACTGGTCCCCGAAACGCCGTACATCTGGCGCGCCAAGCGCCCGGAGCAGACCCACCGGTTGATCTGTTTCCCGCATGCGGGCGCCGGCGCGGCCGCCTACCAGGAATGGGTCCCGCTGCTCCCGCCGCAGATCGAGCTGGTCGCCGTACAGCTTCCGGGCCGTCAGAACCGCATCGCGGAGGAACCCTTCACCGAGGTCGCCCCGCTGGTCACCGTGCTCGGCCACGCGCTGCGTCCGGTCCTCGACGGGCCGTACTCCTTCTTCGGCCACTCCGGCGGCGCCTCCCTGGCGTACGAGCTCACCAGGGCGCTGCGGGCGCGCGGCGCGCGCGGCCCCGAGCAGCTGTTCCTGTCGGCGCAGCCCGCACCGGGCGAGAGCGGGCTGGCCCGCCTCCACGACCTGACCGACGAGGAGCTCACCGCCGAGGTGGTCTCGCTGGGCGGTGTCGACCCGGAGATCGCCGAGGACGAGGACGTCATGGAGTCCCTCCTCTTCACCCTGCGCGCCGACTTCGCCCTGTGGGAGCTCCACGAGCACGTGGACGGGCCCCCGCTGGACCTCCCCATCACTGCCCTCACCGGCAAGGAGGACCCGCGCGCGCCCCTGGAGCACGTGGAGCGCTGGCGCGACTTCACCACCGGAGCCTTCGGCACCGAGCTCTACCCCGGCGGCCACTTCTACTTCCTGGAGGAGCCGGCCGACGTGGTCGCGCACATCGCCGGCCGGATCCTGACCCCCGCCACCCACGGGAGGACCGCATGACCGCGCACGACCTGCTCGGCGAGGGCGCGCTCGACGCCGTCACCGCCGCCGCCAAGACCGTCCCCGGTGTCTACGACGCGGTCGCCGTGGCCCGCAAGGGCATGCGCGCCGACGGCTCCGCGGCCGCCGCCGCCCCGGCCGCGCCCGCCCCGGCGCAGACCCCGGCGGCGCCGGCCGCCGAGGCCCCTGCCGAAATCCCCGCAGATCTCACCGCCGATCTTCCGGCCGGGCCCCCGGCCGAGCTCTACGGCGGCGACCTGCACATCCCGGCCGGTGCCCCCGCCACCCTCCAGGAAGCCCTGCGCGCCGCCGCCGAGCAGGCCCCGGACAAGGGCACCGTCTACCTCGTACCCGACGGCGAGGACGTCCACCAGAGCTACCCCGAGCTGCTCGCCGACGCCGAGCGGGTGCTCGCCGGCCTGCGCGCCGCCGGCCTCGCCCCCGGGGACGCCGCCCTGTTCGTCTTCCAGGACAACAAGGAATACCTGACCGCGTTCTGGGCCTGCATACTCGGCGGTTTCATTCCGACACCGGTCGCCGTGGCCACCTCGTACACCAAGCCCAACGAGGTCAACCGCAAGCTGCTCGGCGCCTGGAACCTGCTCGGCCGCCCGGCCCTGGTCACCGACTCCGCCACGGCCGGCGCGCTGGCCGGCGTACGGGAGCTCTGGGACGAGCCGGACGTGCGCATCCTGACCGTGGAGTCCCTCTCCGCGCACGAGCCCGACCGGGACTGGTACCCGGCCACCGCGAGCTCCCCGGTCCTCAACCTGCTCACCTCGGGCAGCACCGGCGTCCCCAAGTGCGTGCAGCACACCCATGCCAGCGTGGTGGCCCGGGAGTACTCCGTCATTGCGCACTGCGGTCTGACCGGCGAGGACGTCAGCCTCATCTGGATGCCGTTCGACCACGTCACGGTCGCCTTCTACAACGTCCGCGACGTCTTCCTGCAGTGCCGCCACGTCAACGCCCGGACCAGCCACTTCCTGGCCGACCCGCTCCAGTGGCTGGACTGGATCGAGCGCTACGGGGCGACCAACCTGTGGGCGCCCAACTTCGCCTTCTCGCTGCTCAACGAGCGCGCCGAGGAGATCCGCGCGGGCTCCTGGGACCTCTCCTCGCTGCGCGAGATCGTCAACGGCGGCGAGCCGGTGGTCGCCGCCACCACCCACCGCTTCCTGGAGCTGCTCGCCCCGCACGGCCTGCCGGCCGACGCGATGGTCCCCGCCTGGGGCATGTCCGAGACCTGCTCCGGCGTGACCTACACCCGGCAGAGCCGCGAGGACCGTGCCGCGGGCACCGTCGCCATCGACCCGGCCACCCTGGGCGGCGCCATCACCCACCTCGACCCCGCCCACCCGGACGCCGTGGTGCTCTCCCGGGTCGGCAGCCCCATCCCCGGGGTACGGCTCCGGGTGGTCGACGAGCACGGCGCGGTGCTGCCCGAGGGCCGGCTGGGCGAGCTGTGCATCACCGGCCCCACGATCATGCACGGCTACTTCGCCAACGAGGAGGCGAACGCGGAGGCGTTTGACTCCGACGGCTGGTTCCGCACCGGCGACCTCGCCTTCGTCCACGAGGGCGAGCTGGTGATCGCGGGCCGCAAGAAGGACCAGATCATCGTCCGCGGCATCAACTACATGGCGCACGAGCTGGAGAGCGTCGTGGAGCGGGTCGACGGGGTGCGGGTCACCTTCTCGGCCGCCGTCGGCGTCCGTGAGCCCGGGGCCGGCTCCGACGACCTGGCCGTCTTCTTCGTGCCGGCGAGCCGGAACGCCGCCGAAGTCGCCCGGACCATCGAGGAGGTCCGCGCGGTCCTGGTCCGCGAGGCCGGGGTGCTGCCCGACCTCGTGGTCCCGGTCACCGAGGAGGAGTTCCCCAAGACCAGCAACGGCAAGATCCAGCGCGCCGCGCTGGTCACCGCCCTGAAGTCCGGCGCCTTCGCCGACCGGCTGGCCGGGGCCCCGGCGGAGGAGCCGGAGACCGGGAACACCTGGCTGTTCGGCCGCCAGTGGGTGGAGGTCCCCGCCGCCGCTCCGGCGGCCGCCGCGGAGACCGCCCCGGAGACCTCCGGCACCACCCTGGTGATCGGCGCCGACCAGGACGTGAAGTGGCTCGGCATCGAAGGCCGGCTGGTCCACGCCCGCCCCGGCGCCGAGTACTCCGAGGACGCCCCGGACGTCTACCGGGTCCGCGCCGAGGACCGCGGCGACCTGCGCCGCCTGCTGGCCGAGGCCACCGCCCGCCACGGCGACATCGCCAACGTGGTGCTGGCCCTGCCGATGCTGGAGCGCGCGGGCACCGCCGGGTCCCGCGTCGGCGCCGCCACCGACCGGTTCACCGCCCTGCTCTCCGTCCTCGCCGAAGGCGAGTTCGGCCGGCCGCTGTTCCTCGTCGTCACCTCGGGCGCGCTCTGGGTCCAGCAGCACGACACCGTCGACCTGGGCGCCTGCCACCTGCCCGGCCTCGTCCGGACCGCCGTCTCCGAGGCCGCGCCGCTCGCCGTACGGCAGCTCGACCTCAACCCCTGCCCCATCGACTGGGCGCCCGCCGTCCGCGCCGAGCTGGCCGACCGGACCCGTACCGGTGTGCTGGCCGCCCGCGACGGCAAGCGCCTCCAGCCGAAGCTGGTCCCGCTCACCGGGGGAGCGGAAGGGACCCCCGTTCCCGCCACCGCCGCGCCCGGCCTGCAGCCGGCCGCCGGCGGCCTCTACCTGATCACCGGCGGCCTCGGCGGGATCGCCCACGACATCGCCGCCTACCTGCTCGCCGCCTACGGCGCCCGCCTGCTCCTGGTGGGCCGCTCGCCCGCGTCGGGCGAGAAGGCCGCCCGGCTCGCCGAGTTGTCCGCCCTCGGGCAGGTGACGTACGAGCAGCTCGACGTGGCGGACGCGGACGCCCTCCAGGCCGCCGTGGCCGCCGCGGAGGCCCGCTGGGGCCGCGCGCTGGACGGCGTACTGCACCTGGCCGCGGCCGACCCGACGGACCAGTGGGCCGAGCTGGAGAAGCACACCCTCGCCCACGAGACCCGCGCGACCTTCGACCGGCAGTACGCCGCCAAGATCCACGGCACCCTGGCCCTGTCCACGGTCCTGGACGGCCGGCCCGGCGCCGCCCTGGTGCTCTTCGGATCCGTCAACGGAGAATTCGGCGGACATTCCTTCGGCGCCTATTCCGCGGCGAATTCCTTCCTCGCCGGATTCGCCGACCACTGGCGCCACGAACGCGGCCGCGCGGTGCTCTGCCTGGCCTGGAGCATGTGGTCCGGAATCGGCATCAACGCGGCGCAGAGCTCGGCCGCCGCCGAAGCCCGCGGATACCGCACCATCGACCCGGACACCGGCCTCCGCCTGTTCCTGGAATCCCTCGAATCCGACCGGCACTACCTGGTCGTCGGACTCGACCTGAAGAACCAGACCATCGTCGGCGAACTCGTACCGCAGACACTGCAGGTGACGGAAATCCTCGTCGCCTACACGGGTGACGGCGCCGAACCTGACGCCGTGCGTGCCGCTGTCGCGGAAAGTGTGGAAAGCTTCTCGGTACCGGTGCGGATCACCGAGGTGCCGCGCATCCCGAGGGACGCCTACGGAGCGGTCGACACCGCCCGGCTGCTGGTCGACGCCGCGGCGGACAAGCCGGGCCGTACGTACACCGAGCCCGCCACGGAGCTCGAACGGAACCTCGCGGAGATCTGGTCCGACGCCCTGGGCCGCACGGATATCGGCCGGGACGATTCCTTCTTCGAACTCGGCGGCAATTCACTGCGAGCCACCCGGCTCCTGGCCCTCGTCGGCAACAAACTCGGATTCCGGGTGACGACCCAGGAGCTCTACGAAATGCCGACCGTCGCGGGAATGGCCGCGACGATCGAACGACACACGACGGACTGACCCGAACCCCAATCCGTCACCAGTGGTGTCCTGCTGACCCAACGCCACGTTTGCGCAGGACGATTGATCGAGGAGTAGACGCTAAATGATCCCCTTGTCCTTCGCCCAGCGGCGCCTGTGGTTCATCGACCGGTTCGAGGGGCCGTCGGCGACCTACAACATTCCGTTCCTGCTGCGGCTGGACGGAACGCTCGACCGGGACGCCCTCACCGCAGCGCTGCGCGACGTGGTCATCCGGCACGAAAGCCTGCGCACCGTCTTCGTCGTCGACGAGGACGGTGTGCCGGCCCAGCACGTCGTGCCGGCCGGACAGCTGGACCTCGACATACCGGTCCTCACCGTGGACGACCGGGACGGCGTGGACGCCGCCGTCACCGCACAGACCGGCCACCACTTCGACCTCGCCACCGAGATCCCGGTGCGCGCCCACCTGGTGACCGCCGCCCCCGACGAGCACGTCCTCGTCCTCAACATCCACCACATCGCCGCCGACGGCGAGTCGATGCTCCCGCTCACCCGCGACCTGGCCGAGGCGTACACCGCCCGGGTCCACGGCGAGGCCCCCGACTGGGAGGAACTCCCCGTCCAGTACGGCGAGTACACCCTGTGGCAGCGCGAGATGCTGGGCGAGGAGAGCGACCCCGACAGCGTCATCACCGAGCAGCTCGGCTACTGGCGCCAGGAGCTGGCCGGCGCCCCCGAGCAGCTGCGCCTGCCCCTGGACCGTCCCCGCCCCGCCGTCATCAGCCACCGCGGCGACATGGTCGACTTCGCCATCGACGCCGAACTGCTGGAGGCCGCCGAGGCGCTGGCCGCCGCGCACGGCGCGACCACCCCGATGGTCATGCAGGCCGCCCTGGCCGTCCTCCTCCACCACATGGGCGCCGGCGAGGACATCCCGCTCGGCGCGACCATCGCGGGCCGGGTCGACGAGGCCCTGGTCGACCTCGTCGGCTTCTTCGTCAACACCTGGGTGCTGCGCACCGACCTGACCGGCGCGCCCTCCTTCGGCGAGGTCCTCGACCGGGTCCGGGACAAGGCGCTCGCCGCCTACGACAACCAGGACGCCCCCTTCGAGCGCCTGGTGGAGATCCTCAACCCGGAGCGCTCCACCGCGTACAACCCGCTGTTCCAGGTGATGTTCACCTGGCAGAGCAACGACCGCATCACCCTGGACCTGCCGGGCGTCACCGGTGTGCTGGAGGCCGTCCCCACCCACACCGCCAAGTTCGACCTGGAGTTCAACTTCGCCGTCGACCCGTCCGACGGCAGCATGCGCTGCGTCCTGGAGTACGCCACCGACCTGTTCAACCGCGGCACGGTGGAGAACATCGGCGCCCGCTTCCTCCAGGTCCTGCGGCACTTCGCCACCGGCCCGGAGCGCCCGGTCGGCGCGGTGGACGTCCTGCTGCCCGGCGAGCGCGAGCTCCTCGCCGGCTTCGCCGACACCGCCGCCACCACCCCCGAGCTGACCGTGCCCGAGCTGTTCGAGCAGCAGGTCGCCGTGGACCCCGACGGGACCGCCGTGGTCTTCGGGGAGGAGTCCCTGACCTACCGCGAGCTGGACGAGCGCGCCAACCGGCTGGCCCGCGCCCTGCTGGAGCGGGGCGTGCGGCCCGAGTCGCTGGTGGGCCTGGCGCTGCCGCGCTCCGCCGACCTGGTCGTCGCGATGCTCGGCATCATGAAGTCCGGCGCCGCCTACCTGCCGATCGACCCGCGCTTCCCGAGCGCCCGGCTCGCCCTGGTGCTCTCCCAGGCCCGTCCGGCGCTGCTGCTCACCGACGCGGCCACCGCCGCCGGGCTGCCCGGACACGACGCCCCCCAGCTGTTCCTGGACGACCTCGACCTGGACGCGTCCGACCCGGCGCCGGTCGCGGTGCCGCTGCGCCCGGACAACCTGGCGTACGTGATGTACACCTCGGGTTCCACCGGCACCCCCAAGGGCGTGGCGATCACCCACCACGGCGTGGTCAACGGCGTCATGCGGCTGGCCTCGGTGGTCGGCGTCGGCCCCGGCTCGAAGATGCTGGCCGGCACCTCCATCAACTTCGACGTCTCGGTGTTCGAGATCATCACGGCGCTGACCTCCGGCGGCAGCGTCGAGGTGGTCCGCGACGTGCTGGAGCTCGGCGAGCGCGGCAGCTGGTCGGGCGCGGTGATCAGCTCCGTCCCGTCCGTCTTCGCCGAGGTGCTCGACCAGATCACCGGCAAGACCGAGGTGGACACGCTGGTCTTCGCCGGCGAGGCGCTGCCCGCCTCGCTGATCACCCGCGCCCGGGAGGCGTTCCCCGGCGTCCGCGTGGTCAACAGCTACGGCCAGACCGAGTCCTTCTACGCCGGCACCTTCACGGTGGAGGGCGCGGACGACTGGGACGCGGCGAGCAGCGTGCCCATCGGCGAGCCGCTGGGCAACATGCGCGCCTACGTCCTGGGCGCGGGCCTGACCCCGGTGCCCCCCGGCGTGGTGGGCGAGCTCTACGTCGCCGGTGTGGTCGGCCGCGGCTACCACGGCCGCGCCGGGCTCACGGCGGAACGTTTCGTCGCCGACCCGTTCGGCCCGGCCGGCTCCCGGATGTACCGCACCGGAGACCTGGCCCGCTGGAACGCCGAAGGCCGCCTGGAGTACGCCGGCCGCGGCGACGCCCAGGTCAAGATCCGCGGCCTGCGCATCGAGCCCGGCGAGATCGAGGCCGCGCTGACCGCCCACCCGGGCGTCGCCCAGGCCGTCGTCACCGTCCACGAGCGGGCCGGCAACAAGCAGCTCGTCGGCTACGTCGTCCCGGTCGGCACGGTCGCCACCGAGGGCACCGCCGAGAGCATCGGCGACCTGCACGTCGACCTGACCGCCGGCGTGTCCATGGCGGAACTCCGCAAGTTCGTCGCGGCCCGCCTCCCCGAGTACATGGTCCCGTCCGCGTTCGTGGTCCTGGACCGGCTGCCGCTCGCCCCCAACGGCAAGCTGGACCGCTCCGCCCTGCCCGCCCCGGTGTTCAAGGGCGAGACCTACCGGGCCCCGTCCAACGAGGTCGAGGAGACCCTGGCGGCCGTCTTCGCCGAGGTCCTGGGCACCGACCGGGTCGGTGTGGACGACGACTTCT
>NZ_JBFBGR010000066.1:0-13887 GCF_040684755.1 Streptomyces sp. NPDC089799 | reverse complement strand
TTCCCGAGCAGTCTCAAGAACCGGGATAATCGCTTCATGGCAGCAGAGGTTCGTCCGCGGCTGACCGTGCTCTCCGGCCCCTCCGGGGTCGGCAACAGCACTCGGGCCGCCGTCCGGCCGCTGCCCCGCGGGGCCCGTACGTCCCGCACGCCTCAGGCGTTTGCCGGGCGCTCCCGCCGCGAGAGCCGCAGCGCGTTCTTGTCGATCTTGCCCACCGGGGTGCGGGGGAGGTCGGCCACGACGATCAGCTCGTCCGGCAGCTTGTACGGCGCCAGCCCGCGGCCGCGGATGTGGTCCCGGAGCGTACGCAGCGAGAGCGCGTCCGACGCGGGGCCGGCATCCCCTGCGGCGCCTGCGTTCGCGTCGCCGTTCGCGCCGGTGCCCGCACTGAGCACGACGAACACGCAGAGCCGCTCGTCGAGTTCCTCGTCGGGGATGCCCACCACCGCGGTGTCCCGGACCAGCGGATGCGTCAGCACGTGGCCCTCCACCTCCTCGGCCGAGACCTTCTCGCCCAGGTGGTGGATGATGTCCTTCAGCCGGCCCTCGATGATGACGTTGCCGTCGCCGGTCATCCGGGCCAGGTCCCCGGTGCGGTAGAAGCCCTCGCTCGTGAAGGAGCGGCGGTTGTGCTCCGGCGCTGCGAAGTAGCCGCGGATCGTGTACGGGCCGCGGGTGAGCAGTTCGCCGGTGACCCCGGGGGCGACCTCCCGGTCCTCGGTGTCGACGATCCGGATCTCGTCGTCCGGGCACACCGGCCGGCCTTCGGTGCCGAAGACGGTCTCCGGCGGGTCGTCCAGGCGGGTGTGGGTGATCAGCCCCTCGCCGATGCCGTACACGTTCAGGATGCGGCACTTGAGGCTGTCGCTCACCCGCTCGGCCGCGGCGGGCCCGAACTTCGAGCTGCCCACCTGGATGGTGACCGCGCTCATGTCGACCGGAGTGCTCTGCGCCGCCTCCGCCCACAGCAGGGCCAGGGCCGGCACCAGTGTCGTGAGGGTGACCCCTTCCCGCTCGATCAGCGGGAAGACCAGGTCGGGGCTGGGGTTGGCGGCCAGGACGGCCTTTCCGCCCAGGACCAGCGCGCCGAGCGCTCCCGGGCAGCCCAGGGCGGCGTTGTGCGGGACGGGGTTCGCGGCGAGGTAGACCCCGCTGTCGTCGAACTCCACCACCGCGGCACAGGCGGCGATGTTGTAGGCGTAGTCGTCGTGGGTGCGCGGGATCAGCTTCGGCACTCCGGTGGTGCCGCCCGACAGCAGCAGCAGCGCGACCTCGGAGGCGTCGACCGGAGGCAGCTCGCGCGCCTCCACCCGGGCGAGCTCGGCCAGCGGGGTGAACTCCTGCGCGTCTCCCGTGATCACGACGTGCTGCAGGCCCGGGGCGTCGCGGCGGACCTCGCGGGCGAGGTTGCGGTAGTCGAAGCCCTGGAACCTGTCCTGGCCGACGTAGGCCACCGCCTCCGAGGAGCGCACCAGGTGGAGGATTTCGTCGCGGCGGTGGCCGGGCAGCGCCATCACGGGGATCGCGCCGATGGTGAACAGGGCGATGACGGTGGTCAGGAAAGAGGTCCGGTTCGGGAGGTGCACCACCACCCGGTCGCGGCGGCCGATGCCGAGCCCGAGCAGGCCGGCCGCGATCCGGTCGGCCTCGGCGAGCAGCTCGGCGTAGGTGGTGCCGCCCGTCGCGTCGACGGCGGCGGTCTTGTCGGGGGTGCGTCCGGCGCGCTCGTCCAGCAGCTGCCGCAGCGAACGCCCCTGCCAGTAGCCGGCGCGGCGGTAGCGTTCGGCGAAGTCGGTCGGCCAGGGCACGAACCCGTCCAGCATGTGTCCTCCTAGAGTGCGACGCGTTCAGGTTCGGCCAGGAGCCGGGGGCCGGTGCCGCGCCCGACAGAGCTTTGACAGATTGCCGCGGGCGGGCCGGGGGGTTCGGTGAAGCTCGGTGGCGTGAATCGGATACCAAGGCGCGACCGGGGCTGGTTGCGGGACCTCAACAGCGTGGAGAGCCCGGCCGGGCGGATGGTCTGCCTGCCGCACTCCGGGGGATCGGCGGTGGCCTACCGCCCGTGGTCCCGTTCGGTGCCGGCGGACCTGTCCCTCATGGCCGTGCAGTACCCGGGGCACGCGGACCGGCTCGGCGAGCCGTTCGCGGGCGGCATCGCCGAGCTCGGGGCGGGCGTGGCCGGGGACCTGCTGCGGCTGGATCCGGCTCCCTGCGTCCTGTTCGGGCACAGCCTGGGCGCCCTGGTCGCGTACGAGACCGCGCGCGTGCTGCAGGAGGCGGGCAGCCCGCCGGCGTACCTGTTCCTGTCCGGTGCCCCGGCGCCCTCGCAGCACCGGGGCGGGATCACCCACGAGGCCGGCGACGAGGAGCTGTGGGACGCGCTGTGCGGGCTCGGCGGGATGGACCCGGCGGTCGCGGCGGACACCGAGCTGCGGGACCTGATGCTGCCGGTCCTGCGGGCGGACATCGCGCTCAGCCTGGCCTACCGGCCGGCGCCGGACGCCGTACCGCTGAACTGTGCGGTCCGCTGCCACTACAACACCGAGGACCCGCTGGTGGACGCCGAGCGGATCTCGGCCTGGGCCGAGGTCGGCACCGGCCCGTTCAGCGTGCGGGCCTGGCCCGGCGGGCACTTCCGGCTGTTCTCGGACCCGGCCGCGGCGATCGGTGACATCGTCACCGCCCTCGCGGGGGCAGGGGTGGCGGTCGGCGGCGTCGGGGCCGGAGCGGGGGGCGCGCGATGACCCTCGCCGGGAAGTCGGTGGTGATCACCGGTGCGGCCACCGGTATCGGCCGCGGGATCGCGGAGTCGGTGCTGAAGGCGGGTGCCGACGTCACGGTGGTCGGGCGGCGCGAGGAGCCGCTGCGGGAGCTGGCGGACCTGTACGGCCCCTCCGTGGCGGTCGTGGCCGAGGACGTCTCCGCGCCCGGTGCCGCCGAACGCATCGTCGCGGCGGCCACCGGGCGCTTCGGCCGGCTCGACGCGGTGGTCAACAACGCGGGCCTGGCCCGGTTCGGCCCGATCGAGGAGTCCGGCCCCGAACTGTTCGACGCGATGTTCGCCGTGAACGTCCGCGCTCCGGCCGAGCTGATCCGGTGCGCGCTGCCGCAGCTGCGGGCCCACGGCGGCAGCGTCGTCAACATCTCCTCGGTCGGGGCCGTGCTGTCCATGCCGGGACGCGCCTTCTACGGGGCCACCAAGGCGGCGGTCAACAGCCTGACCCGGTCCCTGGCGCGGGAACTCGCTCCGGACGTACGGGTGAACGCGGTCCTGCCCGGCCCGGTGGACACCCCGATGTGGAACGAGACCGGCCTGGACGCGGCCGACACCGGGAAGCTGCGGGCCGGCCTGCTGTCCTCCACGCCGATGGGCCGGTTCGGCGAGGCCGGGGAGATCGGCCGGTGGGTGTGCCTGCTGCTGGACACCGAGCTGTCCGGCTGGGTCACCGGAGCCCTGGTGCCCGTCGACGGCGGCCGCACGGCATGACGCCCGCCGGCCGACCGCGGAACGTGACGCTCTCACTCGATTTCTGACGGGCATTCAAGACATGCAAGGGGTAGGAAAGTTGAGTCCAGACATTCTGTCCACCGCCGAATCCATTCCTTCGTCCTGCCTGCACCGGATCTTCCGGGCAGCCGAGGCCCGGGAGGAGGAGACCGGCACCGAGGTGGTGAAACTGCACGTAGGCGACCCGTACTTCGACCCGGCCGGCAATGTCGCCGACGCCTTCGTGGACGCCGTCCGGCGGGGCGACACCAAGTACACCGGGGTGGAGGGCCTGCCCGAGCTGCGCGCGGCCGTGGTGGAGAAGCTCCGTACGGACAACCAGGTGGACAGCGCCGTCTCCCGGCTGCTGATCTCCCCCGGTTCGTGCCAGGGCCTGGCCGCGCTGCTCCAGTCGCTGGCCGAGCCGGGCGCCGAGATCCTGCTGCCGGAACTCCACTGGCCGGTCCACCTGCAGCAGAGCCTGCTGGCCGGTTTCCGTCCGGTACTGTACCCGCTGGGTGCCGACTTCCGGCCCGATCCGGAGGCGATCGCGGCCGCCGCGACCCCGCGCACCCGGGTGCTGCTGATCAACTCCCCCGCGAACCCGACCGGTGTCGTCCTGGACCGCGGGGAGCTCGGCGCCCTGCTGGACCTGGCCCGCGCCCGCGGCTGGCACGTCATCAGCGACGAGGCGTACGAGCACTTCCTGTACGAGGGCGAGCACGTCTCCACCGCTTCGCTGGAGCGCGACGTCCCGGTCGGCGAGCGCATCGTGCACAGCGTCTTCAGCTTCTCCAAGAGCTTCGCGATGACCGGCTACCGGCTGGGCTACGTCGCCCTGGCCAACGACAAGGCCGCCGACGTCATGAAGGTCAGCCAGGAAGCCAACATCATCGGCACCTCGACCCCGGTGCAGTACGCGGGGATCGCCGCGCTGCGGAGCCGGGCCGAGGCCGCCGGGCTCAACCGCAAGCTGGTGCAGCACAACCGGGACGTGCTGCTGCCCCCGCTGGTGGAGGCGGGCCTGCTGCGCGAACTGCCGGCCGGCGGCTGGTACGCGATGCTCGACGTGGAGCGGACCGGCCTGGACGCCGAGACCTTCGCGGAGCGGTTGCTGGAGAGCAAGGGCGTCGCGGTCGTGCCGGGCAACGGGTTCGCCATGCGTCCGCAGCTCGACGCGCAGGGCCGGATCAGCTCCCACGACTACGCGCCCTGGGCGCGGCACCTGGTCCGGATCGCGTTCTGCGTGGATCCGGAAGCGCTGGAGACCGGCGTGCGCAAGATCCTGGAGTTCGTCGACGAGTCCGGACGGAAGTGAGGCAGTCATGGCCAAGAGTGTTGTCATCGTCGGCGGCGGAACCGCGGGATGGATGACCGCCTCGTACCTCAAGGCGGCGTTCGGCGACCGGCTCGCGATCACGCTGGTCGAGTCGAAGAACGTGCCGACCATCGGCGTCGGCGAAGCCTCCTTCAGCACCATCCGGCACTTCTTCTCCTACCTCGGACTGGCCGAGCGGGACTGGATGCCGGAGTGCCACGGCACGTACAAGCTGGCGATCCGCTACGACAACTGGCGGGAGGAGGGCCACCACTTCTACCACCCCTTCGAGCGGCCGCGGGTGGTCGACGGCGTGTCCCTGGCGGACTGGTGGGTGCACAAGCGGCCGAGCGCCGACTACGACCGGGACTGCTCGGTGATCGCCGCGCTCTGCGATGCCAAGCGATCGCCCCGGATGCCCCACGGCAACAGCCTCATGGGCTTCGACTTCGGCAGCGCGACGGACGACCCGTCCCGCTCCACCATGGCCGAGCAGGGCAACCAGTTCCCCTACGCCTACCAGTTCGACGCGACGCTGCTGGCCCGGCTGCTCACCCGCTACGGCACCGACCGCGGGGTCCGGCACGTGCTCGACGACGTCGTCGACACCGCCGTGGACGAGCACGGCGACATCTCGTACGTGCGCACCAAGGAGAGCGGCGACCTCACCGGCGACCTCTTCATCGACTGCACCGGCTTCCGCGGCATGCTGCTCAACCAGAAGCTCGGCGTGCCCTTCCTCTCCTACCAGGACACCCTGCCGAACGACAGCGCGGTCGCCCTGCGCGTGCCCATGGAGATGGCCGACCAGGGCATGGGGCCGTACACCCGCGCGTCGGCCCAGGCCACGGGCTGGATCTGGACCATCCCGCTGTTCGGCCGGATCGGCACGGGCTACGTCTACGCGAGTGACTACTGCACCCCGGAGGAGGCCGAGCGGACGCTGCGCGCGTACGTGGGGCCGGCCGCGGAGGACCTGACCGCCAACCACATCCGGATGCGGATCGGCCGCAGCGAGAACTCCTGGGTGAACAACTGCGTGGCGATCGGCCTGTCCAGCGGCTTCGTCGAGCCGCTGGAGTCGACGGGGATCTTCTTCATCCAGAACGCCATCGAGCAGCTGGTGAAGCACTTCCCCGGCGGCCGCGACGACGCGGTGATGCGCCGCTCGTACAACCGTCAGGTGGCCAACGTCATGGACGGCGTACGGGAGTTCCTGGTGCTCCACTACGTCGCCGCCAAGCGCAGCGACAACGACTACTGGCGGGACGCCAAGACCCGCACCATGCCGGACGCGCTGGCCGAGCGGATCGAGCAGTGGAAGGTGAAGCTGCCCGACGCGGACACCGTCTTCCCCTACTACCACGGCTTCGAACCGTACTCGTACACCGCGATGATCCTGGGCCTGGGCGGTCTGGACCTGAAACCCCGGCCCGGCCTGGCGCTGATGGACGACACCTCCGCGACCAAGGAGCTGCAGCTGGTCCGCGACCAGGCGGCCTCCCTGGTCGAGCAGCTTCCGACGCACTGGGACTACCTGGCGCACATCCACGACCGGAAGGGTGTCCGCTCCTGAGCGCGGGCGTACGGACACCGGTGGACCCGGCGGAGTTCCGGTCCCTCATGTCCAGGCATCCGGCCGGGGTCGCCATCGTGACGACCACGGCCCCGGAGGGCGAACCGTGGGGGATGACCTGCTCGTCGGTGGCGAGCGTGGCCCTGCGGCCGCCGACCCTCCTGGTGTGCCTGCGCGCGGAGAGCCCGACGCTGGCGGCACTGCTCCGGGTGTCGGCGTTCGCGGTCAACCTGCTGCACGACCGGGCCGAGCCGGTGGCGAACCTGTTCGCCTCCGGCTCCCCGGACCGCTTCGAGAAGGTGGAGTGGGCCGTGGCGCCGGAGTCGGGGCTCCCCCATCTGACGGAGGACGCGCACACGGTCGCGGACTGCCGGGTCAGCGCGACGCTGCCGGTCGGGGACCACGTGGTGGTGTTCGGGGAGGTGCTGCGGGTGGAGGCGCGGACGGACGGGCCGGTGAGTCCGCTGCTGTACGGGATGCGGCAGTACTGGTCGCTGACGGCTCCGGGAGGCGACGGTGAGCGGTAGCGGTCCCGCGAACGGGAGCGGGAGCGTGCACGAGGGTCCGAAGGCGCGGATCCCCGACTGTCCGCTGGCGCGGACGGTCGGGGCCGTGGGCCCCTGGTGGACGCTGGAGATCCTGCACGAGCTCTTCGACGGCCACACCCGGTTCGAGGCGATCCGCCGGAACCTGGAGATGGACGCCGGCGTGCTGGCGGAGCGCATGTCCTCCCTGCTGGCCAGGGACCTGGTGGCGGGCGTGGAAGACGGCCCGGTCTCCGGGGGCCGGGTCTCCGGCGGCCCGGATGCCGGCGGTCCGGAAGCCGAGGGTGCGGAAGCCGGGGTTGCGGCGGCCGGCAGCGCGGACCCCGAAGGCCCGGAGTACCGGCTGACCGGCCGGGGACGTGCGCTGCGCCCGCTGATCCTGGTCATGGCCGCCTGGGGCAACCACCTGCTGGCACCGGAGGACCGCAGTCTGGTGCTGGTCGACGCGGAGACGGGAGCGGAGGCGGACCCGGTCGTCGTGGACCGTCTCACCGGCCGCCGCCTGGACACGGCCGGCTACGTCTTCGCCCCGGGCCCCGCGGCGAGCGGCCCGATCACGGCCCGCTATCCGGCGGTCCCCCGGCGGTGACGGGCCCGCCGGCGCCGGGGAGCTCCCGGCCGCCGGGTTCCTGGCCGAGGAGTTCTGGGCCGAGCGGTTCCTGTTCGGCCCAGATCACCTTGCCCTGGGGTGTGTAGCGGGTGCCCCAGCGTTCGCTGAGCTGGGCCACCAGGAACAGGCCGCGGCCGCCCTCGTCGGTGGTGGCGGCGTAGCGCAGGTGTGGGGCGGTGTTGCTGCCGTCCCACACCTCGCAGGTCAGGGTGCGGTCGTAGAGCAGGCGGACCCGCACCGGGGCGGTGCCGTGCCGCAGGGCGTTGGTGACCAGCTCGCTGAGGATCAGTTCGGTGGCGAAGCCGAGTTCCGCCAGGCCCCACTCGTCGAGCTTCTTGGCCGCGGCGTTCCGTACGGTGCCGACCTCGCTCGGGTGGTACGGCACCTCCCATTCGGCGACCCGGTCCGGGCCGAGGGTACGGGTGCGGGCGATGAGCAGGGCCACGTCGTCGGTCGGCCGGTTCGGCAGCAGGAGGTCGAGCACGGCCCGGCAGCTCTCCTGCGGGTCCCGGTCGGGGGCGCTGAGCGCGGCGCGGAGCCGTTCCAGTCCCTCGCCGATGTCACGGGTGCGCTGCTCGACCAGTCCGTCGGTGTACAGGACGAGCTGGCTGCCTTCCGTCAGGGTGATCTCCACGTTCTCGAACGGCATGCCGCCCAGTCCCAGCGGGGGCCCGGCCGGCAGTTCCACGATCTCCGTCGCGCCGTCGGGGGCGACCAGCAGCGGCGGCAGGTGGCCGGCCCGGGCCATGGTGCAGAGCCGGGAGACCGGGTCGTAGAGCGCGTACAGGCAGGTGGCGCCGAGGACGCCGCCGTTCGGGTCGCCGCCGTCGTCGTCCCGGTCGTGGTCGATGCGCTGCACCAGGTCGTCGAGCCGGGCGAGGATCTCGTCGGGCGGCAGGTCCAGGCTGGAGAAGTTGTGCACGGCGGTCCGCAGCCGCCCCATGGTGGCCGCGGCGTGCAGGCCGTGTCCCACCACGTCCCCGACGACCAGGGCGACCCGGCTGCCGGGCAGCGGGATCACGTCGAACCAGTCGCCGCCCACCCCGGACTGGGCGGGCAGGTAGAAGTGCGCGAGGTCCACGGCGCTCTGCTCGGGCAGGGCGCGGGGCAGCAGGCTGCGCTGGAGCGTCTCGGCGAGGGCGTGCTCCCGGGTGTAGCGGCGGGCGTTGTCCATGCTGACCGCGGCCCGTGCGACGAGTTCCACGGCCAGCGACAGGTCGTCCTCGTCGAAGGGCTCGGGTTTCTCGGACCGCCAGAAGTTGACCACTCCGAGGACGACGCCGCGGGCGGCGAGCGGGGCGGCGATGAGCGAGTGGATGCCGTAGTCGACGATGGCCCGCGTGCGGGGCGGGTCCTGGGCGTGCCAGCCCGGGGCGTCGGACAGGTCGGTCACCAGCTCGGCCCGGCCGGTTCCGTAGCCGCGCGCCTGCGGGGTGGAGGGCAGGAAGTCGATCAGTCTGCCGAGGGGGTAGAGGGGGGCGTCGGGGTGGATGCCGCTGACCGCGGTGCGCCGCATGTCGGCGTCCGCTCCGGGCTCGTCGCCCTTGAGGACCGGGTCGGCGAGGTCCACCGTGACGTAGTCGGCGAACTGGGGCACGGCGACGTCGGCGAGTTCCTCGGCGGTCCGGACCACGTCGAGGGTGGTGCCGATGTCGCCGCCGGCGTCGTAGAGCAGCTTGAGGCGCCTGCGGGCCGCCTCCGCCCGGCTGGTCAGGATCTGCATCTCGGTGGAGTCGCGGATGGTGACCGCGCTGCCGGCGGCCCGGCCCCGGGTGTGGGTGGGCCGCTGGTTGACCACGAGCAGCCGGTCGCCGCACTCGAGTACCTCGTCGGTGGCCGTACGGCCGGACAGCAGCAGGTCGGCCATGCCGCTGTCGAGGCCCGGGACCTCGTCGATCCGGCGTCCCTCGGTCTCCTCGGGGAGTCCGAGGAGGCGTTTGGCCTCGTCGTTCGCCAGCAGCAGCCGCCCGTCACCGTCCGTGATGACCACGCCCTCGCGGACGGAGTGGAGCACCGAGTCGTGGTGCTCGTACATGCGGGTCATCTCCTGCGGGTCCAGGCCCCCGGTCTGCCGGCGCAGGCGTCTGCTGATCAGGGCCGTGCCGATGGTGGCCAGGGCGAGACCGGTGGCGATGGCCAGCAGGATGACGGGGAGCTGGCGGTTGACGACCCCGGTGACGTTCTTGACCGTCATGCCGGCGGAGACCAGGCCGACGACCTTGCCGTCCTCCCCCTTGACCGGCACGACCGCCTGGATCTCCTTGCCCAGGGGGCCCTGCACGCTCTCGGTGTGGACCTTCCCGCCCAGCGAGGGCCCGATGTTGCCGACGAAGCGCTTGCCGATGCGGTCGGGCTTGGGATGGCTGTAGCGGATGCCGTTGGTGTCCATCACCACGATGAAGTCCACCCCGGCGGCCTTGCGCGTGCTCTCGGCCAGGGGCTGCAGGACGGCCGACGGATCGGAGCTCCGCAGGGTGTCCTGCAGCCCGAGGGAGTGCGCGAAGGTCTCGGCTACGGAGACCGACCGGTTGCGTGCCTCGCGGTCGCTGTCGTGCCGTGACTGGAGGACCAGGGCCAGCAGCGCGCTGGCCGCGAGCAACACCACGATCGCCACCTGGAGGACGAATACCTGTCCGGCGACGCTCCTGAACCTGATGCCTAGCGGTGACCGCACCGGCATGCCCGGCACGGGTGGCGGGTAAGGGTCACGAACCCAGTTGTAGCACTTCCGGGCCGTCACGGCTCCCGCCGACCGCGCGCGTCGCGGTGCCCGTCAGCGGTACCGGGCGGCTTCCGCGGCGAAAGGCGCCGCGTGCGCGGCGACCGAGGCGATCAGGGCGACCCACGAGCCGTCCGTGAATTCGAGGTCCATGCGACCCCTCTGGAGTACGCCCCTGGGGTTGACCCGCAGGGCGGCGACGGCCGGCCGGGGCGATTCCCACGCCTGCCGCATCACGGGGGTGAGCTGCCACGGCGGGGACACGTCGGCCAGGGTGAGCCAGCGCCGGTCGGTGACGGCGATCAGGCCGCCCGTGGCCGAGCCGCGGGCGTTGGCGAGGCTGACGCGGAAGTGTCCGGCCGCGCTCTGCCAGCCGCCTTCCATGCTCTTGCCGTGCATCAGGCGGGTGCCGAGCTCGTCCACCGCGTCGGGCAGGCGGTCGACCGCGTCGGCGGCCGCCGCGGGCCCGGACCGGCGGGGGTCGAGCAGCCGGGACTTGGCCAGCCGGCGCAGCGGCTCCGGGAGCTTCTCCTCGATCCGCCGGTGCAGATCGGAGGGCGGGGGCGGAGCGAGCAGCTCCTCCGGGGGGCGCGGGACTCCCGGGCCCAGTTCGAAGGAACACACCGCGATCAGCTGCTCCCCCATGTGCACGTACGGTCGTACGTGTTCACGCCTCTCCGCGTCCGCGTTCAACGGGCGTGCTCCTCTTCCTGTCGCTCGTACCTGTCCGTTCCGGCATTCTCGCCGACGTCCCTTCGTTCATGATCATCGGGGTCGGGTCGCGCCGGGGTGTCGACATATCGGCTTTCCTCTACTTTTGGTCGTGTGGACCGGCGTACGGGTGCTGCGGACCGGCGTTCCCGCCCTGCGGACCGGCGCAAAACCGCCCTGGCCCTCGCGGCCCTGCTGTGCGCGGCCGTCCCGGCGTGCACGGCCGGTCCGCCCGCGCCGGCGGCGGTGGCGGCACCGCCGGCCCTCGCGGCCCGGGTCACGCCCGTCCCTCCCGACCGGCTCGCCGGGAGCCACCACCCCGGCTGCCCCGTCCCGGCGGACCGGCTGCGGCTGATCCGGATGAACCACTGGGGCTTCGACGGGAAGGTCCACCGCGGGGAGATGGTGGTCCACGAGAGCGCGGTGGAGCCGGTGCTGAAGGCGTTCGGGAGCGCCTTCGAGGCCCGGTTCCCGATCCGCCGGATGCGGGTCATGGCGGCCTACGGCGGCGACGACCCGGCCGCGATGGCCGATGACAACACCTCCGCCTACAACTGCCGGCCCGTGACGGGACGGCCCGACAGGCGCTCGCAGCACTCCTACGGCGACGCCGTGGACGTCAACCCGCTGGAGAACCCCTACGTGGACCGCACCGGCACCGTCCACCCGCCCGGGGCGGACGGACACCTCGGGCACCGGGACGCCGCCCGGCCGGGAGTGCTCGTGGCGAGCAGCGCCCTGACCAGGGCCTTCCGCGAGGCGGGCTGGGAGTGGGGCGGCCGCTGGAGCCCCCCGGACTACCAGCACTTCTCCCGCAACGGGCGGTGAGCGGGCCCCCTCGGCCGACCCGTTCGCGCGCCCGTCCGCCCGTCCTGCGCGCCGTTCCACCGGTCGTGAGAACGGGCACATTTTTCATCCATTTGGTCCGAATTGCCGCATGCTGGATCCTTCCGGACAGGACGCCGACACGCCGAGGGCACGGGAGAGACATGCGACGCGTACAGCGCTGGAAGGGCAACTGGCGGATGGCTCTGCCCCTGGTGGGCGGGGCCGTCGTGCTCGGAGTGGGCGGCCTGTACGCCACCGGTCTGATCATCGGCGGGGACACCATCGCCGAGGGCACCCGGGTGCGCGGCGTGGACATCGGCGGCATGAGCCGCGCCGAGGCCGAGACCGCCCTGAACCGGGGGCTCGGCGGCGCGGCGACCGCGCCCATGAGCCTGCGCATCGGCGACCGGGTGGAGCGGGTCTCCCCCGCCTCCTTCGGGCTGTCCTTCGACGCCGGGGCCACCGTGGACCGTGCCGCCGGGCCCTCCGGCTCGGGACCGTTCGAGGTCATCGGCCGGGTCGTCGCCCCGAAGCGGGGCGGCGAGGTGGAGCCGGTGGTCCGGGTGGACGGGGCCGCGAGCGCGGCCGCGGTCAAGCGGCTGGGCGCCACCGGGCAGCCGGTCCGCGACGGCTCCGTGAGCTTCGAGGACGGCACCGCCCGTGCCACCTCGCCCGTCACCGGCGTCGCCCTGCGGGCGGACCGGGCCGCGGACGCCGTACGCGCCGCCTACCTGGACCCGCGGACCGCCTCGGCCCCGGTGGAGCTGCCCGTGCGGCGGACGGCTCCGGCCGTCGGTGCGCAGGAGACCGAACGGGCCATGCGCGAGTTCGCCGAACCGGCCATGTCCGCGCCGGTCACCCTCACCGTCGACGGGCAGTCCATATCCCTGACCCCCGCGGTGCTCGGCAAGCACCTCAAGGTCGAGGCCGACGGCCGCGGGCGGCTCGTACCGGAGCTGGACTCCAAGGGCCTGCTGGCGGACGGCGCGGTCGCGCGCCAGGTCGCCGCGGCCACCACCGAGCCCCGCGACGCCACCTTCCGCGTCGACTCCGCCGACCGTGCGGTCGTCGCCACACAGGCCCGCACCGGCCTGAAGGTAGACGAGGGGGCCCTTGGCAACGCCGTGATGCCGCTGCTCACGCGCACCGGCGCGGACGCCCGCACCGGCGAGCTGCCCGCCACCCGCGTCCAGCCGAAGCTGACCGCCGAGGAGGCTCAGCGGCTCGGCATCAAGGAGAAGGTGTCCTCCTTCACCGTCCGGTTCCCCTCCGCGCCGTACCGGACGACCAACGTGGGGCGCGCCGTGGAACTGATCGACGGTTCCCTCGTGCTGCCGGGGCAGACCTGGAGCTTCAACGACACGGTCGGCGAGCGGACCCCGCAGAACGGCTTCGTCGACGGAATCATGATCAACGACGGGCGGTTCGTGAAGTCGCCCGGCGGCGGCGTCTCGGCCGTGGCGACCACCATGTACAACGCCGCGTTCTTCGCGGGCGTCAAGCCGGTCGAGCACGGGGCCCACTCGTTCTACATCGAGCGCTACCCCGAGGGCCGCGAGGCCACCGTCGCCTGGGGCACCCTGGACCTGCGCTGGCGCAACGACACCGGGCACGCACTGTACGTCCGGGCGCAGTCCACGGACACCTCGGTGACCATTTCCCTGCTCGGCACCAAGAAGTACGACGAGATCCTCGCGACCAAGGGTCCGCGGAAGAACCCGGTGCCGCCGGCGAAGCTGACGGGCAGCGGGCCGACCTGCGAGGTGCAGACTCCGCTGGAGGGCTTCGACGTCTCCGTGGACCGGGTGTTCGTACAGGGCGGCAAGGAGGTCCGGCGCGAGACCTACGAAACGCACTACACGCCGCGTGACGAGATCACCTGCGAGCCCGCGACCCCGGACGCATCGGCGTCGCCGTCGCCGTCGGCCACGCCGTCCGCCGGGGGCACGGGCACGGGTACGACCGCGGCCGCGGCCGGGCGCGGCTGACCCCTTCCGGGTACGGAAAAGGGGCGGCGCCCCGGGGGGCAGGGGCCCGGGCCCCCCCCCGAGGCGGCCGCGCGGCCCCCCGGGGCCCGACAGCCCCCGCGCCCC
>NZ_JBFBGR010000065.1:0-14621 GCF_040684755.1 Streptomyces sp. NPDC089799 | reverse complement strand
GCAGTCGCGGACACGCGAAGCCGGTACGTGTACCGGGCGTGCCCGGCCGTATCGGCTATTGCGGTCGTCATGGTGATCAAACTATTCGACCCCACCGACAATCCGAGAAAGCACAGGTCAGAGCAGATGTGCAGAGAACTCCGCCGCTACGCGGCTCCGCTCCAGGGACCCATTCCTCCCCGGCCTGAAGGCCGGGGCATCCTGGGAGAAGTCAGGTGACGGGTGATGACCTTCAGAGGCGGCGCAGGAATCATCTGCCGAGGCTAACGCCCAGCTCAGACACGGGGTGGGCGAGGGCGGGCCTGCGCGATCCGCCGGCCGGCGCACCCATGCGCCACACCGTCATCTTCGCTGCGCACGACGAGTCACGCCGGAAACCTACAGCAGGCGATTCCCCCGACTTTTGTCCGCGGACAAAAGTCGGGCCCCCGGCCAAGGGCTGTCCCGTAACGGTACTGATGGGTGGGACGATCGTCCCGTGGCGCCCCGCCCCAGTGACCGAGAGGGTCAACCCAGCTCAGCCCCGTCAGAGCCGGCAGGCTTCGGCGGCCTCTGGTGACCGCACTCCAGTCGGGTTCCGTTGGCGTCGGTCACTGTGTACTCCAGGACGATCTTGGTCGGGTCGCCGTCCTCATAGGGCCACACCGTGATCCCTCCCTCCCAGACGAGGGTGGAGAACCAGACATCGATCCCCTCGGCTTCAGGTGCGACCGTGAAGACCTCGCCGGGCTTCAGGTAGAAGTCCTCGCCGTACGGCTCGATGAAGAGACAGAGATCGCCATTGCCTGCGTTCTCCACAGGCAGCCTGCTGCGTCCCACTCGTCCCCCCAGACCGCCACTCCGATGAGCCTCTCCACAGTAGCCGCCTGCACAGGCTCACCGGGCTCAAGCAGCCTGTCCCTTTCAAGTCCGGGACAGCCCTTGGGTGGGGCTCTGATCCGCAGTTCGTCGGTCCAGCCCCCCAGCCACAGGCAGCAAGGTCAGTCGCCAGCCCCAAAGCCGAGGTGGACAGCGGCGATGTCGCGCACTTGGGTGACGGCTTCGGGTGCGAGCTCCGACAAGAGGGGCAAGGCGTGGTGCCAGCCCGCCCCTGCAAGCGCATCGCGTACAAAGCCGGTAGCCGCCTGAAGGTCCGCAGGAGCGTCCGCGGAGGCTGCCAAGGCGAGCGGCCGGACCGTACGCGTGAACGGTCCGGCTGCCGCGGCATCGTTCGTCGGCGACGGTCGGACGGGCACCCGTGCCAGCTGTCCGGCTACGGCGGCGAACGCGGCAGCGCGACTCTCCGGCGACCGAAGACGTTCGGCAACCTGCCGCGCGCTCTCGATGTCACCCAGCACCGCGTGCGCCACCGCAAGGCCGCCCGTCGGGAACCGCTCGGGATCGCACGACCGCAGCTCGCCGGTCAGCCAGTCCAACTGGCAGCCGGCGTCGTCCCCGTCCCTGATCCGCAGCAGGGCGTGGACGAGAACGGTCTCCGGCCGCCACGCTTCTCGCCCCTCGCCGGTGTACTCGAGCGCGATTTCGATCGCGTCCTCGAGCCGCTCCCGGCACGACTCCCATGCAGCGGGCAGCAGCTCAACCAGGCTCGGCAGCAGCAACGCCATACCCCGCGGCCTGTTCCGGCTGGCGAGCAGGCGCTCGCACTCCCCGTCCATCAGAGCGGCTGCCCAGGCCGGGTCGTAGGCAGCCGCCTCCACGGCGACGGCGATCCTCGCCTGCCGGGCCGCGGGCCGCCATGCCATCCGCTCACCGCGGTCCGTCGGCTCAGCCCGTTGAATGAGCTCCAGTGCGGCGTCCCTCTCCCCTACGCAGGCCAGGGCCTGAGCCGCGAAGGCCCACGCGTCGGCGACACCGGCCTCCTCGTCGCCGTCAGGAGTGACAGCCCCGGCCACCCCGGCGCCCTCTGCTGCTTCTGCTGCCTCGCGGGCATGCCTGCTCGCTTCATCCGTACGGGATCGAGCGTCAGCGCCGCCACGACATCCCGTTCTCCGCCATCGCCGTCGTGTCCGACCCCACCCCGGCCGACGCCGCCCGCTTCTACGAGTTCTTCGCCGACCTGGGCGTCAACACCCTCGGCGTGAACGTCGAAGAGGAGGAGGGCGTCAACACCAGCGCCAAGACCACCGACCCCGCGCGGACGGCGGACTTCTGGACGGCCCTCGCCGACGCCTGGCGGATCAACCCGGCTGTACGGCTGCGCGAGGTGCAGCGGGTCCTCAACTTCGCCGGCGCTGTCCTCCAGGGCCACGACGTCGCACCTCTCCCGGCTTCCTCTCCCTGGGACCCGCTCCCCACCGTCGCCTACGACGGCGGCGTGGTCATGCTCTCGCCCGAGCTGGCCGGGTTCACCGACAGCCGGTTCGGCGACTTCACCACCGGCAACGTGCTCAAGGACGGCCTGGACGTCCTCGTGGCCGAAGCCGAGCAGCGCACCCCCTGGATCCCCGAGTTCTGGCAGGGCGTCGACGCCTGCCGCGCTACCTGCCCCGCCTTCACCTTCTGCGGGGGCGCCCACGCCGCCAACCGTTACTTCGAGCACGACGGCCGGTTCGACGGCACCAGGACCCGGTACTGCACCACCTCCAAGATCGCCTTACTCGAAGGAGTGACACGACATGCTCGCGAATACCGCCCCTGACGCAACCACGCTCGTGATGGACTCGGCGGAGGGGTTCAGGTCCCTCCTGGAGGCCGCCGGCTCCGCTGCCGTCCCGCGCTGGGGCAACGCCTGGAGCAACACCGACTTCGAGAACTACATGGCCGCGTCCACCTTCGACAACCGCCCCACGTGGGACAACCCGGGTGCGTCCTTCGACAACCGGCCCACCTGGGACGACTGGAGCAAGAGCAAGTAGCCGCGCCGTCGGGGCGGTCCTGCCACAGCGCGGGGCCGCCCCGGCACCAACAAGGAGCACACCCATGTCCACGCGCACCTTCGGCCACGCCACGATCACCCTGCCCGAGCTGGACGACCCCGGCCTCCACCTCTCCCGTGTCGACACCCTCGACAGCCCTCGCGGCACCGTCCAGGAGTTCACGTACGGAGACGCGGACCTGCGCTCGCTCGACCTCTCGGACGCCCGTCTCGTCACCGGCCGCATCACCGGCATGCACACGAAGCGGGCCGAGTTCGAGGCCCTCAACCTGCACCGCGTGGAGATCACCGGCAGCGACCTCGGAACGGCCCGCTGGACCGAGAGCAAGCTGACCCGCGTCCACATCCGCGACTGCAAGCTCATGGGCGCCGCCCTGGACGGCCTCGTGCTCGACGACGTCCTCTTCGAAGGCTGCAAATTCGACTACGCCACCTTCGAGAAGGTCCGCGCCACCGGCCCCGTCGCCTTCACCGGCTGCGCCTTCACCGAGGCAGCGTTCACCGACTGCGACCTGGCCGACGCCGTGTTCTCCGAGTGCACGCTGCGCCTCACCGAATTCGGCGCCGGCCGGTACCGGAACACGGACCTACGCGGAAACGACCTCTCACACATCCGCGGCGTCGCCAACCTCTCCAAGATCCTCATCAACCCCGCGCAGCAGGCCGACCTCGCCGAGGCCCTCGTGGCCGACCTCGACATCACCCTGGAAGACGACTGACCGGGAGACTCCATGCCCCTGCACATCGCCTACGGTGACCAAGCCGCGCTCCGCGCCCGCTGCGAGGTCGCCGCCGTCCGCACCACCCGCGAGAACGAGAGCACCTACGAGCCCGGCGCGATCATCCCCGCCGGGCAGTGGCGGCCCATGACCGACATGGACGTCAAGTCCCTCACCGCGCCCCGCAGGCCCCTCGACAGCACGCTGGTGGAGATCGTCCGGCCCCCGTTCCGTGACGGTCTCCCGCTCGAAGACCTGGCTCAGCCGCTGGGAGATCCGGACGCCGTGTACCTCGGGCAGGCCCTGGCCAAGCCCGACATGGTCACCACCACCGACAACTACCAGGACGGCCGGCTGCTCGGGCTGCACCTCGACAACTGGGACAAGCTCAAGTACGCGGACAAGCACACCGGCCGGCGGCGGCTGTGCCTCAACCTGGGCCCCGGGACGCGGTACATCATCCTCGGCACCGTCGACGCCCAGACCGTCTGCCGCACGGTGCACCCCGCCGACTTCGTCCACCGGTACCCCCACACGAACGACTTCCGCGCCTACGTCGCCGACGGCCGCCCCATCCGGGTCTTCCGGATACGCCTTGCTCCGGGCGAGGGCTACCTGGCCCCCACCGAGTACCTGCTGCACGACGGCTCGACCGAGGGCGAAGACGACCCCTCGGCCGCCGCATTCTGGCTCGGCGACTGGGCAGCCGGCACCCTCCCGTCCCTGGTCTGAGGTTGTGGGAGCATCACCCCCATGGCCAAGCACCGCCGACCCGGACCGCCCAACCAGCCCTCCCGCGCTGTTCCCCGCGTCGACTCCGCCGACCCCCTCGCCGCATACAACAGACGTCGCCGAGCCCCCATGGACGTCGAGCGCCGTCATCGGCCCGTGCATGGCGGAGGCAGCCACGTCCGCCCCGACGAACCCCGCATCCTGGAGGAATGGGACGGCTTCGCCTACGTCGTGGTCGGCACCGCTCCCGGCCTCGCTGCGGCCAAGGCGTGGGCGGCATCCTCCCCGCCCTGAAGGGCAGAGCGCTGCGCAAGATCAGAGGTAGTCCGTCCGGCACACCGCGAAGGAGACCACCACGTGATCGACGAATCGTGGGAGAAGTTCGGCGGGTTCCCGGCCGCCGAGGAGCCGTGGGGCCGGTTCGCCTGGACCCAGTACAGCGCCCACGGGCCCGGCCTGGAACTCATCCACACCGGCCCCGGCAAGCGTGTCCTGGACCTCGGCATGGGCAAGGGCGACAACCTCGCCCTCGTGGCCCGCACAGGGGCCGCAGCGGTCGGCGTGGACATCTCCGCGCCCCAGGTCGAAGCAGCCCGGGAGCGCTTCGGCGACCTGATCGAGGTCCACCACGCGCGGGCCGAGGAGTACCTGGCCGAGCACGAGGCCGAGTTCGACTCCGTGTACTCCGTCTTCGGCGCGGTCTGGTTCACCGACCCGGCCGTCCTGCTACCCCTCGTGCACCGCGCGCTGAAGCCGGGCGGCCGCTTCGTGTTCTCACACCTGCCGCCGTCCGGCGAGTGTCCCGGGCCCCACGAGTACGACATGTACGGGCCCGACAACAAGGAGCTGCTGCCCATCACCCGCTGGTGCTACCGGCCCTACATGTGGGAGAAGAAGCTCCTGAACGCCGGATTCACTACCGCCACCGGCCGGCGGCTGCCCTGCCCGAAGGACAAGCAGACCATCGGCACGCTGATCGTGGAGGCCACCGCATGACCACGATGCCTTCCGTCGACCAAGCCCAGCACCGGGTCGACGTCCACGTCCTGCTCTACGGCCATGAAGGCGCCCTCCTCCTCGGCCGGCGCCGGAAGAAGCCTGTCTGGGAGGGCCACTACCAACTCCCCTCCGGCCGCCTTGATCCGGCGGAACCCCTCCGCGCCGGAGCAGCGCGTGAGCTCCAGGAGGAGACCGGCGTCACGGTCGCGCCGGACGCGCTGGAGATGGTCCACGTCACCCACCACCGCAGCCCCTACGGCACCGATCGCGTCGGCTTCTTCTTCGCCGCCCGCGAATGGACCGGCCCCGTCGTCAACGCCGAGCCCGAGCTCTGCGAGGGATGGGAGTGGTGGCCGCCCCACGGCCTGCCCGCCCCCCTGCCGCCCTACCTCGCCGAGGCCCTGGAACACATCGCTCACGGCCGCGCTTACGCCGAGTACGGGTGGACCCGCTGACCTCTCGGCCCGCAGACGAGCGCCCCGCCTCCAGCAGCACCGGAGAGCGGGGCACCGTCATACGCAGATCACCACCACAGCGGGGTGCTGTAGACGTCCACCACCGGCAGCACCTCTTCCGGAGGTACCGGCGGCCCGGGGGCATCCGTCTTCCTGTGCTTGGCCGCCTCCCGCATCCACGAGCGTCCCGTCCACGGTTTCTTCAGTGCCCCTGCGGCCTCCCGCTCGGCGACGGTGAGCTGTTCGACCCGGTGATGGATCCCTCCACGGCCCCGGTATGGCCGCCTTCCCCAGCGAGTCACGCTCACTGCGGAGCACGGAGCGGCGGCCTGGCGCGGGGTCCTGGCGGACGGGCACAGATCGGTGCGGCTGGAGGAGGCGGGGGCCGTCTACTACAGGCGGCCCCGCGCACGAGCTGAGGAGTGCTCAGCCATGGTTCCCAGAGCCGCACGAAGCCACATACGTCTAGCCCGGTTTGCCGGATTCGGCGAAAGTGCTTCAGAACAGCGGCTTACCCGCATAGAGTCCCAGCTCAGCGAGCCTGCTCCCCGCACGCGCGGGGATGACTCCAACGCGTACGTGATGGGCCGTTTCGCCACTCTCGCTCCCCGCAAACGTGGGGATGATCCCTGATCTACGAACGCGTACCCGGCTCAGGCGCCATGCCTGCCCTGCTGCCGCGTCCGCACGAGGCTCCATCCGCCGCAACGCACACGCTGAAGACCCTTTCCCGGCGACCGTGGGCCGGCTCGGGGCTACGGCCGCTGCCAGGTACGCAGTCTGTCGGCCACGTCGAAGACCGTGGTGCGGAGCATACGGATGTCGGTGATGAGGTCCCGCCACTGCTCGTACGGGGCGTCTACGGTCCTGCCCGACGCCTCGATGTACGCGACGGCCACTCCGTATGCGAAGTACTCGTTGTGCTCGGGCAGCGGACGGAGCAGGACGAGGGCCTCCAGCAGCGCGGCGGCGCGCCAGTAGGCGTCCGGGCGGTCCACGCTCAGGCTGGGGGTGTTCACCCGGTGCCGGGCGACCGCGGCGACCATCGCGGAGTGGTCCGCCACCTCCACGTCCTTGAACAGCGCTTCCTGACGCTCGAGCAGCCAGCGGTGGTCAATGTGCAGTTCCACTCATGCCGCCCGCGTGCCGGTCCGGCCGAAAACCGAGTCCGGGCCGAAGTCGCGCTCAAAGCCCTCGCGGAAGCCGGGACGGCGTACCGCCTCGTCGAACGCCCGCGTGGCGCGGGCGAGCCCGGCCTCGTTCTCCTGCTCGGCGGCAAGCTCGGCAAGGTAGGCGGACAGGCTGAGTCCCCTTGTGGCGGCGAGCGCGGTGAGGCGCTCGTGAACGTTGGTGTCGACCTCGACGGAGGTGGTGTTCTCCATCCTCCGAGTATGCGCACCCGCGGGGCGGCACGGTAGTCATTCCCGGACGGCCAGGCCGAGGCACGTACTACACGGCTGGGCGGGGCTTGGGCACCGAGCCTGAAGAGCCGAACAGCGGCGACAGTGTCCGCCCGGTCGGCCACCTCGGCAACAGGGGAGCAGGGAGAGAGGGGAAGCCCCCATGAGCAGGGTGTATGCCCAAGCCCACCGGGTCCAACGCGTACTCGCTGCGCCCATGCCGGGGATTCGATCGCGCACCTTGGTCGCGGGTTTCAGTCGCCCAGGCAGGGAGGTCCGTCCAGGTCCTCGATCACTGCCGACGAGAAGACGGCGCCCGCGAGCCAGGCGTCTTTGTCGGGGCCCGAGGCCGGGACGACGAGCCGGCGCCGCGTCCAGGGGGCCGACTGCCCGGGCAGGTCGATGGACGCCGCTGCCCAGAGCCCGTCCTCGGCTTCGTAGAAGGACAGCTCCCGCAGCCGGGCGCCCCGCTCCGAGAGCGTCTGCTGCAGGCCCTCGGTCACCTCGGCGCGGAACTCGTCGAGGTACCGGGCGAGGGATTCGGGGGTCGCCCTCACCAGCACCCGTAGTCGTAGTCGTACGCGGTGATGACGCCTACAAGGCCCGTCGGAGCCACGTCCTCATGGATGTCCCTTCCTGCGAACGGCCCGTCCACGTAATGGACCACGGCGCCAGCTCACCGGCCCGCCGGACGATGGTCAAGGCAGCCACTCCCCGAGCCGTGTGAAACCACCCAGGCGAGGGGGCGTGTCCGCGTCAGCACTGTCGAGGAATTTTCGGTGGCCCGCCAGACTGTCGGCCGCGCCGGCCTAGGCACCGCCGTTGATGAAGTCCTGAAATCGGCCGCGCTCCAGTGGGCCGGCTTCAGGAGTCGCTGGCGTTGATCCCACCCCGGTTGACGACACATTGACCCACCCTCCAGCGGATGGGGGCACCACGCCACTCCGGTCTGCCTCGCCCGTGCGAGGCCGATCGGCGAATTGCGAATCAGTGGAAGTTCCATGCTTCGCCGGGCAACGAATGCCACAGGTCGAGCCAGCCAGGGAGCAGGAAGAGCGGTCGGGTCAGCAGGGTGTCGCTGGCTCGCTGGGACCGGATGGCCAGGCCAAGGTCGGCGAGACCGGGTCGGCAGCAGGGCTGTACGTCAGGCTGCCGGGCCGGGCCGTGCAGTGGACGAGCCAGTCCTCCACACGGGAGGGCGCTCAGCCGGTCAGCGGGGCTGCGACGAGGCCGGCGTCAGCCCGACGCGGCGATCGCTGGGGTCGGGATCGAAGTCGCCAGCTGCGGTGAGGCTCTCGATGAATGTCGTGAAGTCACCGGCCAGGAGGAGCGCGGTGTCGAGGTCGGTGTCGAACCAGGTGACCGATGGGTTGCCGTCCGGGCCACAGACTCGGTAGTCGAGCCCGATCCAGCAGTGTCCGTCGCCACAGAGCAGCACGATCGGCGACGGCAGCCCCCACTCTGCTACCAAGTACGGGGTGTCGAGCAACGACGTCATCTGCTCACGCGGTCCGATCCCCATCAGGAAGTCGAAGGGAACGTGTTCTTCGCTCCACGAGGTCGGCTGACTGGTGGGGCACGCATCGTGGTCAGCAGCCACGATGCCGCCGTTTTGAACCCGTAGAAGATCAACCAGGGTGGAGGGCAGCGTCACGCCGAGCACAAGCTCAGCCTCTCGCAGCGTCTCGTCCGTCAGAGGCGGCTGGACGCCGTAGTCACCATCGGCCCAGAACGTTGCCATGACCTCGTCGAATCGCGCCATGGCACGCAGCCTACGGCCCAGCTACAAGATCATCGCAGGAACAAGGTGGTCGAGCGCACGATCAACGCTCTCAAGGGCTTCCGTGCCGTGGCCACTCGCCTACCGCAGGACGGGCCGGTTGGCGGAGGTGTACTCGTCCGCGATGTCGAACACACTGGCACAGTGTGGGCATTCGGCCTTGCCGAAGAGGTGGGCGATCTTCAGGAGCTCGCACAGCTCCTACAGGACGTGGCCCGCGCGCTCACCACCGGCAAGCCGGACGAGCCCCACACCCCCACCACACGCGACCGCTGAGGGGCCACCCACCGCATGCCGCCCGGGTCACTTGGGCGGCAGCTCGGCCGTCGCGTCCAAGGCCACCCGCAGCCACTCCTCCAGCGCCTCGTCGTCCAGGGCCACCCCGGCCACGTACACCCAGCCCTTCGACACCCGCCCCTTGACCTCGAACGGCCGCGCCCCTGGCCGGGCGAGCGCCTCGGCCATGTCCTCCTGCGCCACCCGCAGGAACAGGTCGTCCCCCTCCACGCCGCCCAGCGTGTTGCCCTGCAGCAGGAACGCGACCGCACCGAACATCTTCTTCTCGGCCACCGCGCCATCCACCTCCAGCCGCTCCCGGACCCGCTCCGCCAACGCCTCGTCATACGCCATGAACCGAACCTAACCGCACCCCCCGGCCACGCTCGCCCAGGACCGCGCCCCAGACCCGCCGACACTGCAGCGGCATCCGCCCTTCAAGAAACCAACCCCCTGCACGACCTATCAACCGGGCGCGCCCGAACCCAACCCGCCGGACGGGCCTTGGCCCAGCCGACCGGCCCCGGGGTTCCCAGGGCCCAGCTGCCAGCGGTATACCCAGAGCCCGGAGTGGGCGATCGCTAGTTCAGAGAAGACACCAACCCGAAGCTCAGAACCCCGGACCACACAGGCCTGGCCATCGCCGCTCACCGCCCTCTGCCGTTCCCCCCGGGGCCGGGCGTCTTCCCCGAGCGGGCACCGGTCACCCCTTGCCGCTCGACCGGCTTCCCGGCGGCAGGCCGTCAGGGGTCGGTGAGGCCCAGCTCCCGGGCGGTAGCGCAGATCCCGCACGCCTCGACCCCGGCATTCCGCAGCACGTCCAGGACCTGCTCCCGCGTGGCGGGCCGGGTACGGCCCGAGGCCAGACGGCAGTCCCCGGCATGGACCAGCATCGGGGCACCTTCACGTCCGATCCCGTATTGGATCTTCCACTCGATGACCGGAGCCGGCACCGGGCCCGCCCGGGCCGCCTCGGCCACCCGCTCACCCTTCTCGATCTCGGCGATCCGCTCCCGTATCAGCTCCAGCAGCAGCACACACCACTGCTCCAGCACCCGCAGCCGGCCCAGGTCCGGCGGGAGCAGCCAGTCCACATCCCGGTCCGCGTCCACGGCGGCTACGCCTCCTCCGGCACGCACGACTCCACGCGCTTGAGCGCCATGCGGGCCTTCACCCGCTGACCGGCCTCCACCGCGGCCCAGAACGGGTGGGTGGCGAGGGCTTCGGCCAGGCGCCGCATCCGCCGCTCCATCCGCGCCCGCACGTCCTTCTGCTCGTCGGTGTAGCCGCTGGCCTGCACATCGCCGCGGTGGGAGTAGCGGTGCTCCGATGCCGGCCAGCCAGGCATCGGCAGGCGTACGGGGTAGTCGCAGGCGGTCACACCGATATCGCATAACTGCTCGAATACCTGATTCCGGTTGGCCGCGGTCGGCAGACGGGTGATCGTGGCGAAGTGATCTCCGTGGATTTCCCCCAGGACCTGATCCGGCTCAAGCAGAACCAGATCAGCCTCTACAACCGCATGACCGCCGACCCCGCCCTGCGCACCACCCTCGCGGCCGACCTCGTCCGTGCGGGCCTGGCCGTCTCCGGCGAGCGGGCCTGCCTTCCGCGCCCAGCTTCTCGCCACAAGGGCCGCCCCAGCATGCTCTCGGAGCGTGGCGGCACCTTCGACGTGCACCCTGCCCCGCCGACCGCGGCCCGGCAGGAAGACGCCGAAATCACCGGGAACGAGGTCTGAGCCGGATGGGTGGCAGGTGAACACGCCGGGAGAGCCTGCGGTTGGTGGAGGACGTGCGCGCGGGGTTGGATGCCGCAGATATCACTGTAAGGCTTGGCCGCACCCCCGCCGGGGTTCAGTCCCGTGTGCGGAAGCTGACGCCTCGGGAGGCCGGCCTGGGTCGACGTCGCCCGGTGAGCCGGTTGTGGAACAGGCCGAGGGCGATCGCCACCGCGATGGCGACGAGGTGTTCGCGGCCCGCGAGGTTCGGTTCGGCGATCGACCTGAGGATCATCGAGCCGCCGGTGACCAGGAAGAGCACCGGAGCCCGCCGGACGACCGCGACATGGGTGAACAGGGCCACGATGGCGGCGGACGGCCCGGTGTCCACGACGTGTGCGGTCTCGGCGGGCAGGCCCCACCAGTAGGGGCCGAGCGCGATCATGATCCGCGCGCTGAAGGTGCCGGCCAGCGTCGATGCGTATGCGACGAGCACGGTCCGGGTGCGCCCGAGGGACAGCTGCGCGAGCGCGAACGCGATGAACAGCTGGGGCAGCCCGGGCCAGGCGGACAGGTCCCGGGCGGGCACGAACAGCGACACCGGGGTCCGCAACAGCACCAGCAGGACCGGCTGGTCGCCCCGGACCCCCGCGATCACCTGGACGAAGGCGCCGCCGTGCCGCGTCTGGTCCAGCGCGTGCAGACCGATCACCGCGACAACGGCCAGCAGCGCCACCGAAATGCCGGTCAGCCCCCGCCGCACGGCCTGCCGGACCGTGTCCATGACAATTACCTGGAACTCCTGGTACAGGGCCCGCCCTAGGAACCTCGCGAACCGGAGGAGTTCCAGATCTGGTCGCCGCCACGGTGAAGGAACAGCGGGAGCCGCCACTCCGGCACCGACCCCGGCACCGATGGCATCGTCTGGCCGCACCACGCCCTCGGCGCCAGCGGCAGCTCCGGCACCGGAATCGGCATCGCCTCCGGCCATCGGCCGAACCACGACCCGGACTTCGGCCCCGGCAGGACGGTCGGCCCCCGGACCGGCCGCGCTGCCGTTGTCGCACGGGCGGTCGTCGCGGACTTCGACGCCGCCACCGACTTCCTGCGTCACTGGTTCCCCGCCCCCATGCTCGTTCCGCCGGGCAGAGGTGGCCCAACTGGCCGCGGCCGAACGCCCGGACGAATTCCGTCCCGGACGATTCTCTCCCACCGCGGCGCGGACACTGGGCGCACCGCCTCCGACAGGGGGCCTGGCAGCACCCCCGGCCGGGGCCGCACAGGCCCAGGGTTTCGGCCCGTGGCCTGCAGCAGGGTGATCAACATCGGCCTGCGCACAGCACGGCGCGGGCAGCACGAACGACCGAAACAGGGGCATCGAGATCGCGGCCGCGCTCGCATACGCGCGGACCGGCTCCACCGGGAGCGGCACAACGCCGTGGTGGAGCTGCGGGGTGCCCTGCGGGTGTTCATTCGTGACGGGCACCGGAAAGCAACGGGGCGCTGGAAGAAGGACAGGTGACGGTGGTGAGCCGTTTGAACGACGACAGCCGCGACCGTCCGGCGTCGGCTGGGCTGGTGGAGCTGATGGCGCAGCAGGGTGGCCAGAGGGCTCCTGGGACCGGCCGGGCGGTGACTTCGTTCCGCTGACCGGCCTGTACGGGCTGGACCGGGACGGGTGGGAACGGGCGAACTCGCAGTACCTGCTGGGGTCCAAGGCCCTGGCGCGCGGGAAGCTCGCCCTGGCCGCAGACTGGCTCGGCCAGCCAGCAGCAGCCGGGCACTCAGGGGCAATGTTCCGGATGGTCGCGCTCACGGTCCGCGCCGGGGCGGACTGGGCCGATGAGGCACGCTTCCTGCTGGCCGAAGCCGCCCGGCACGGCCACGGTGACGCCGCGCGGCTGCTGGCAGGGCCGGCACGCCGCCGCCCTCCCGTCGACGCGGACACGCTGGAGACCCCGAATACTTCGAAGAAATCCGGGAGGGACTCGGCGTGCCCGCGCACATCCTGCACCCCGGCAGTTCGTCCTCCCCCGCCAGACACGACGCCGACGGCGTGGCGGAGGAGCGTGAAGAGACCGACGGGAGGCAGCCGCGGCTGTTCCTCGTGCTTGCCCCTCAGGTTCCACAGTAGAGCCCGCCTCCGCATGGCCCGAAACGCCTGTGGCAGACACCGCACGCACGCAGCTGGCTGCGCTCTCCGCCGCCGGCCTGCAGCTACCAATCGCCGAACTGCAACCAAGCCGCCCAGCCACCGTGCTCCCCTTGCTACGGCAGGCCAAGACAGCGGAGGCAGGGGGCAGCGAGCCACAGGGACCGTGGTGGTCTGCCAACGCGCTGCGGCGGGCTGTCCTCAACGACATGGACCGACAGCGCAGCAGTCCTGCCCGCGTGCCGGAGAAATGGCAGGCCACCCAGCGGGCCCGCGAGCCATGCTGAACGGGCGCGGCACATGGCTCGCCCGGACAGGCCTCGACGGTATCGAGTCAGCCCTCGTCAAAACCGCGGAAGGTCCCTGATTCATCAGCAGCGTCGGCGAACTCCGCAAAGTCCATGTTGGCGATGCTCAAGTTGGCCGAGACATCAGGGAACCACTGCGCAGGAAGCCTGAACGTCCGCCCGGGCTCGTCCGAGAGGTCCACGGCCAGGAGCGAGTGATGCGGATCCTCCATCGTGGCCGCGTCGGCCAGGAAGACGTGGATGATCTGGGCTTCTTCATCCGCAGCAGCCTCTTCATCCACCAATGCCCGGACCCCCACGCCGGCGAAGCGAAGCTCGCTGACGTACGTGGCATGGCAGTACTCGTCGGCCGCGTCAAGCGCGGCTCGAACCGCGTCCCAGGCTCCGTCGTCACCGAAGTCGGTACGCAGCACCAGCGAGGTCAGATCATCAGGCTGAGGCAGAGGCATCCCGTGATCCTCGCACCCGCCGCTGACATCGACCGTCGCACCCACCGCACCTGCGGAACTCCAACCGCCTGACGATGCAATGATCCGCATCGCAAGCAGAGGACAGCCGGACGAAGCCCCGGTTGTTGTGCCCGCAGGACGAGGGGAAGTCCGTGCCTGCCACAAGACCGGCGAGTTCCCATGGGTTGGTGTAGTCCAGCTCGTTCCCACCGCTACTCGGCCGGGACCTGCCGCATGACCCCGCACCGCCGGAACAGCCACAGTCGGAGACTGAGCTGACAGCCGACGACCTCACCGCGTGGCGGTCTTGATGCGGATCCCGAATTTTGGATCTGGCACAACTTCTGTGGACCCAGGGAAGTGGCCTCCGCTCACGCATAAGGATTCGTCGACGGTGCACGGTGTCTCTACCCTTGGGCACAGCGAGAGTGCGCGCATTCCCGCAGGTTGCGGAGCCGTGGCAGAGCGGCCCATTGCATCGACGTGGGCGAGGTCCCTCTCACGGCGACTGACGGAGACGGGGCGGGCCTGCTCCCATCTGTCCGCGGGTTCGAATCCCGTCGGCACCGCAGCCGACCTGCCGCTGGTCCAGCGTCGGGACCTGCCGCGTCGCGCCAGGTCCACAGAAGTTGGCTCTGTCGCCATTTTGGGGGTGGCAGCATCTTGATCATGGTGAGAGCAGGATGCGGCGCCGTAGGAGATCGAAGTTCGCGCGGCCATACATTTGTCTCTTCAGCAGCTTGATCCTGGTGACGT
>NZ_JBFBGR010000064.1:0-17171 GCF_040684755.1 Streptomyces sp. NPDC089799 | reverse complement strand
ATCGGCGGCGACAGCATCCGCTCCATCCAGGTCGTCTCCCGCTCCCGCGCCCGCGGCGTCGAGGTCAGCCCCCGCGAGGTCTTCCAGCACCGCACCGTCGCCGAACTCGCGCTGCTCGCGGGCGGCCGGGTCGGCCAGGCCGTCGTACTGGAGGAGCTGGAGGGCGGCGGCACCGGCTTCATGCCGCTGCTGCCCGTGGCCCGCTACCTCCTCGAACTCGGCGGCGGCTACGGCCGGTTCACCATGTCCACCGTCGCCGACCTGCCCGCCGGCATCACCCGCGACGGCCTCGCCGCCACCCTCGGCGCGGTCTGGGACCGGCACGACCTGCTCCGCTCGACGCTCGTCGAGGACGGCATGACCGTCGCCCCCCGGGGCTCCGTCGACCTCGACTCCCTGATCCACCGCGTGGAGTGGAACGGCACCTGGGACGACGCCTGGTACGCCCGCGCCACCGAGGAGCTGGACGCCGCCACCGGCCGCCTGGACCCGGCCGCCGGGACGATGGCCCAGTTCGTCTGGTTCGACGCCGGACAGGGCGCCGGCCGCCTGATCATCAGCCTCCACCACCTGGTCGTCGACGGCGTGTCCTGGCGCATCCTGCTCCCCGACCTCGCCGAGGCCTGGGGGAAGATCCGCGACGGCCGGGAGCCGGAGCTCCCCGCGGTCGGCACCTCCGTCCGCCGCTGGACCAAGGCCCTCGTGGACGAGGCCCACAGCCCCGCCCGCACCGCCGAGCTGGAGCTGTGGAAGTCCGTGGTCGAAGGCCCGGACCCGCTCATCGGCTCCCGCGACATCGACCCCGCGGTCGACGTCATCTCCTCCGTCGACTACGTCTGGCTCAAGGTCCCCGCCGAGACCACCGGCGCCCTGCTCGCCGACGTCCCGGCCGCCTTCCGCGGCGGCGTCAACGACGGACTCCTCGGCGCGCTCGCCGTCGCCGTCGCCACCTGGCGCCGCGCCCGCGGCACCGACGAGTCCTCGCTCCTGGTGAAGCTGGAGGGCCACGGCCGCGAGGAAGGCGCCGTGCCCGGCGCCGACCTGTCCCGCACCATCGGCTGGTTCACCAGCATGTTCCCGGTCCGCCTCGACATCGGCGAAGCCGACGCCGACGACGCCCTCACCGGCGGCGCCGCGGCCGGCACCGTCCTGAAGGCCGTCAAGGAGCAGCTGCTCCGGATCCCCGACAAGGGCCTCGGCTACGGCCTCCTGCGCTACCTCAACGAGGACACCGCGGCCGTCCTGGCACAGCACCCCACCGGCCAGATCGCCTTCAACTACCTGGGCGTCTTCAACTCGGCGGACATGCCCGAGGAGCTCCGCGGCCTCGGCTTCACCCAGGCCCCCGGCACCAACGAGCTGATCGCCGTCCCCGACGCCGACATGCCCGTCATGTCCACCCTGGAGATCAACGCCCTGGTCACCGACTCCGGGCAGCTCACCGCCCGGTTCGGCTTCCCGACCGGAATCCTGGCCCGCGAGGACGTCGAGCAGCTCGCCGAGCTCTGGCAGACCGCCCTGGAGGGCATGGTCCGCCACGTCGCGCAGCCCGGCGCCGGCGGCCTCACCCCCTCCGACGTGCCCCTGGTCACCGTCCGCCAGCGCGAACTGGAGACCTGGGAGCGCCGCTACCCCTCCCTCACCGACGTCTGGCCGCTCACCCCGCTGCAGAACGGACTCCTCTTCGAGTCCATGCTGTCCGACGGGGCCGCGGACGGAGCCGCCGACGCCGGCTACGACGCCTACCAGATGCAGTTCGCGTACCACCTGTCCGGCCCCGTCGACGCCGCCCGCATGCGGGCCGCCGGCCAGGCCCTCCTCGACCGGTACGCCAACCTGCGCACCGCCTTCGTCTCCGACGAGGCCGGCGACCTCGTCTCCCTCGTCCTGAACGACGTCGAGCTGCCCTGGCGGCACATCGACCTGACCGGCGAGGCCGACGGCGAGGCCGCCTTCCAGCAGTTCCTCGCCGAGGACCGCGGCCGGCGCTTCGACCCGGTCGCCCCGCCGCTGCTCCGCCTCACCCTGGTCAGCCGCGGCCCCGACCGGTCCGCGCTGGTCTTCACCGCCCACCACGTGCTCTTCGACGGCTGGTCGGTGCCCTGGCTGATGCAGGACCTGCTGCGCCTCTACGGCACCGGCGGCGACGCCACCGCCCTGCCCCGGGTCCGCGGCTTCCGCGAGTTCCTGGTCTGGCTCGCCGACCAGGACAGGAACGCGGCCGCCGAGGCCTGGGCCGACGAGCTCGACGGCTTCGACGAGCCCACCCTGCTGGTCCCCGACAAGGGCCCCGACACCCACAGCGACGACGTCGGCCACGTCGAGGTCCCGCTGACCGGCAACCTGTCGCTGGAGCTGTCCGCCCGCGCCGCCGACCTCGGCGTCACCCTCAACACCCTGGTCCAGGGCGCCTGGGCGGTCCTGCTGGCCCAGCTGACCGGACGCCAGGACGTCGCCTTCGGCGCCACCGTCTCCGGCCGCCCGCCGGCCGTCCAGGACGTCGAGTCCATGGTCGGCCTGTTCATCAACACCCTGCCCGTGCGGGTCCGGTGCGCCCCCGGCGAGTCCTTCGCCGAGCTGCTGCGCTCCCTGCAGAACCGGCAGGGCGCCCTGCTCGACCACCACAACTACGGCCTGACCGAGATCCACCAGGCCGCCGGCACGAACACGCTGTTCGACACCATCGTGGTCTTCGAGTCCTACCCCGTCGACCACGTCGGACTGAGCGAGGCCAACGCCTCCTCCGGGGTCGCCATCACCGGCATCACCCCGTTCAGCGGCACCCACTACCCGGTCACCGTGATGGCCGACGCCGACCCCAACCTGAAGCTGTCCCTGCAGTACCAGGCCAACGTGCTCGACCGGTCCGCCGTCGACACCCTCGCGGAGCGCTTCGAGCGGGTCCTCGCCCACCTCGTGGCCTCCCCGGACGCGCCCGTCGCCTCCGTGGACGTCCTCGCCCCCGGCGAGCGCGAGCAGGTGCTGCGCGGCGCCGGCACCCCCGCCTCCGGCCCGGGCACCACCGTCCCGGCGGTGTTCGCGGCCCGCGCCGCGGCCACCCCCGACGCCGTGGCCGTCGTACACGGCGGGCAGTCCCTCACCTACCGCGAGCTCGACGAGCGCGCCAACCGGCTGGCCCGCGGCCTCATCGCCCGCGGCGTCACCCCCGAGTCCGTGGTCGCCGTGGCCCTGCCGCGCACCGTCGACCTGGTCGTCGCCCTGCTCGGCGTCCTCAAGTCCGGGGCCGGCTACGTACCCGTCGACCCCGAGTACCCGAGCCGGCGCCTGGAGTTCATCCTCTCCGACGCAGCCCCCTCGCTGGTCCTCACCGACGCCGCCGCACAGGGCGTCCTGCCCGCCGCCGACGTCCCCGCGGCGTTC
The DNA here is from genome assembly GCF_040684755.1 of Streptomyces sp. NPDC089799. Classification (NCBI taxonomy): domain Bacteria; kingdom Bacillati; phylum Actinomycetota; class Actinomycetes; order Kitasatosporales; family Streptomycetaceae; genus Streptomyces; species Streptomyces sp. NPDC089799. The sequence continues at coordinate 13,790 of NZ_JBFBGR010000064.1, read as the reverse complement.
CTGGCGGAGGTCGAGCAGGACGGCGGCGACCCCTCGGACCCGGCCGTGCCGCTCACCCCGGACCACATCGCCTACGTGATGTACACCTCCGGCTCCACCGGCATCCCCAAGGGCGTGGCCGTCACCCACGGCAACATCACCAACGCCCTCCCGGGCCTGGTCGCCGCCCTCGGCACCGGACCGGGCGCCCGCGTCGCGGCCGGCGCCTCCGTCAACTTCGACGTCTCGGTGTTCGAGGTCTTCTCCGCGCTGTCCACCGGCGGCACCGTCGAACTCGTCCGCGACGTCCTCGCCCTCGGCGAGCGCGACGACTGGACCGCCGACGTCATCAGCTCCGTCCCCTCGGCCTTCGCCGAACTCCTGGACGACCTGCCCGGCCGGATCAGCCCCAAGGCGCTGGTCTTCGCCGGCGAGGGCCTGCCGGCCTCCCTGGTGGCCAGGGCCCGGACCGCCTTCCCCGGCGTCCGCGTGGTCAACGGCTACGGCCAGACCGAATCCTTCTACGCCACCGCCTTCTCCCTCGGCGACGGCGAGGAGTGGACCGGCGGCGCGAGCACGCCCATCGGCGAGCCCCTCCCCGGCGTCCGCGCCTACGTCCTGGGCGCCGGCCTGCTGCCGGTGCCGCCCGGGGTCACCGGCGAGCTGTACGTCGCCGGCGCCTCCCTCAGCCGCGGCTACCGCGGTCGGGCCGCCCTGACCGCGGAGCGGTTCACCGCCGACCCGTTCGGCCCGGCCGGCTCCCGCATGTACCGCACGGGAGACCTGGCCCGCTGGACCGCCGACGGCCGCCTGGAGTACGTCGGCCGCGGCGACGGCCAGGTCAAGATCCGCGGCGTCCGCGTCGAGCCCGCCGAGGTCGAGGCCGTCCTCGCCGAGCACGACGGGGTCTCCCAGGCCCTGGTCGTGGCCCGCAAGGGCCAGGGCGGCAACGGCTCCACGTACCTCGCCGCCTACCTGGTCCCGGTCGACGGGCAGGCTCCCGCGGACCTCCGCGGCTGGATGTCCGCCCGGCTGCCCGACCACATGGTCCCCGCCGCCTTCGTCACCCTGGCCGCGTTCCCGCTGCTGCCCAACGGCAAGGTCGACCGGGCCGCGCTGCCCGAGCCCGACTTCACCGGCACCCCCTACCGGGCCCCGCGCAACGCGAACGAGGAGGTCCTCTGCCGCCTCTTCGCCGAGGTCCTCGGCGTGGACCGGGTCGGCATCGACGACGACTTCTTCGCCCGCACCGGCCACTCCCTGCTCGCCACCCGCCTGGTCAACCGGATCCGCGCCACCCTCGGCGCCGACCTCCGGGTCCGCCTGGTCTTCGACGCGCCCACCGTCGCCGAACTCGCCCGGCACCTGACCACGGCCGGCCCGGCCCGCCCGGTGCTCCGCCGCGCCGAGCCCCGGCCCGAGCGGATCCCGCTGTCCTACGCCCAGCGCCGCCTGTGGTTCGTGGACCGCTTCGAGGGACCCTCCTCCACGTACAACCAGTCCTTCGTGCTCAAGCTCGCCGGAGTGCTGGACGCCGAGGCCCTCCGGGCCGCCGTGCGCGACGTCGTCGCCCGCCACGAGACCCTCCGCACCCTGATGGTCGAGGACGCCGACGGCCACCCCTACCAGCACGTCGTCCCGGTGGACGCCACCGACCTGGCCGTCCCGCTCGTCGACATCGCCGCCGACGGCGTCTCCGCCGCGGTCTCCGAGGTGCTGGAACGCCCCTTCGACATGGCGACGGAGATCCCGGTCCGGGCCGCCCTGCTGCGCTCCGGCGCCCGGGAGCACCGCCTCGTCCTGGTCATCCACCACATCGCCGTCGACGGCGAGTCGATGGCACCGATCGCCCGCGACCTCGGCGCCGCCTACGCGGCCCGGCGGGACGGCAACGCCCCCGACTGGGACGAACTGCCGGTCCAGTACGTCGACTACACGCTGTGGCAGCGCGAGCTGCTCGGCGAGGCCGAGGACCCCGACAGCGTGCTCACCGCGCAGGCCTCGTACTGGCGGCAGGAGCTCGCCGGCGTCCCGCAGCCGCTCCCGCTGCCCGCCGACCGGCCCCGCCCGCCGGCCCCGACCCACCGCGGCGACATCGTGGAGTTCGGCCTCGCCCCGCAGGTCTCGGCCGCGGTCGAGGAACTCGCCCGCGCCAACGGCGCGACCGCCGCGATGGTCCTGCAGGCCGCCCTCGCGGTGCTGCTGGGCCGCCTCGGCAGCGGCGACGACATCACCATGGGCTCGCCCATCGCCAACCGCACCGACGCCGAACTGGCCGAACTCGTCGGCTTCTTCGTCAACACCTGGGTGCTCCGCGCCGACGTCTCCGGCAACCCCACCTTCGAGGAGGTGCTGAAGCAGGTCCGCGGCAAGGCCCTCACCGCCTACGACAACCAGGAGGCGCCGTTCGAGCGCCTGGTGGAGATCCTCAACCCGGAGCGCTCCACCGCCTACCACCCGCTGTTCCAGGTCATGTTCGCCTGGCAGAACATCACCCGCGAGGACTTCGAGATGCGGGACCTGACGGTCACGTGGGAGCCCTCCGCCACCGCCACCGCGAAGTTCGACCTGTTCTTCAACATGGGCGACATCCCCGGCCAGGGAGTCATCGGCTACCTGGAGTACGCCACCGACCTGTTCGACCGGACCACCGTCGAGAAGCTCGCCGACCGGTTCACCCGGGTCGTCGGCCAGCTCGTCGCCGCCCCGGAACAGCCGATCAGCGCACTGGACGTGCTCGTCGACGGCGAGCGCGAACTCCTCGCGGGCTTTGCCGGCCGCACCGACGCCGAGGACGCCGTACCCGCCGCCACCATCCCGGAGCTGTTCGCCCGGCAGGCGGACGCCGCCCCCGACGCACCCGCCGTGGTCCACGGCGACACCACCCTCACCTACCGCGAGCTCGACGAGCGCGCGAACCGGGTGGCCCGCGCCCTGACCGCGCGGGGGATCGGCGCGGAGTCGCTGGTCGGCCTGGCCGTGTCCCGCTCCGCCGACCTGGTCGTCGCGATGCTCGGCATCCTCAAGTCCGGCGCCGCCTACCTGCCGATCGACCCGCGCTACCCCAGCGCCCGCCTCGGACTGATGCTCGACCAGGCCGCCCCGGAGCTCCTCCTCGTCGACGAGGAGGCCGCCCCGGTGCTGCCCGAGCACGCCACCCCGCGGCTGTCCCTCGGCGAGCTCGACCCGACGGCCGGCGACGCGACCGCACCCGCCGTCACCCTGCGGCCCGGAAACACGGCGTACGTGATGTACACCTCGGGCTCCACCGGGGTCCCCAAGGGCGTCACCGTCACCCACGGCAACGTGACCGCCGCGCTGCCCGGCCTGGTGGACGCGCTCGGCATCGGCCGGGGCGCCCGCGTCCTGGCCGGCACCTCCGTCAACTTCGACGTGTCGGTGTTCGAGATCATGACCGCCCTCACCACCGGCGGCACCGCCGAGATCGTCCGCGACGTGCTGGAGCTCGGCGAGCGCGACTCCTGGTCGGGCGCCGTGATCAGCTCCGTCCCGTCGGTCTTCGCCGAACTGCTCGACCAGATCGCCGGCACGACGCAGGTGGACACCCTGGTGTTCGCCGGCGAGGCCCTCCCGGCCTCCCTCATCGAGCGGGCCCGGACCGCCTTCCCCGGCGTCCGCGTGGTCAACGGCTACGGCCAGACCGAATCCTTCTACGCCACCGCCTTCGCCCTCCCCGCGGACCAGGCCGTGGACGGTGCCGCGGGCGCCCCGATCGGCACCCCGCTCGGCAACGTCCGCGCGTACGTCCTCGGCTCCGGCTTGACCCCGGTCCCCCCGGGCGTCGCGGGCGAGCTCTACGTCGCGGGCAGCTCCCTGGGCCGCGGCTACCGCGGTCGGGCCGCCCTGACCGCGGAGCGGTTCGTCGCCGACCCGTTCGGCCCGGCCGGCTCCCGGATGTACCGCACCGGAGACCTGGCCCGCTGGACCGCCGAAGGCCGCCTGGAGTACGTCGGCCGCGGTGACGCCCAGGTCAAGATCCGCGGCCTGCGGATCGAGCCGGGCGAGGTGGAGGCGGCCCTGACCGCCCACCCCGACGTCGAGCAGGCAGTGGTCGTCGTCCGCGGAGGCGCCGGCGACGGCAAGCAACTCGTCGGCTACGTCGTCCCGGTCCGCACCGGCGACGCCGGCGAGGAAGCCGCCAGGAAGAACAGCCTGGACCTCACCGCCGGTGTGTCCGTGCCCGACCTGCGCCGCTTCGCCGCGGCCCGGCTGCCCGAGTTCATGGTCCCGTCCGCGTTCGTGGTCCTGGACCGGCTGCCGCTCGCCCCCAACGGCAAGCTGGACCGCGCCGCCCTCCCCGACCCCGTCTTCAAGGGCGAGGTCTACCGGGCCCCGTCCAACGAGGTCGAGGAGACCCTGGCGGCCGTCTTCGCCGAGGTCCTGGGCACCGACCGGGTCGGTGTGGACGACGACTTCTTCGCCATCGGCGGCGACAGCATCCGCTCCATCCAGGTCGTCTCCCGCTCCCGCGCCCGCGGCGTCGAGGTCAGCCCCCGCGAGGTCTTCCAGCACCGCACGGTCGCCGAACTCGCCCTGATCGCCGCCGCCCGCACGGTCGCCGCGGTGGTCCTGGAGGAGCTGGAGGGCGGCGGCACCGGCTTCATGCCGCTGCTCCCGGTGGCCCGCTACCTGATGGAACTCGGCGGCGGCCACGGCCGGTTCACCATGTCCACCGTCGCCGACCTGCCCGCCGGCATCGACGAGGCCGGCCTGCTGGCCACCCTCGGCGCGGTCTGGGACCGGCACGACCTGCTCCGCTCCCGGCTCGCCGACGGCGGCATGGTCGTCGACCCGCAGGGCTCGACCGACCTCGCCTCCCTGGTGACCCGCATCGCCTGGGACGGCGCGTACGACGAGGCATGGCTGGCCCGCGCCACCGAGGAACTGGACGCCGCCACCGGCCGCCTGGACCCGGCCGCCGGGACGATGGCCCAGTTCGTCTGGTTCGACGCCCCGCAGGGCACCGGCCGGCTGCTGGTGATCCTCCACCACCTGGTCGTCGACGGCGTGTCCTGGCGCATCCTGCTCCCCGACCTCGCCGAGGCCTGGGGGAAGATCCGCGACGGCCGGGAGCCGGAGCTCCCCGCCGTCGGCACCTCCGTCCGCCGCTGGACCAAGGCCCTCACCGACGAGGCCGTCTCGCCCGGCCGGGTCGCCGAGCTGGAATTGTGGAAGTCCGTGGTCGAAGGCCCGGACCCGCTGCTCGGCTCCCGCGACATCGACCCCGCGGTCGACGTCGTCTCCACCGTGGACCACGTCTGGCTGAACCTGCCGGACTGGGCCACCGAGGCCCTGCTGACCGACGTACCCGCCGCCTTCCGCGGCGGCGTCAACGACGGACTGCTCACCGCCCTCGCCGTCGCCGTCGCCAAGTGGCGCCGCGCCCGCGGCATCGACGAGTCCTCCCTGCTGGTGAAGCTGGAGGGCCACGGCCGCGAGGAAGGCGCCGTGCCCGGCGCCGACCTGTCCCGCACCATCGGCTGGTTCACCAGCATGTTCCCGGTCCGCCTCGACATCGGCGAAGCCGACGTGGACGACGCCCTCGCCGGCGGCGCCGCGGCCGGCAGCGCGATCAAGGCGGTCAAGGAGCAGCTGCTCCGGATCCCCGACAAGGGCCTCGGCTACGGCCTCCTGCGCTACCTCAACGAGGAGACCGCACCGCAGCTGAAGGACCACGGCATCGGCCAGATCGCCTTCAACTACCTGGGCCGCTTCTCCACCGCCGACATGCCCGAGGAGCTCCGCGGCCTCGGCTGGACCCAGACCCCCGGCATGAGCGGGCTCATCGCCGTCCCCGACGCCGACATGCCCGTCATGTCCACCCTGGAGATCAACGCGGCCGTCACCGACACCGCCGAAGGCCCCCAGCTCGGCGTCCGGTTCGGCTTCCCCTCGGGCGTCCTGGACCGCGCGGACGTCGAGGAGCTCGCCCGCCTGTGGCGGACCGCGCTGGAGGGCCTCGCCCGCCACGTCGCGCAGCCCGGCGCCGGCGGCCTCACCCCCTCCGACGTGCCGATGGTCTCGGTCCGCCAGAGCGAACTGGAGGTCTGGGAGCGCCGCCACCCGTCCCTCACCGACGTGTGGCCGCTCACCCCGCTCCAGTCCGGCCTGCTCTTCGAGTCGCTGATGGCCGACTCCACCTACGACGCCTACCACGTCCAGGTGGTGTACGACCTCTCCGGCGCGGTCGACCCGGCCCGCCTGCGGACCGCCGGCCAGGCCCTCCTCGACCGGTACGCCAACCTGCGCACCGCCTTCGTCCCCGACGCGGCCGGCAACCAGGTGGCGCTCGTCCTGGACGACGTCGAGCTCCCCTGGGAGTTCACCGACCTCCGCGGCCTCGACCCGCGGCACCGGGCCGAGGAGCTGGAGCGCTTCCACGCCGAGGACCAGGCCAACCGGTTCGACCCGACCCGCGCCCCGCTGCTGCGCATGTCGCTGGCCCTCACCGGCCCCGACACCGCGGAGCTGCTGCTCACCTCGCACCACGCCCTGCTCGACGGCTGGTCGCTGAGCATCCTGATGCAGGAGCTGCTGCGCCTGTACGGGTCCTCCGGTGACGCCTCCGTCCTGCCTCGGGCCCGCAAGTACCGGGACTTCCTGGCGTGGATGTCGGAGCAGGACGCCGAGGAGTCCGGCCGGGCCTGGGCGACCGAGCTCGCCGGGGTCGAGGAGCCCACCCTGATCGCGCCCCACGCCGGGTCCGAGGTGGACCCCGAGCGGGTCGGCCAGATCGAGATCCCGCTGTCCTCCGAGACGGCGCGGGAACTGGTGCGCAGCGCCGCAGACCTGGGCGTCACCCTGAACACGCTGGTCCAGGGCACCTGGGCCACGGTGCTGGCACAGCTGACCGGCCGCCAGGACGTGGTGTTCGGCACCACCGTCTCCGGCCGGCCGCCGGCCGTGCCGGGCGTGGAGTCCATGGTCGGCCTGTTCATCAACACCCTCCCGGTGCGCGCCGAGCTGTCCCCGTGGCACACCCTGCGCCAGGTGCTGACCGGCCTGCAGGACCGGCAGGGCCCGCTGATGGACCACCACCACATCGGCCTGACCGAGATCACCCGGAGCACAGGGCTGAGCAAGCTGTTCGACACCGTGGTGGTGTTCGAGTCCTTCCCGATGGACCGGGACGGCCTGGTGGACGCCTCCGTCAACGGCGGCATCGCGATCACCGGGGTCGGCACCGCCAACGGCACCCACTACCCGCTGGGCATCGCGGCCGCCGCCGACGACTCCCTGCACGTGGTGATGGAGTACCAGGAGGACGTGTTCGAGCAGGCCGCGGCGGAGGGCATCGCGGCCCGCTTCGCCCGGGTGCTGAACCAGCTGGTCGCCGATCCCGACGTACCGCTCGGCGCGGTGGACATGGTGCCCCCGGCCGAACGGGAGCAGCTGCTGACCGGCCTCAACGACACCGCGAAGCCCACCCGGGACGGCACCGTCGCCGAGCTCTTCGAGCGGCAGGCCGCCGCCACCCCGGACGCCGTGGCCGTCATCCACGAGGACGGCTCGCTGACCTACCGCGAGCTCGACGCGCGCGCGAACCTGGTCGCCCACGCCCTCGTCGAGCGCGGGGTGGGAGCGGAGACGGTGGTGGCCGTGGCCACCCGCCGCTCGCCGGACCTGGTGGTGTCCCTGCTGGGCGTGACCAAGGCCGGCGGTGCGTACCTGCCCGTCGACCACACCTACCCGGCCGAGCGCATCGCCTACATGGTCGAGGACTCCGGAGCCCGCCTGGCCGTGGTCGACGCGGCCGCGGCAGAGGTCCTCGCCGGACACGGCCTGCCGACCCTCCGGGTCGACGAGGTCACCGCCGGCAGCACAACCGGAATCACTGCTTCCGAAAGTGCGCCGGCCGGACGGTTCGCCACGCTCGACAGTGCCGCGTACGTCATCTACACCTCCGGCTCCACGGGCAAGCCCAAGGGCACCGTGGTCACCCACCGAGGCATCGCGAGCCTGGTCGCCGCCCACGTGGAGGCCATGGCGGTCACCGCCGACAGCCGGATGCTCCAGCTGGTCTCGCCGAGCTTCGACGTGTCCGTCTGCGAGATGTTCACCGTGCTGCTCTCCGGTGCCGCCCTGGTGGTCGCCGACAAGGAGAAGCTGGCCCCCGGGCTGCCGCTGGCCGACACCGTCGACCGGCACGAGGTGACACATATGATGCTGCCGCCCGCCATGCTCGCGTCGCTCCCCGCCGACTCTCTGACCAGCGTCGTTTCCCTGCTGGTCGGTGGTGAGGCCACTCCGCCGGAGCTCGCCGCTGTCTGGGCGCCAGGACGCCGGATGATGAACGTCTACGGCCCGACGGAGACCACGGTGTGCGCCACCATGGCCCCGCCGATGGCCCCCGACGGCCGGGTCTTCCCGATCGGAACGCCCATCCACAACACCCGGGCGTACGTGCTGGACGCCACGCTCCAGCCCGTCCCGGCCGGCGTCGCCGGCGAGCTGTACCTGGCGGGTCCCGGTGTGGCCCGCGGGTACCTGGGCAAGCAGAAGGTGACCGCGGAGCGCTTCGTGGCCTGCCCGTTCGGCCGGCCCGGCGAGCGGATGTACCGGACCGGCGACGTGGTCTCCTGGAACGCGGACGGCGAACTCGTCTTCCACGGCCGGGCGGACGACCAGGTCAAGATCCGCGGCTTCCGCATCGAGCTCGGCGAGATCGAGACCGCCCTGACCGCGCACCCCGGCGTGGACCGGGCCGTGGTCGTGGTCGACGACCGGCGCGGCGACCGCCGCCTGGTGGGCTACCTGGTGCCCGCCGCGGCCGACGCCACGGCGGAGCTGATCGCCGGGGTCCGCGCCCACCTGCGGGAGCGGCTGCCGGAGCACATGGTCCCCTCGGCGCTCGTGCTCATCGAGGAGGTCCCGCTCACCCTCAGCGGCAAGCTGGACAAGCGGGCCCTGCCCGCCCCGGACTGGGCCGGCGAGTCGGCCGGCCGGGCCCCGCGCAGCCCGCGCGAGGAGATCCTCTGCGGCCTGTTCGCCGAGGTCCTCGGCCTGAAGTCGGTGACCATCGACGACAGCTTCTTCGTCCTCGGCGGCCACTCCCTGCTCGCCTCGAAGCTGATCAGCCGGATCCGGGTGGTCCTCGGCGTCAACCTGCCGCTCCGCGCGGTGTTCGACTCGCCGACGGTCGCCGACCTGGCCGGCTACCTGGAGGCGGAAGGAGCCGCCGGCGGCGTCCAGGGCGACCCCTTCGGCGCGGTCCTCTCCATCAAGGGCGGTGCCGACAAGACGAATTCGGCCCCGAACGACAGCACGCTCTGGTTCATTCACCCGGGTGGCGGGATATGCTGGCCCTACCTCGGATTCGCCGGGCGACTCCCGCAGTACCAGACCATCCACGGAATCCAGGCCAAGGGTTTCGACGGACGGACGAAACTGCCCGAGTCGATCGACGAGATGATCCTGGATTACGTCGGGGAAATCCTGGCGGTCCAGCCGGAAGGCCCCTACCATCTGGCCGGATATTCCATCGGCGGTACGTTCGCCCAGGCGATCGCCGCCGAACTCCAGGGGCGCGGACACGACATCGCGCAGCTGGTCATGCTCGACAGCGTCCCCAGCGACTACCTGGTGACGCAGGCCTCGCCCACCGCGGCCGCCCTCCGGGAGTACTTCCAGGAGCAGCTCACGGGCGTGGCCGGGACCGAGGACGGCGAGTCCTTCCTGGACAACGCGGTCCGCGTCATCCTCAACCACACCTCTCTGACACCGGGGTTCAATTCGCCGGTCTTCCACGGGGACGCGTTGTTCTTCAACGCCGTGCCCAATCCCGAGGCCCGCTACGGCGACCTCTGGAAGCCGTACATCACGGGTGCCATCAAGCAGTTCGACATCGAGACCACGCACCACGAAATGGTGCTGCCGGAACCCGCCGCCGAGATCTGCCGGATCGTCGGCCGGGAGATTTCCGCGAAGCAGGCGGATGGAAATGGAGTCCAGGTATGAGCAGCAATCCGTTCGACGATGAGAACGGCCAGTTCTACGTCGTGGTGAACGGCGAGGAGCAGCACTCGCTGTGGCCCGCGTTCGCGGACGTCCCGGCCGGCTGGCGCATCGCGTACGGCGCCGCTGCCCGCCCGGACTGCCTGACGTACGTCGAGGAGCACTGGACGGACCTGCGGCCCAAGAGCCTGCAGGACGCCATGGCCGTCGCCCAGTAGCCGTACCACCGCCGCGGGGCGGCCGGCCCACGGCCGCCCCGCGCCCCCCACACGACACCCACGCGACACCCGTGCATATGCGGACAGACTGAGAGGAACCAGAAGTGTCCAAGGTCATCGAGCGGTGGAACGTCCATCCGACCCGTCAGTGGCTGCGCGGCGTCCGGCCGGCGAGCGCCGTCGAGTTCGACGAGGAGATCGGCACCTGGTGCGCCTACGGCTTCGACGAGGTCGAGCAGGTCCTCGGCGACTACGAGACCTACTCGGCGGCCACCGCCGCGTACGCCGCGGTGCAGGTGGACCCCAAGTTCCAGGAGGGTGACATCTCGCAGATGGACCCGCCGGAGCAGAGCAAGTACCGCAAGCTCATCGGTGCCGCGTTCTCCCCACGCGTGATCAACGGCCTTGAGGACCGCATCGTCAAGATCACCCACGAGCTCCTCGACGAGGTCCAGGAGAAGGGCAGCTTCGAGCTGGTGGCGGACCTCGCCTACCCGCTCCCGGTCATCGTGATCGCCGAACTGCTCGGCGTCCCGCTCGAAGAGCGCGACATCTTCAAGGGCGTCGCCTTCGACATCATCGAGAACATGGCCGGCCTGGACTTCGTCAGCGGTGGCGAGGGCATCGAGGAGCAGATCCACTCCGCCGAGGCCCGTCTGAAGCCCCTGCTCGACTACATGGCCGACCAGGTGGCCCAGCGCCGCCGGCAGCCCCGTGAGGACCTGCTCACCTACCTCATGCACGCGGAGCAGGACGGCGAGCGCCTCACCGACAACGAGGTCGTCAACATCGCCAACGTGCTGCTGATCACCGGTCACATCACCAGCACCATGATGGTCGGCAACACCATGGCCTGCCTGGACACCGAGCCCGAGTGGATGCAGCGCGTCCGCGCCGACCGCTCCCTGGTCCCCGGCGCCGTCGAGGAGGCCCTGCGCCTGCTCCCGCCGGCCGCCACGCTGTCCCGCGTCACCACCCGCGAGACCGTGCTCGGCGGAGTCACCATCCCCGCCGAGCAGATGATCCTCCCGTGGGTGAGCGCGGCCAACCGCGACCCGAAGAAGTTCGACCGCCCGGACGTCTTCGACCCGACCCGCAGCCCCAACCACTCCATCAGCTTCGGCCACGGCGTGCACTACTGCCTCGGCACCCGGCTGGCCCGGCTGGAGGGCAAGATCGCCGTCAACGCGATTCTGGACCGCTTCCCGAACTTCCGCAGCAACCCGGACAGCCCGGTGACCTTCTTCCCCTCCACGGACATGGTCGGCGTCCGCTCCTTCGACGTCCTCTACAAGTAAGGGAACGAAGACACATGACCGTGACCGAGTTCGCCGACCGGTGGGGCCTGGGGCCGGACAAGTACTGGCTCCGCGGCCGACTGCCCGAGGAGAAGGTGACGTTCGACGAGAACCTGGGCGTCTGGCAGGTCGCCGGGTACCAGGAGGTGCTCCAGGTCCTGGGCGACGACTCCTTCTCCGCCGACTCCACGCGGCTGTTCGACGTCGACGAGGAGCAGGCCAAGCTCATCAAGGGCGACATGGCCCAGATGAACGGGCCCGAGCACATCCACATGCGCCGCCAGGTCGGCAAGGCGTTCAGCCCCAAGGCGATGGACGACCTGGAGCTGCGCATCACCAAGCTCGGCACCGAACTGCTGGACAAGCTGGCCGGCCGGGACCGCTTCGACCTGCTGGGCGACTTCATCGACGACCTGTCGGGCATCCTCTTCAGCGAGCTGCTGGGCACGCCGGCCGAGCACCGCCACATGTTCAAGGCCGTCGACCAGACCATGGACGCCGACGTCCAGATGAGCACCGTCGACCAGGGCGGCGAGGAGTACTTCGACTCGCTCCTGGGCCCGCTGCTCCCGCTGCGCGACTTCCTCGGCGACATCATCAACGAGCGCCGCAAGGAACCCAAGCAGGACCTGCTCAGCCTGATGATCGAGTTCAAGTACCTCGACGGTACGCCGATGGCGCACGACGAGATCATCAACTTCGCCGTCGCCGTGCTCGGCGCCGGCCACCTCACCAGCCCGATCCTGATCGGCAACACCATGCTGTGCCTGGACGCGTTCCCGGAGCAGTACGCCAAGGTGAGGGCGGACCGCAGCCTCGTTCCCGGCATGTTCGAGGAGGTCATGCGGTACTTCACGCCGGCCACCACCTCGTACCGGGCGACCGACGCCGAGGTCGAGGTCGGCGGGGTGACGATCCCCAAGGACCAGATGGTCGCCATCCAGCTGGGCGCGGCCAACCGCGACCCGCGCCAGTTCCCCAACGCCGACGTCTTCGACGTCACCCGGGCGCCCAACCAGCACGTCGGCTACGGCCGCGGCTCGCACTACTGCATCGGCGCGGCCATGGCCCGGGTGGAGACCCGGATCATCTTCAACCTGCTGCTGGACCGCTTCCCGAACCTGCGCGTGGACCCGGACGTCCCCCCGGTCTTCTTCGGGTCGCCCGAGTTCACCGGTGTGCGCTCGCTTGCGGTGCGCGTCGACTGACGGGCCTTCGCGAACCCGCGCTCCGCGCCCTGGGAATTCCCCGCACGGCATACTGCCGTGCGGGGTTTTCCCGTATGAAGAGGAGCCGGATATTCCGGCAATAACGAGCCGATATGGCGACCCCCTAGCGTTGTCTTCAGAAGGAACGAGGGAGCAGGAACACACAGCCCTCAGACCGATCAGACAGATCAGGGGAGTCAGCGATGGAGACGGGTCGAGAGCCGGTCCTCGAGGCCGTCGAGGACGGCCTGCAGGCCGAACTCGAAGCTCTTCTCGGGCGCGGCCGCGTACTCGGCATCGGCGTAGGCGTCGAGCCGGGCGCGCAGCCTGGGGAAACCCGAGGCGATCTCGGTCGCCTGCGTCATGGCTTCCTCCAGCAGGGCCTGGGCGTTCCCGCCACCCTGACTGAGCCGCCTGTTCACGGAAATCGAGGCCGACATGCCGAGGGTGCTGCCCAGAACGAACATGAAGACCGAGGCCGTGGCCTGGTCGGCTTCCGCGCCGACGAAGCCGGCCGCCTCGTAGACCGCGAGGCTGTGGTCGTCGTGGCGGGCCTTGTTCGGCCCGTAGAGGGGCTGGGAGGCCAGCGCCATCACGAGCCACGGATGCCTGGTGATCATCGCGTAGAGGTCCTGGGCCATGGAGGTGGCCGCCGTCCGCCAGTTGACGGCGTCGAGGTCGGGTAGACCGACCTCGTTCCAGACCTCGTCGCTGGCGAGTATGACGAGGTTGTCCTTGTTCTTGACGTGCCAGTAGACCGCGGTCGCGGCCGAGCCGAGTCGCTTGCCCAGACTGCGCATGTTCAGGCCTTCCAGGCCCTCGGCATCCAGGAGCTCGATGGCAGCCCGAACGATCTGTTCGCGGGTCAACGTGTCACGGGGCATGCGACCAAGGTAGATCAGGATCTCGGATTGCACAAAGTTCAAGAGGTCGCTCGCCCGGCGTGCGAGCCGCTTCTGCCAAATGATCCACCACCTGACTTGAACGATGTAAAAGTGGACGGGGCGGCCCCGTTCGGAGGAGGAATGTCATGACGGCCATTTCGGCTACCGGTCTGCGCAAGGCGTACGGGGAGCACAAGGTGCTCGACGGGGTGGATCTGCACATCCCGC
>NZ_JBFBGR010000063.1:0-18061 GCF_040684755.1 Streptomyces sp. NPDC089799 | reverse complement strand
GGCCCCCCCCCCCCCCCACCCGGGCCGGGGGGGCGGCCCCCCCCCACGGCGTGCCCGCCCCCGACCGCCCGCTCCGGCCGCTGTAATGAGCCGCGGCAGGACGGAGGCCGAGGAACCGTGCACGAGATGTCGATCGCCATGGCGGTCGTGAACCAGGTGGAAGAGGCGGCCCGGGCCGCCGGAGCGACCGCGGTCGGCGAGGTCCGGCTCCAGGTGGGCGAGCTGGCGGGCGTCGTACCCGACGCGCTGGCGTTCTGTTTCGAACTCGCCTGTGCCGACACGGTGCTGGAGGGCGCCGCCCTGGTCACCACCGCGGTGCCCGCCCGGGCCCGCTGCGCCTCCTGTACGGCGGAGTGGGCCGTCGGCATGCCGCCGGACCTGTGCTGTCCCGGTTGCGGCAGCGCGTCCGGCACCGGGCTGCTGTCCGGCCGCGAGCTGCAGATCTCCGGTGTGACCTGGGAGGACGGCGGGGGCGACCCGTCGTGCGCCGCCGCCCGGACCCGCGAACCCATCCCCGAGGAGCGCTGAACCATGTGCCGTGAGGTCGATCTGAAGCAGGCGGTGCTCGCCAGGAACGACGAGACCGCGCAGGCGCTGCGCGCCCGGCTCACCGCCGCGGGCACCACCGTCGTCAACCTGCTCTCCAGCCCCGGCAGCGGAAAGACCGAACTGCTGCAGAAGGAACTGGAGCTGGCGCGGGAGCGGGGGGTGGGCGCGGCAGCCCTCACCGCGGACCTGGCCACCGAGAACGACGCGGTCCGGCTGGCCCGCTCCGGGGTCCCCGTCAAGCAGGTGCTCACCGACGGGCTGTGCCACCTGGAGGCCGGCATGCTCGGCCGGCACCTGGACGGCTGGCTGCCCGAGGGGACCCCGCTGCTGTTCGTGGAGAACGTGGGCAATCTGGTCTGCCCCGCCTCCTACGACCTCGGGGAGAGCCTGCGCGTGGTGCTCGCCTCGGTCACCGAGGGCGAGGACAAGCCGCTCAAGTACCCCACGGCCTTCGGGCTGGCACAGCTGGTGGTGGTCACCAAGGAGGATCTGGCGGCCGCCGCCGAATTCGACGAGACCGCGTTCCGCGACAACGTCCGGCGGGTCAACCCTGGCGTGGAGGTGGTGCTGACCTCGGCACGGCGCGGGACCGGTCTCGGCCTGGTGCTCGACCGGGCGCTGGCCGTCCACGCGGGAGCCGCCGCGCACACGCCGGTGATGGCCGGCCGGTCCCCGGCGGACACGGCGTCCGCCCACGGGCACGAGCACGGACACGAACTCGGGCACGGGCACGAACACGGGCACCACTACGGACACAACGCGCACGCTCACGGGCCCGACCACGGCCCGGGCCACGACCACGGTCACAGCCACGGGCACGGACACGGACACGGACACGGACACAGTCACGACCACGGCCATGACGAAGACGGTCACGATCACGGCCACGACCACGGGCCCGGCCGGCGGCACGACGGGCCCCACGGGCACGGCCCCGCGCACGGCACGCCCGCCGTCCCGTCCGGGCAGCACTGACCGGCGCGACACGACAGCACCATGGAGATCCTCCAGCGCCGCCGCGTCACCGTGCGCGGAGTCGTCCAGGGCGTGGGCTTCCGCCCGTACGTCTACACCCGGGCCACCGCCCTGGGCCTGGCCGGGCACGTCACCAACACCCCCGAGGGCGTGATCGCGGAGGTGGAGGGACCGGCCGCGGCCGTACGGGAGTTCTGCGACCGACTCGCCGACGGGGCCCCGCCGCTGGCCCTGGTCGAGGCGGTCCACCAGACCGAACTGCCCACCGCCGGCACCCTGGGGTTCCGCATCGTCGCCTCGCGCGGCGAGGGCGCCGCCCGCACCCTGGTCTCGCCCGACACCGCCACCTGCGCCGACTGCCTGCGCGAGCTCGCCGACCCGGCCGACCGGCGGTACCGGCACCCGTTCATCACCTGCACCCACTGCGGGCCGCGGTTCACCATCGTCACCTCGCTGCCGTACGACCGGGAGCACACCACGATGGCCGGCTTCCCGATGTGCCCCGACTGCGCCCGGGAGTACGCCGATCCGGCCGACCGGCGGTTCCACGCCCAGCCGGTGGCCTGTCCGGCCTGCGGGCCCCGGCTGCGCTTCCTGACCGGCCGCCCGCCCCGCGAGCAGGACGGCGCGGACCCGGTGACGGCGGCCCGCGCACTGCTCGCCGCCGGCGGGATCCTGGCCGTGAAGGGACTCGGCGGCTACCACCTGGCCTGTGACGCCACCCGTTCCGGGGTGGTGGCCGAGCTCCGCCGGCGCAAGGGCCGCGGGGACAAGCCGTTCGCCCTGATGGCCCCGGACCCGGCGGCCGTGGAGGCACTGGCCGTGGCCGGCCCGGAGGAACGGCGGCTGCTGACCGGGCCGGCGCGGCCGGTGGTCCTGCTGCGGCGGCGTACGGGCGGAGCCGCGGGCTCGGGGGGCCCCGAGGCGGCCCCGGAGGTCGCCCCGCGCTGTCCGGACCTGGGCTTCATGCTGCCCTACACCCCGGTGCACCACCTGCTGCTGGGCCTGCCCGGTGATCCGCCCGGCCCCCGGCTGCTGGTCATGACCAGCGCCAACCTGTCCGGGGAGCCGATCGTCACCGACGACGCGGAGGCGCTGGAGCTGCTCGCCGGGATCGCCGACGGCTGGCTCGCCCACGACCGGCCGATCCATGTGCCCTGCGACGACTCCGTGGTGCGGGTGTGCGACGGGGAACCACTGGTGGTGCGCCGGTCCCGTGGGTACGCCCCGCTGCCGCTGCCCCTGCCGCTGCCCGTTCCGCCCGTACTGGCCACGGGCGGGGACCTGAAGAACGTCTTCTGCCTGGGCCGGGACCGGCGGGCCTGGCTGTCCGCGCACCTCGGCGACCTGGACTCGCTCGCCGCGCGGACCGCCCTGGCCCGCACCGGACGGCAGTTGGAGTCCCTCACCGGTGTCGAGCCCCGGCTGCTCGCGGCCGATCTTCACCCCGGCTACCGGTCGACCCGGTGGGCGGAGCAGCGGGCGGCCGCGGACGGGCGCGAACTCGTCCGCGTGCAGCACCACCACGCGCACATCGCCTCGGCGATGGCGGAGCACGGCCTGGACGGCGGCAGCCCGGTGATCGGGGTCGCCTTCGACGGCACCGGGTACGGGACGGACGGAGCGGTGTGGGGCGGCGAGGTGCTGGTCGCGGACTACCGCGGGCACCGGCGGTTCGCGCACCTGGCGTACGTGCCGCTGCCCGGCGGGGACACCGCGGTGCGCCGGCCGTACCGGATGGCCCTGGCCCACCTGTGGGCGGCGGGCATCGACTGGTCACCGGACCTGCCCTGCACGGCTGCCTGCCCGCCGGAGGAACTCACCCTGCTGCGCAGGCAGTTGGAGCGGAATCTGAACTGTGCGCCCACCTCCAGCATGGGCCGGCTCTTCGACGCCGTCTCCTCCCTGGCCGGGGTCTGCCACCTCGCCGGGTACGAGGCGCAGGCCGCGATCGAGCTGGAGTCCGCGGCCGTCGGCACGCCCGGGGACCCGGATCGGGATCGGGGCCGGGATCGGGACCCGGGTCGGGATCCCGGTCCTGACCCGGATCCGGCGCCCGGCTACCGGTTCGGACTGCGGCGCGACGGCGAGGGCCCCTGGACCGCCGACCCGGCGCCACTGCTGGCCGCCGTGGTGGCGGACGTACGGGCGGGCACCCCGCCCGCCGTCGTCGCCGCCCGGTTCCACAGCGCCGTCGCGCGGCTCGTCACCGATCTGAGCGCGGCGGCCCGCGACCGGTACGGGCTGGACACCGTCGCACTGACCGGCGGGGTGTTCGCCAACACCCTGCTGTCGGCCACGTGCGCCCGGCTGCTGCGGGAAGCCGGGTTCACGGTGCTGCGCCACCGGCAGGTGCCCCCGAACGACGGCGGCCTGGCGTTGGGTCAGCTCATGGTGGCGGCCGCCCGGGAGGGCGCGGCCGGCGCCGCCCCCGCCTCCCCGGGGGCGGGAACCCGCGGCACGCGTGTCCACAGCCGGAACACCCACAGCGAGGAGGAGCCATGTGCCTGGCGGTACCCGGCAGAGTGATCGAGATCGGTGAGCGGGACGGCACCCGCATGGCCACCGTGGACTTCGGCGGAGTGGTCAAGGAGGTCTGCCTGGAGTACCTGCCGGACCTCCGGGTCGGCGAGTACGCCATCGTGCACGTCGGCTTCGCCCTGCAGCGACTGGACGAGGCCTCGGCCCTGCAGACCCTGGAACTCTTCGCGGAACTCGGCATGCTCCAGGAGGAGTTCGGCGACCCGTGGGAGCAGGCCGCGGCCGAGGCCGGCGATGGCGAATGGCCCTTCGGCGAGGAGACGGCGACCGCGGGCACCGCGGAGCCCGCGGAACGGGAGGAGACCCGGCGGTGAAGTACATCGAGGAGTTCCAGGACCCGGAACTCGCCGGGCGCCTGCTCGACGAGATCCGGGCCACGGTCACCCGGCCCTGGGCGCTGATGGAGGTCTGCGGCGGCCAGACGCACACCATCATCCGGCACGGCATCGACCAACTGCTGCCGGACGAGATCGAGTTGATCCACGGGCCGGGCTGCCCTGTGTGCGTGACCCCGCTGGAGGTGATCGACAAGGCGCTGGAGATCGCCTCCCGCCCCGGGGTGATCTTCTGTTCCTTCGGGGACATGCTCCGGGTACCGGGCACCGGCAAGGACCTGTTCCGGGTGCGCGGCGAGGGCGGCGACGTACGGGTGGTCTATTCACCGCTCGACGCGCTGAACATCGCCCGGCAGAACCCGGACCGGGAAGTGGTGTTCTTCGGCATCGGCTTCGAAACCACGGCCCCGCCCAATGCCATGACGGTGCATCAGGCCAAGCGGCAGGGCATCCGGAACTTCAGCATGCTGGTCTCCCACGTCCGGGTGCCCCCGGCCATCGAGGCCGTGATGAGCTCGCCGAGCTGCCGGGTGCAGGGCTTCCTCGCGGCCGGGCACGTGTGCAGCGTGATGGGCACGGCGGAGTACCCGGAGCTGGCGGACCGGCACCGGGTGCCGATCGTGGTCACCGGTTTCGAGCCGCTGGACATCCTGGAGGGCGTACGCCGGACGGTGCTGCAGCTGGAGCGCGGGGAGCACCGGGTGGAGAACGCGTACGCGCGCGCCGTGCGCCCCGAGGGGAACCCGGCGGCGCTGGCCGTGCTGGCGGACGTCTTCGAGATCACCGACCGGGCCTGGCGCGGCATCGGCGTGATCCCGGACAGCGGCTGGCGACTGTCGCCCGCCTACCGGGAGTTCGACGCCGAGCACCGGTTCTCGGTGACCGGCATCGACACCCGGGAACCCGCGGAATGCCGTAGCGGCGAGGTGCTCCAGGGGCTGATCAAGCCGCGCGAGTGCGAGGCGTTCGGCACCACCTGCACCCCGCGCACCCCGCTCGGCGCCACGATGGTGTCCAGCGAGGGCGCGTGCGCCGCGTACTACCTGTACCGGAGGCTGGAACCCGCCCCGGCCCCCACCACCCGTCCGACGACGCTGGAGACGAGCCCCGTTGCCTGAGACCACGAGCACCGCAGGCAGCACCCCCCTGGATGTGACGGGCTGGACCTGTCCGGCCCCGCTGCGCGACCACCCGCGGGTGGTGATGGGCCACGGCGGGGGTGGCGCGCTCTCCGCCGAGCTGGTCCGGCACGTCTTCGCCCCCGCCTACGGCGGCGAGGCGCTGGCCGGTCTGGGCGACGGCGCCCAACTCACGCTGGGCGGGGCCCGCCTGGCTTTCTCCACGGACTCCTACGTCGTACGGCCGCTGTTCTTCCCCGGCGGCAGCATCGGCGACCTGGCCGTCAACGGCACGGTCAACGACCTGGCCATGTGCGGGGCCCAAGCCGCCTACCTGTCCTGCGGGTTCATCCTGGAGGAGGGTGTGGAGGTCGCGGAGGTGGCCCGGGTGGCGGAGGCGCTGGGAGCCGCCGCGCGGGCCGCCGGAGTGGAGGTGGTGACCGGCGACACCAAGGTGGTGGAGTCGGGTCACGGGGACGGGATCTACGTCAACACCTCGGGCATCGGACTGATCCCGGCGGGCGTGGACCTGCGCCCGCAGCGGGTGGTCCCCGGTGATGTGGTGATCGTCAGCGGTGACATCGGCCTGCACGGGGTCGCGATCATGAGCGTCCGGGAGGGGCTGGAGTTCGGGGTGGACGTGGCGAGCGACTGCGCCGCCCTGGGCGGGCTCGTGGCCTCGATGCTCGCCGTCACCCCCGACCTGCACGTGCTGCGCGACCCGACCCGGGGCGGACTGGCCGCCGCCCTCAACGAGATCGCGGACGCGTCGGGAACCGGCGTGGTGATCAGGGAGAAGGCGGTCCCGGTCCCCGCGGCCGTCGCCAACGCCTGCGCGATCCTCGGCCTGGACCCGATGTACGTGGCGAACGAGGGCAAGCTCGTCGCGTTCGTGCCCCGCGAGCACGCCGACGCGGTCCTCGACGCGATGCGCGCCCATCCGCTGGGCGCCGGCGCGGCGGTGATCGGCGAGGCGGTTGCGGACCACCCGGGCCTGGTGGTCGCCCGCACGGCCCTGGGCGGCACCCGGGTCGTCGACCTCCCGGTCGGGGAGCAGCTGCCCCGCATCTGCTGAGCCGCGATCCGCCGAGCCGCGCCGGCCCGGTGCGGCCGGTTCATGCGGGCGGGCCCCCCGCCGCGTCCCCGGGAGGGACGGGCGAGGGGCCCTGCCGTCGTGGCCGCCCGTGGCGGTCGGACGGTTACGGTGCCACCTTCAGCAGCTTGTTGGCGGTGCCCGGGGACGGGTTCTTGACCGCCCCGTCGGTCGCCGCCCCGGTCAGCGCGGCGGCCGTCTCGGCGGGCGTCGCCGAGGGGTGGCCGCCGAGGTAGACGGCCGCGGCGCCCGCGACGTGCGGAGTGGCCATCGACGTGCCCGAGATGGTCTTGGTGCCGGTGTCGCTGTCGTTCCAGGCCGAGGTGATCTCCGAGCCCGGCGCGTACAGGTCCACCACCGAACCGAAGTTGGAGAAGTCCGACTGCTCGTCGCCCTCGGTGCTGGAGGCCACCGTGACGGCCTCCGGGACCCGGGCGGGAGAGCCCTGTCCGGCGTCCCGGGACTCGTTGCCGGCGGCCACCGCGAAGGTGACGCCCGAGGCGATGGCCCGCTTGACCGCCGCGTCCAGGGCCTCGTCCACGCCGCCGCCGAGGCTCATGTTCGCCACGGACGGGCCGGAGTGGTGCTGCGTCACCCAGTCGATGCCCGCCACGACCTGCTCGGTGGTGCCGGACCCGTTGTCGTCCAGCACCCGCACGGCCACGACCCTGGCCTTCTTGGCGACCCCGTGCGCCGTACCGGCGATGGTGCCCGCCACGTGGGTGCCGTGCCCGTTGCCGTCGTCGGCGCTGTCGTCGTTGTCCACGGCGTCGAAGCCGTGGGCGGCCCGGCCGCCGAAGTCCTGGTGCGAGATCCTGACGCCGGTGTCGATGACGTAGGCGGTCACTCCTTCGCCGCCGCCGTCGGGGTAGGTGTACTTCCGGTCGCCTGCCGTCTCGGTCTGGTCGATCCGGTCCAGCCCCCAGGACGGGGGGTTCTCCTGGGTCTCGTTGATGGTGAAGCGCTTGTTCTGTACGACCGTGCCGACCGCGGGGTCGGCGGCGAGCCGCCTGGCCTCCTTCTCGGTGAGTCCGGAGGCGGAGAAGCCGTTGACGGAGGACCCGTACGAGCGCTCCAGGGTGCCTCCGTACTTCTTCGCCAGGTCCTCCTTGTTCGCGGATGCGTCGAGTATGACGACGAAGCTGCCGTCGACCGCGCCCGGTGCACCGAGTCCGTGGACGGCGCCTTCGGCGGGGGTCGCAGCCCCGGCGAGTGGCACTGCGAACAGGGCCGCGACCACTGCCGCTGCCGCTCCCGTCGCGATCGATGCATAGCGAAGTCGGTTGGGACGCTTGTGAGTTGCCATGAAGGGAGTTCTCCTCCGGTTGACGTGTGGGGCGTCAAACGTTCGAAGCAACCCTGTTCCGATTGACAGGAGCAAATCAAGAACGAACCGTGGTCCAGGGCGAGTTCGACAAGGTTTCTTGCGGAGGCCCCCGCACCGCCTTCACCTTGCACACGGCACCTCCCGAACTCCCCCACCCGTCCCCCACGTTCGCCTGGAGGGCAGGACGCTCCGGATAGCGGACGAAATCCCGGGACGCTCCGCCTCGCCGCCGCCCCCGCTGCAGAGCCGTTCGACGACCTTGTCGACAGCTCCAAATCGGATCGCGCATTAGAGATGCTCTTTGGCGTATGGGACAAGCATTTGCGGCACCGTTGTCGAAAATCCGCAGCAGATGCAGGATGGGTGTGATGGTGTCCGGCGGAGGAGGGGACAGGTGGACGACGGAGCGCACGGCAGTACCGTCCGCAGGTGGCTGCGGAACATCGAGGTGTTCGCGGGGCCGCTTCCCGAGTTCCGCCCCGAGCAGGCGCCGGCCGACCCGGTGCGCCTCTTCCTGTCCTGGCTCTCCGACGCCGTCGCGGACGGTCTGCGCGACCCGCACGCGATGATCCTGTCCACGGTCGACGAGGCCGGCGACCCGGACGCCCGGGTGCTCATCCTCAAGGGGGTGGACGACTCCGGCTGGCAGTTCGCCGGACACGGCTTCAGCCCCAAGGGGCACCAGCTGGCCGTCCACCCGCGGGCCGCGCTCACCTTCTACTGGCCCGAGCACGGCCGGCAGGTCCGGCTGCGCGGGCCCGTGACGCCCGGATCCGCCGAGGACAGCGCCGCCGACTTCCTGAGCCGGGCGGCCACCGCCCGCGCCGAGGCCCTGCTGGCCCGTCAGAGCCAGTACCTGGCCGACACCGCCGAACGCGACCAGGCCCTGGAGAAGTCCCTGGCGCTGATCGAGCGGCAGCCCTCCCTCGTCGACTCCGCCTGGACGCTCTACACCCTCGAACCCGCGGTGGTGGAGTTCTGGCAGGCGGCGGAGGACCGCGTCCACACCCGGCTGCGCTACGAACGGAACGGCACCGGCTGGGACCGCTTCCGGCTCTGGTCCTAGCCCCCACCACTCCCCCTCACCCGTTCCCCCTCACCCTCCCCTTCACCCGCTCCCCCTTCTTCCTGCACACGAGACGAGGCAACACCCATGGCCACACGCACGCAGGACGGCAGCGCCGGTGACGTCGACTACGGCGCGATCGGCGCCGGGTACTCCTCCTACCGCCGGCCGGACGCGCGGATCGCCCGCGTGATCTCCAAGGCCCTGGGCGCCGCGCAGACCGTGCTCAACGTCGGCGCCGGCACGGGATCGTACGAGAACGCGGCGCGCACGGTCACGGCCGTCGAGCCCTCGCAGGCGATGCGCGACCAGCGCCCGGACCGGCTGGCCCGGGCGATCGACGCCGTCGCCGAAGACCTGCCCTTCGAGGACGGCGCCTTCGACGCGGCGATGACCCTGTTCAGCGTCCACCAGTGGAGCGACGTACGGACGGGACTGCGCGAGATGCGCCGGGTGACCCGCGGGCCGGTGGTCATCCTGACCTGTGATCCGGCTCTGGTGCGGGACTTCTGGCTGTACCGCTACGCGCCCGAGGTCCTCGACACCGAGGCGCGCCGCTACCCGAGCGTCGAGGAGCTGGCGGCCGCGCTCGGCGGGAGCGGCTCCGTACGGAGCGTGCCGATCCCCCTGGACTGCACCGACGGGTTCAACGAGGCCTACTACGGCCGCCCCGAGAGGCTGCTCGAACCCGAGGCCCGGCAGGCCTGTTCGGCGTGGAGCTTCGTCGACGACTCCGTGCGCGGGCGCTTCGCCGAGAACCTGCGCCACGACCTGCGGACCGGCGCGTGGGACGCGGAGTTCGGTCATCTGCGCCGCAGGCCGGCGTACGAGGGCTCGCTCGTGCTCGTACGCGCGACCCCGTAGGCACGGCACGGGTCACGGGCGGCCCGGCAGGAGCACCAAGGGGGCCGGGTCGCCGTCGGTCCAGCCGGGAGGGAGCGCCGCGAACGCGTCCCCCACCGCGGCCCCCTGGAGGAAGGCCGCGCCGTGCCCCTCGACGGCCCTGGCACCGGCGCCCTCCCACACGACGGGCACCAGCCGAGTCCTGCCGGCAGCGGCCCGTACCCGTCCGCGCACGGGGACCTGCGGCAGCGGGTCCAGGGGGCGGCCCGACAGCCCGGCGATCAGCGGGCCGAGCAGCGTGTGGGCCGCGACCAGGGCGGCGTACGGGTTCCCCGGCAGCCCCACCACCCAGCGGCCCGAGGGGAGTTCGGCGAGCAGCATGGGGTGCCCGGGGCGGCAGGCGACCGTGTCGACGGCCATCCGGGCCCCGGCGTCGTGCAGCAGCCGGCGCAACTGGTCGGTGACGCCGACGGACGTGGAGCCGGTGACCACGACGACCTCGGCCTCCCGCAGCGCGTGCACGGCCCCGGCCAGCCGACCCGCCGGCCGGTCGGCAACGTGCCGCAGCGGGCCGCACTCCCCGCCGAGGGCCGCGGCCAGCGGCGGCAGGAGCGGTCCGAGGGCGTCGCGCACCCGACCGGGGCCCGGCAGGCCGGCGTGGTCCAGCTCGTCGCCCGTGACCAGTACGCCGATCCGGGGGCGGGGGCGCACCGGGAGGGTGTCGTGGCCGCAGGAGGCGGCGAGTCCGAGCAGGGCCGGACCGGTACGGGTGCCCGCCGGCGCAAGACGGCTGCCGGCCGGGGCGTCCTCGCCGGCCCGCCGGACGTGCCGGCCCGGCGGCAGCACGGGACCCGACACCAGGCCGCCACCGGCACTGCCACTGCCGAAACCACCGGCGCCGGCACCGGCACTGCGGTGGCTCCCTGTCCGGGGCGCCGGCTCCGCCCGCTCCACCGTCTCCAGTGGCAGTACGGCCCATGCCCCAGCCGGGACCGGCGCCCCGGTGGAGATCTCCACGCACTCCCCCGCACCGAGGACGCCGTCCCAGGCCGCGCCCGCTCGGACGGCGCCGCGGATCCGCCAGGGCCCCGGCCCGGCGGCGACGGCGTACCCGTCCATGGCCGCCGTGTCGAACGACGGCAGCGGGTGCAGGGCGCGCAGGTCCTCGGCGAGGGTGAGCCCGGCGGCGGCGCCGAGCGGGACCGTGCGGGCGGCCACCGGCCGGGCCGCGGCATGGGCCAGCTGCCGCGCGCGGGCCCACGGGACGGCCGGGGAGGGCGGCGCGGGCGTGGTCGGGGCGGAAGCCGTGAGGGTCGCGGAAGACATGGGACGACTCTGTGCCCGCGGCGTTTCCGGGCGCCGCCGGGCGGGTTGCCGTTGCGCTCCGGCTCGCTCACCGCCCGCGTACGGAAGGTGTGAGCGGACCGGAGGCGCGCTGCGAAGCCGGGCCGACGCGCCGTCCCACGGACGGAGACGGTCTGGCATATGCATCCCTCATGGGCGCATGCTTGCTTGGATGCCATCTTAAATGGCCAATGAGGCTCGAATGTGAGGAGTGAGGGATGGCGGTCGTCGTCGTACAGCATGCTTCTGCGGAGGCCCCGCCCACCGTCCACACGGTGCTCGCCTCGGCAGGTCTGGCCACGCGGACGGTCCGGCTGGGGGAGGGCGGGGAGCCATCCGCCGACCTCGGTGGGGTGGAGGGCCTGGTCATCCTCGGCGGACCCCGGCCCGCCCCGCCGGCGGGCACCGTTCCCGCGGGCGTCCTCGACCCGACCCTCGTGCGGGAGGGCCTCATGCCCGAAGGTCTCGTACGCGAAGATCTCGTACGCGAAGATCTCGTACGCGAGGCCCTCGCCGCGCAGGTGCCCGTGCTCGCCCTGGGCTCCGGTACCCGTCTGCTGGCGGACGGCCCCGGCCCGGCCCGCCGCACGTACCCCACCCGGCCCTCCGGGCGGAGGGTGGAGTTCACCCCCGCCGCCTGCACCGACCCGATCTTCGGCGGTGCCCCCCTGCCCTCCGCAGGGCTGCGCCCGGCTGCCGACCCCCTGCGGCTGCCCGCCGACGCCGTCGTGCTGGCCTCCTGCGAGGGCTACCCGGAGCAGGCGTTCCGTATCGGCGGCAGCGCCTGGGGCGTGCGGTGCGTGCCGCAGGACGACCGGGCGGCGGGCGGTGGCCCGCACGGCGCTCCCCCGGCCGGGGCCGCTCTCGGCCCCTGGGGCGAGGAGATCCTGGGCCGGTTCGCGGCGCTGGTGAACGCCCGCGCCGAGCACACGACCACGCGCGCCTTCTTCACCCGCCGGGCCGACGCCTGGGAGCAGCGGTTCGCCTACCAGACCCCGGCCTACGAGGCAGCCGTCGCGCGCATGCGGACGACCCCCGGCGGACTCGCGCTGGACCTCGGCTGCGGCACCGGCCGGGCCATGCCCGCGCTCCGGTCCCAGGTCGGCCCCCGGGGCAGGGTCCTGGGCATCGACGTCACCCCGGCCATGCTCACGGCCGCCGCCCGGCACGGCCGGACCCGCCACGGCCACCTGCTGGCCGCCGACTGCACCCGGCTCCCGCTGCCCGCCGCTTCCGTGCACGGCATCTTCTCGGCGGGCCTCCTCGACCACCTCCCGGACCCGGACACCGCGCTCCGCGAATGGGCCCGCGTCTCCGCCCCGGGCGGGGTCCTGCTGCTCTTCCACCCCTCCGGCCGTGCCGAGCGCGCCGCCCGGCACGGTCGCGCCCCGGATCCCGACGACCTCCTGGCCGGGCACAACCTCCGCCCCGCCCTCGAATCCACCGGCTGGGACCTGGGCGAGTACGAGGACGCCTCCGGCCACTTCCTCGCCCGCGCGGTCCGCACCGGGCGGGTCAGTTGCGGACCGTCCGGAGGGTGATGGCGGCGACCGGGCAGGCGCGGGCCGCCTCGCGGACCGGGGCGGCGTCCGCCGCGGTCGCCGCTCCGGGGAGCAGGGTGCTCAGGCCGTCGTCGTCCTGGGTGAACACCTCGGGGGCGGTCCGGGCGCACTGGCCGGAGCCGATGCAGCGGCCGGTGTCGATCCCGATGTGCACGCGCCCGGCGGTGGGCCCCGCCGGCCCCGCCCGCCCTGCCGGGGTCACCACGCCACCGGCAGTTCGAGCATGCCCTGGATGGTGTCTCCCGGCTTGAACGGGATCCGCTCGGCGGGCGCTGCGAGGCGCAGGCCGGGCAGGCGGCGGAACAGGGTGCCGAGGGCGATCTCCAGTTCGGCACGGGCCAGGTTCTGCCCCAGGCACTGGTGGATGCCGAATCCGAAGGCCACGTGGTGGCGGGCCGGGCGGTGCCAGTCGAGGGTGTCGGGGTGGGCGTAGACGGTGTCGTCGCGGTTGATGAGGGAGGTGGGGAAGATGACGCCGTCGTCCTTGCGGATGACGGTGCCGGCCACGTCGATGTCGTCCACGGCGACCCTGAGCATGCCGTCGGCGATCGACAGGAAGCGCATCAGCTCCTCCACGGCGGCGGGCAGCAGCGCCGGGTCGGCACGCAGCTGGGCGAGCTGTTCGGGATGCCGGAGCAGCGTGAAGACTCCGAGGGAGATCATGTTCGAGGTGGTCTCGTGGCCCGCGACGAGCAGGATGAGGCCGAACCGCGCGATCTCCTCGACGCTCAGCCGTCCTGCGGCGAGGTGTTCCCCGACCAGTTCGTCGAGCAGGCCGTCACCGGGCCGCGCACGCTTGGCGTCGATGAGGTCGCGGAGGTAGGAGAGGAGGCCCTCGCGCGCGTCCTCGACGTCGGCGGCGCGCGGGCCGCGCAGCATGCGCCGGGACTGTTCCTCGAAGAGGTCGTGGTCGTCGTAGGGGACGCCGAGGAGCTCGCAGATGACGCTCGACGGCACCGGGAGTGCGAAGGCGCCGACCAGTTCGGCGCGGTCGCCGCGGGCGACCATGCCGTCGATCAGCCGGTCGACGGTCGCCTGGATCCGCGGGCGCATCGCGCCGGCCCGCTTGAGCGAGAAGGCGGGGATCAGCATGCGGCGCTGGGCGTTGTGCTCGGGGTCGTCCACGCCGAGCAGCGGCGTACGGCGCCGGGACACATCGCGGAACAGGGGGGTCGGGACGGGGAACGCCTCGTTCTCCACGTCCGTGGACAGCCGTCCGTCGGCGAGGAGGGCCCGGGCCTCCGGGTGTCCGGTCACCAGCCAGACGGGGCGGCCGTCGAAGAGGGTGGTCCGGGTGATCGGGCGCGCGTCCCGGAACTGCCGGTATCCGACGGGCGGGTGGTACGGGCAGCTGCGGTCCTGCGGGAACGCGGCGGCTTTCGCTCCGGCCTCGGCTCCGGCTTCGGCTTCGGCTTTCGCTTTGGCTTCGGTCATGGGGGGCACCTCGTTGCGCTGGGATTCGGGTCCGCCTTGCGTCAGATGCCCTGGGCATCTATCTGCACACCTGAAATCCGGTCAATCACCCCATTCGAGGGAGGGCCGGCCGGCCGCTGACTGCCGGTTACGAGACAGCCGGAGCCCCGAAAATGACCGAACGGTTACAGAACTCGGTCGAATGAAACCCTGACGCGTCAGAAACGATCTGCAGGGTCGGGGGCGCCCCGCACGGGCGCGGTCCAAGAGACCGACACGGAACGAGCAGAGCGGCACGGCAGATGACGACGACATCGGGGAAGCGGACCGACGGCGCCGAGGCGGACGCCCGGCGGGAGGCGGACCAGCCGACGGAGATCATGGCGATCCCGGGCGGGGGACGGGCAGCAGCCGGGGCCGAAGCCGCACCGGAAGCCGGCGCGAGCGCACGCGGGGACGGCACCGCGGAGGCCGCGGCACCGCCGGAGGGCGAGGTACGGGCTGCGGACGAGGAGCGGGCCGAGGCCGAAGAGGCGGCCGAGGGCTGCTCGCCGGACGGGGAGGGGACTGCGGCCCAGGACGGCCCGGAGAACGGGATGGGGTCGGCGGACGACGCGATTGCCGAGGGCACGGCGGCAGCCCGGAGCGGAGACGGCACGGGCAACGAGTCGCGCGCGGTCGCACCCACCACCGAGCCCGATTCGGAGGCGGAGGCGGAGCCGCGGTCGCGGCCCGAGAAGACACGGGCGTCCGCGCCCGAGCCCACGCGTGCAGAAGTGCCGGCGCAGATGGCCCGGTCCGAGCGCGAGCGGGACCCCGAGTCCGACGTCGAGTCGCCCGGGGTGAAGGCGGACGGGCAGGAACCCGACTCGACGCCGACGGCGGAGGAGACCCCCGACCGGCAGCCCGAGCCCAAGCCCAAGCCGGATTCCGACCCCGAGCCCGGGACGGAGCCCGGACTCAAGACCGAACCGAAGTCCGAGCCCGAGCCCGCGCTTCAGCCCAAGCCGGAGGTCGACCCCGCACTTCAGGTCAAGCCCGAGCCCAGGCTTCGGCCCAAGCCCGAGGCCGGCCCCGCGCTTCAGGCCGGCCCCGCGCTTCAGGCCGAGCCCGAGTCCGAGGCCATGACCGAGCCGAAGGCCGAGCCCAGGCCCGCGTCCGAGCCCAAGACCGAAACGAAGCCCGCGCCCACGACCGGACCGAAGGCCGAGCCCAAGCCCGCACCGGAGGCCGCGGCCGAGCCCAAGCCCGCGCCGAAGGCCGAGCCCAAGACCACGACCGCGCCCCGGCCCGCCGACGAGCAGTCGCCGGCCCGCACCCCGCAGCAGGCGGCGAAGCCGGAGCGCGCCCCGGGCCGGGACGCGGAGGCGAGGCCGCCGCACGAGCCCGCACCACGGCACGAGCCGAAGCCGCACGAGCCGACGCCGCACGAGCCAATGCCCCGCGCGCCGAAGCCGCAGCACGGGGCGGCCCCGCAGCCGCAGCCGCAGCCGGGGCCGCGCCCCGAACCGCAGCCGGGGCCTTCGCAGCGCCCCGCGCCGACCCGGCCCGTCGACCAGGTCACGGCCGAGCAGCCCGTGCCGCTCGACCTGCTGGCGCAGCTGACCAACACCCCTCCCCCGCCGCCCACCCTGCGGCGCACCGCCGCGCGGCGGTTCAAGATCTGGACCCCGCCGCTGCTCCTGCTCGTCGGCCTGGCCGCGGGCGCCCAGCTGCTCCGCCCCCTGCCCGCCGTCACGATGTCCGCCGGCGTCACCCCGCACACCGTGGCCGGGAGCGTCGACGTCCCCTGGCCGGAGAAGGGCCAGGGTGCCGTACGGATCGTCGGGTCCGGCGACGCGGCCTTCTTCGGCGAGCAGAAGCCCGTCCCCACCGCCAGCGTGGCGAAGGTGATGACCGCCTACGTCATCCTCAAGAACCACCCGCTCAAGGCGAACGAGCCCGGCCCGCTCATCGAGGTCGACGACAAGACGGTGGCCGACGGCACCTCCAGGAGCGAGTCCCGGATTCCCGGCCTCAAGGCCGGATCGAGCTACAGCCAGCAGGACATGCTCAAGATGCTCATGATCCCGTCGGGCAACAACATCGCCCGGCTGCTCGCCCGCTGGGACACCGGAACCGGCTCCGAGGCCGCCTTCGTGGCGAAGATGAACGCGGCCGCCAAAGAGCTGGGCATGGCGGACACCGTGTACACCGACCCCAGCGGCCTGGACGCCAAGACCGTGAGCACCTCAGCCGACCTGCTGAAGCTGGGCGAGGCGGCCATGCAGGACGAGGCGTTCCGCGCCATCGTGGCCCTGCCGGACGAGAAGATTCCCGGGCTGCCCAAGCGGCTCCTCAACAACAACGACCTGCTGCAGAGCAACCTGAGCGTCCGCGGCATCAAGACGGGTTCGAGCTCGCCGGCGGGCGGCACCCTGCTGTGGGCCGCGTACAAGACCGTCGGGAAGGACACCGAACCGGCGTCACTCGTCATCGGCGCGCTCATGGACCAGCACGCCCCGCCGCCGGACATCGACGCCCTCGACAGCCTCGCCCTGGTCAAGACCAACAGCAAGAAGATCATCGAGGAGGTCCGCGCAGGGCTGGTGAAGTCCCCGGCGGTTCGCAAGGGTCAGGTAGTGGCTTACGTGAACGACGGGCTGGGCGGGCGGACGCCGGTCGTGGCCGTCCGGGACTGCGAGCTCGTCGGGCTTCCCGGTCAGCAGATCCGGCTGGAGCTGAAGGCCGGGTCCGGCGGGCTGCCGCGGGAGGCGGCGGCGGGCACCGAGGTCGGCACGCTGACGGTGGGGTCCGGACCCAAGGCGAAGAGCCTCCCCGTGGCGCTCCAGCGGAACCTGACGGAACCTTCGATCGGTACGCGCCTGTTGCGCCTCCGCTGACGCTCGCGCGGCCGGGCATCCCCCGTGCGCCCGGCCGCCGACGGCAGCCGGGCGGCGGCCCCGGAAGCAGCCCGGGAAGCAACCCGGGAGCCCGGCAAGCGGTCCGGGAAGCGGTCCGGGAAGCCGCGCGGGTCAGCCGGCGAAAGCGGCCGGTTCGCCCAGCCGCCGGGCCGCGGTCCGCCAGGCGGCGGTCACGCCGCGGTGCGCCGCATCGGTCGCCGCGCCGATGCCCGCGGGCAGGTCGAGCGGGGCACCGAGGTGGACGTGGAGGCGGGGCTGCCGGACCGGTGCGGTCAGGAACCCCGCCAGCTGCTTGGCTCCGCTCCCGGAGGAGATGCGCCGGGCCCCCGCCTGCCCGACGGGCACCACCCGCGCTCCGGTGAGCGCCGCGAGACGTGCCGGGCCGGTACGGAACCCCTCCGGCGGGGCTTCGGCCGCGTCCCGGCGCACCGGGAGCCGGCCCTCGCCGTAGACGAGGACGTCCCCGCCCGCGGCGAGGACCCGGGCCGCGGCGTCCAGGGCCTCCGCGGCGCGGGCGGACCCCCGGTGGACCGGGATGTGGCCCCCGCGTTCCAGCAGGCCGCGCAGGACCGGGATGCGCCACAGGCCGGCGGTGGCGAGGACCGTGACCGGGATCCCCTCGCGGTGCAGGGCCGCCAGCACCGGACCGGGGTCTGCGAGGGAGGTGTGGTTGGCGACGAACACGGTGCCGGGCTCGTGCCGGAACGCCGCGTCACGGGAGACGCCCAGGCGGCCGAGCACGGGAACGGCTGCCGCGGCGATGCGTCCGAGCATGGAGGTCCTCTCCGGTGGTCCGAGGGGTGGGGCCCCTGGGGCCTGTCCGGCCCTGGTCCTCCATGCTCGTCGGCCCGGCACCGCCGGACATCGGCGTGCGTACTCAGCTCCCGCCGGCCCGGTCCGCCGGCTCCCTCTCCCCCGGTGGTGTACGCACCCCCGCGCCGCATGAGTACGCGTACTAAATGGGCGGGGGGGGGCGGGCGGCTGCTCAGCCC
>NZ_JBFBGR010000062.1:0-22208 GCF_040684755.1 Streptomyces sp. NPDC089799 | reverse complement strand
CCGGACCTCGGAGGCGGAGAGCTTCTTGGCGTCGGCCGCCACGTTGGCCTTGTCCGCGGACTCGTCCTTCTTCGCGTCGGAGCCGTAGCCGCAGGCGGTGAGCAGCAGGGGAAGGGCCGCGGTGACGGCGAGGGCGCGCAGCGGGGTGAGCGGTCTTGCGGGAGACACGGAGGTGTCCTTTCAGGGGATGGTCTCGGGGGAGACACGGAGGAGAACGACGCGAAGCCATCGGCACACTGCACCCGCTTCCCGCCGTCGCCGGCGGGATCGCGGTCGCAAGCCGGGGAGGGGCCGGGTTCCGGCCGCCCGGAGACGGACGCCGGGCCCGGGCACCGGACGCCCGCGCCCGAAGGCAGGCGTCCGGCGAGGCCGGCCGAAGTGCTGCCCGGCCGGCGGAGGGCCGAGTGGCCGGCCACCCGTCACGCAAGGTGCGTGGCAGCGAGGACGGCGGAGTGTGTCAGGCGGCCTGACAGCGACAGATGGCGCTGGACGTACGGACCAGATCGATGTGGCGGCGGCAGGTCAGAGGCAGCGTCCGGCCCGCCTGGTGCGGTGTTCGCACGGCCACCTCCCTGAATCCGAGTTTTCCCACCTGGTTGGTAGGGATACTGGCAGAGCTGGGCGCCCGCCCCAAGGGGGTGACCGTATTCTGGACGCCTATGTCTCGCTATACGAGAAACTGCAGGTGGGGCGCGGGGTCAGGGATTGGTCCAGGCCGCGGGGGTGTCGGCCAGAGCCGATACGTCGGTGGGCAGGGCCGACGACGCGACGTCGGCGAGCGTCACGCGATCGAGGATCTCGCGCACGTTGGCGCGCAGCGCGATCCAGACGGGGAGGAGCGACTCGGCAGGGCCGGTGTAGGAGAGGTCCGGTGGGCGGACTCCGCGCACCGAGACCAGCGGCCCCTCCACGACGCGGATGACATCGGCGATGGTGATGGACCACGCGGGCTTGGCCAGCCGGTAGCCGCCGTTGCCGCCCCGCTGGCTGAGCACGAGACCGCCCCGGCGCATGTCGTTCAGGATGCCTTCGAGGAACTTGTGGGGGATGTCCTGGGCGTCGGCGATGGCTTCCGCCTTCACGGGCCCGTCATCCTGTGACGCGGCGAGCTGCAGTGCGGCACGTACCGCGTAGTCCGCCCTGGCTGAGATCCGCATACGGACATTATCTTGCACGGCTGCTGCCGGGGTCGCCCACGGGTGGCCGCCGGCGGCCGGGCGCGTGCCCGATCCCGGGCGCCCCCGGATGCGTGCCCGATCCCGGGCGCCCCCGGATCCGCAGGCCGATCCCGGGCACCTCCGGCCTCGGCGTGCGGATCCCGGTCCCCGCGTGCGGTGCCCGGCGTCAGTGGAAGGCCGCCGCCACCGCGCGGTGGGAGCCGTTGAGGTAGTGCCGGCCGATGGAGCGCAGGCGGTGCGCGACCGGGTGGTGGGCGGTCAGTACCCGGGCGTTGCGCCAGAAGCGGTCCAGACCGGGGGCGTCGGCGAGTTCCAGCACCCGGGCGGTGATGTCCAGGGCGGCCTTCGACGTCACGGCTTCCGCCGTGGCGATCAGGGCGGTGACGTCCGCGGGGTCGTCGTCACCCAGCTGCGCACCTGCGCCGAGGGCCTGCGCCATCACCTCGGTCGCCCGGTCGACCACGACGGTGGCCGTCTGTGCGGCGGCGGCGAGTTCCCCGTACGTGAGCAGCAGGTCCGGGTCCTCGCCGGGCGGCCGGTACGCGCGGCCGCCCCGGCTGAGGTCGCGGGCTTCGGTGAGGGCGGCCTCGGCGATGCCGAGGCCGACGTGACACAGGGCGAGCCGCAGCGCCGGATCGGCGAGCGCGGTGAAGGGCGCGGTCGACTCCAAGTCGTGCGGCCGGCGCCCCAGCACCTGGTCCGGCGTGACGGTGACCCGGTCGAGGACGACCTCACCCGCACCGGCGACGCGCTGCCCGAGGCGGTCGTGGGCGGGTTCGACGGTCACGCCCCGCGCGCCGGGCGGGACCCGCACGACCAGGACGTCACCGGTCGCGGCGCAGACGGCGTCCACCACGATCTGGTCGGCCGCGGCCACCGCCGAGTCCACGGACCGGCGCCCGTTCAGCACGTGGCCGGAGCTGCGGGGCCTCAGCGTGAGGCCGGTCCCACCCGTTTCGTCCCCGTCTCCCGGCGCGTGGACCGCCCCGGTCCACAGCCACTGCTCGCGCACCGACTCCTCTTCGAGGGCCGTCGCCTGATGGTGACTCGCGTAGAAGCGCCCGCTCCAGGCGTGTACGTAGTGGCGGGCGAGCAGGTCCCCGACGGAGCTGTCCGCGGTGGCGATCTCCCGGATGACGGCACACCCGGTACGCCAGTCCGCCCCGCGGCCGGGTCCGGGCGGGGTGAGCGCGGCCGGCAGCCCGGCATCGCGGAGCCGGGCCGTCTCGTCGACCGGCGGCTTTCCCGCCTGATCGCGGACGATGGCGTCCGCGGCGAGGTCCTCCGCCACGTCACGGGCGGTGCGCAGGAGCGTGCGGTGTCGCTCGTCCGGGGACCGGTGGCCGGCGGGGCTCGATGTGGTCGGCACCGGCGTCACCGACAGGCCCGGGTGCCGCTGTGCGGTGCGGGGGCTGGGCGGACGGCGGTGCCACGGGCGGTGGCAGAGGTCATGTCGGCTACTCCGGAACGTCGTCGTGTGGTGGCGATGGGCTTCCGCGAATCCCACCTTTCCCATCGGATTGATAGGAATACTGCGGACCGAGCCGCAATCCGGCAAGAGCATGACCGGATGGTGGACAGATCGATCTTGGAATGGAAGACGACGGCAGCCGCCGTGCCGTACGCGCCGACCCCTCCCGGTCGGATGAAGAACCGGAGAGGGGGCACGCCGTCGTCAGCGGGACGGAACGGTGACCGTCCGGGCGTTCCATCCGGAGACCCGTACGCGCGGGGCGGCCTCGCCCGGCCCGGCCGTCCGGCGGGTGGCGGTCAAGTCCACCGATTCGCCGGGCCACACGGTGATCTCGTTGTCGCTCCACCGGACCGGCAGCAGGGGCGTCCCGCTCGCGGACACCAGGTCGACGTCGGTGAACAGTGCAGGTGCCTTCGTGGTGCCCGGATGGCGGAGGGTCACGGTCGTCGTCGACACCCCGGACCCGGTGACCGTCGTGGTGGCCGTCGCGTCCAGGGAGACCGGAGGCATCTCGTTGAGCCCGGTGAGATCGGCGTAGGCGGTGGTGGGGGTGTGGTACCAGTCGGCGTCGGCGTGTGCGAGGACATCGCTGCGCGCGGAGAGCCAGTAGACGTTGCGGCTCAGTTCCCGGCCGGAGCCGTCGGTGAGCAGCAGCCGGGCCAGGTGGGTCGTGTCCAGACCGGCGACCGTGGCGGGGACGGTCAGCGAGGTCGTCGTGACCCCGCCGCCCCGGACGCTCACACCGCTCACCGTGCGGTCGTACGCCTGCGTCCCGTCCGTGTTGAAGAGGGTGACCCGGGCGTGCAGCCCGGAGGCGTCCGCCGTCCGGTTGTTCACGACGCTGACGGCCCGGTTGTCATAGCCGTACTGCACGTGAAGGGGCTCGTTGGCCTTCTTCGCGCCGAAGTAGGCGCCGTTCTGGTCCAGGTACCGGTCGATGAGCTGCCAGTGCAGCGAGGTCCAGCCGCTGTTGAGCATCCAGTAGATGACACCCGTTGCGGGCGCGTCGGTGTCCTCGGCGTTGCGGGAGTACGCCTCGAACTGCGCCCGTACGTTCTCGTACTGGGCCAGCTGGGCCTTGCGCAGGTAGTCACCGAGGTCGGTCGGGCTTCCGTAGCGGCCGGCGAGCGCGGCGTTGTACAGGGCGAGCGTCGAGAACGTGCGTGAGGGGGAGCGGTGGTACTGGGCGGCGGACGGCTCCCTCCAGAGGGTCTCCAGCTCGGCGGGGGTCAGCATCCGGCGCAGCGTGTCCAGGGTGGGGATGCTCGGACCGGCACTGGTCTCGGAGTTGAAGCCGGTGGCCCCGCCGGCGCCGGAACGCTTGTCGTACCAGTAGGCGGGCGGTACCCAGTCGTAGGGGCCGGTCATCTTCATCCCGGAACGGCCGGAGACGGGTGCCGGCGCCCCGGAGGCGGAGGGGACCACGGGCACGTTCCAGTCGGCTCCCTCCAGCGCCGTGAGGTATTCCGCCTCGATCTCCGCGTCCGGCGCGGCATCGCTCCCGATGAGGAACGACACCACACTCGGGTGGTGGCGCAGCCGGGCCGCTTCTGCGGCCATCGAGGCCCGGGCGACCGCATGGTCGGCTTCGTCCCACTCCTCCCCGGATCCATCGGGGTTGAAGTCGCCTTCCCACTTGTTGCAGCACTCCCAGCCGGGCAGTACGAGGATTCCGTGGCGGTCCGTCAGGTCGAAGAACTCGTCGGGTTCCAGGTGCCCTTCCAGGCGCAGCGTGTTCAGCCCCAGGTCGCGTACGTACGCCAGGCGGTCCTCGGCGTACCGGCGGTCCCAGCGCAGGAACGCGTCGGGGGACCAGCCCGCGCCCTTGATCAGCAGCGGGCGGCCGTTGATCCGGTACTGCCGTGCGCCGTCGGAGTCGATCGGCGCGCGCACCTCACGGATCCCGAAGGCCGAGCGGGCCGTGTCGGAGGCGGTCCCGTCCACCGCCACCGTCAGGTCGAGGTCGTACAGCGGCTGCCCGCCCATCCCGGCCGGCCACCACACGCGCGGCGATCGCACGCGGAGCCCGGGGTGGTCGGCGGGTGAGAAGACGACGGTCCTGCTCTCCCCGGGGGCCAGCGTCACCTGCCGGCCGATGGCGGCGGGGCCCGCCGTGCCCGAGAGCACCGCGGTGACGGTGTCCGACGTTCCGTTGCGCAGAAGGGCCTTGACCGTCAGGTCGGCGCTGTCCATCGAGGGCATGGCCAGTGCGGTGACGACGTGGACGTCGCGCAGCACCACCGGCCCGCTCCGGCGGACGACGACATCGCGGACGATGCCCATGTTCCGGTCCGGCGGCGGCTGCAGCCAGTCGAGCCAGCCCGTGGTGAGGTGCTTCTTCGGGTCGTTGGGCCGGATCCGGAAGGCGACCGTGTTGGTGCCGGCACCGACCAGGGCGGTGATGTCCAGCTCGTGCCGGGTGTAGGCCCCCGCGACGGTGTCCGCCGTGGCGATCCGGTGGCCGTTGACGAAGACGTCGGCGGCGGAGATCACCCCGCTGAAGTCGAGGTGGGTACGCGCTTCCGGGCCGGTGACCGAGAAGTCGGCCCGGTACCACCACGGGACCTCGAAGTCGGCCGCGGGGATCAGTTTCTGGTTCGTGGAGCGGAAGGGGTCGGGGTGGACTCCGGCCGACAGCAGGGCGGCAAGGACGGTGGAGCGTGGACCGGCCCGGTACCAGCCCGTCGTCGCGTAACCCGGCCTGGACACCTCCTCCGCCGCGTCCTCGACCAGCGCCGTCGACTGGATCATGAACCCGCCCAGGGCCGTGGCGGAACCGGGACCGCCTGCGGCCACGGTCGCGGCCGGCGGGCCGGACTCCGCCTGGGGGCCGAACACCGCCCGCGGCCCGGGCGCCGCCTGAGGCCCGAACGCCGCCCGCGCGGCGGAACCGGCCGGGGCGAGGGCAGCGGCCAGGACCCACAGCGGTAGGAGGAGCAGAACGAGGCGGGCCGGGCGGCCGGTCCGGAACGCGAAACCGCGGTGGCGGGCCGGAGCCGCCACGTCCTGTCGTTGCCGCATGGCCCCAGCATGCGGCCCCACCACCACCGGGCCGCGCCTCACATCCCGGGCGTCGCCCGATCGAACCAACCAACGGCCCCGCGGCCCGTAGCCCCCGCAGGCGGAAGGGCCCTTGTGCTGCCGGACCGGCTCGCCGGCCTGGACCTGGCGTACCTGCACCTGATGGACGGCCCGGACGGCGGCCTCACCGCCCGGCTGCGCGGGACACGGCCTGCCCCGGTGGCTCGCCGCCGACGGTCCGTTCGACGCCCCGGACCGGGCGACCTACCCCTTCGACATGAAGATCCGTGCCGGTCTGATGGCCGGCACCGCCCCCGCCCGCTTTCCCGTGATCCCCGGCCTGGACGCGGCCGGCGTGGTCGACGCCGTCGGCGAGGGAGCCGATGCCGCCGTGGAGGACGAGGTCCTCGGCGCCACCGTAGGCGGAAGCTACGCCGAACAGGCCCTGCTCGACGGGCCGGTGGTCAAGCCGGAGGCCCTGTCCTGGGAGACCGCCGCCTCCCTGGTGACCGTCGGCCGGACCGCGTCCCGCGTCCTCGGGGAGCTCGGTGTGCAAGCGGGGCGTACCCTCCTCGTCCACGGCGCCGCAGGCAGCGTGGGCGCCCTCGCCCTGCAGCTCGCCGTCGCCCGCGGCACCACCGTCATCGGAACGGTCGGCGAACGCGACATCGAGCGCACCACCGCGCGGTCCTCGTGCCCTGACCCCCTGACCCCCTGAGCCCCCGGACGGGCCGGTGCGGATGCCGTGTCAGGCAGGACGGCACGGCCGGCGGTGCCGACCGTGTCTCCGGTCCCACGCAACAGGGACCCCGTTCGACTCCCGCGCGCGCGACGAACCTATGATCGACGCCTGCCGACGGGGAGGCGCACCATGTCAGGGAATTCCGAACGGGATCAGGTCTACGAAAGTGCGAGCAGCGCGGACCAGGACGCGGGCTTGCGACTGAACAGCGGACCACCCGGGCCGTACGCTCCGGGCACCACTCCGCCCTCGGCAGGAATGTTCTCTCCGGGCGGGAACCAGGACTTCGCTTCGACGCCGGCCCAGAAGAAGGCAGCGGCCGGCACCATCGAGACCGAGCTGGAGCCGAACACCAAGAAGGCCTCGGAGCATGCGGACGACGCCACCGGGTCGGCTCGGAAGGGCTTCGAGGGCTGGGACACGGCCGCCGGCCTGAAGAAGGTGGCGGACACCTGGGACCAGCAGGTGAAGACCCTGCTGGGCCGCCTCGCCGGCGAGAAGAGCGCGCTGCGCGGCGCCTCGGGTCTCTTCACCCGGAACGACACCGGCCTGGGCGACCAGTTCCTGTCGCAGTCGAAGCTGAACGGCCTGTAGGGGGAGCGGCGTGCCTACGTACCACGAAGTCATGACCACGGACCTGGGCCTGCTGACGACAGCGGCCGCCAAATGGGAGGCGATGGCGGGCGAGTTGCACGAGGTCGAGATCCGCTACGGCGAAACCGTGCAGAAGATGTCGACCGGCGGCCAGGACTGGGCCGGCGTCAGCGCCGGCACCGCCCGGACGCGTTTCACGGCGACCCGCTACGAGTACTCGGCCTCGCAGATCCAGGCCAAGGCGATCGCCGGCCTGTTGCGGGACGCCCACGCGCAGTTCACGGACCTGAAGAAGCGGGTCGAGAGTGCCCGGGCCGAGGCGATCGCCGCCGGCATGACCGTTTCGGAGGAGGGGCGCGTCGCCTTCGACTACGCCAAGCTCACCCCCGCCGAGCGCAGCGCCTACCGGCACGACCCCGACGGCGAGACCTCGATCCGCACCGCAGTCGCCAAGTGGCAGCAGCACATCGACGATCGGGTGAAGGCCGTCACCCTGGCGGACCAGCACGTCAAGATCGCCCTCGATGCCGCCGTGGTCGACAGCAACAAGGACAACTTCGGCAGGGGCGCCGACCAGACCCTCGACGGTTTCAACGCCGGTGCCGAGGGCGACTTGGCGAAGGTCCCGATGCCGGCAGCAGCCGACAAGGACGCCGCCACGAAGACCGACGGATGGCAAGCCGAGGGCAAGGCATCGGCGACCGGTCCCGGAGCAGGCTCTGCCGCCAGCGGCCCCAAGTACGGCAAGGAGGCCTCGGCCAAGGCCTATGCCGACCTCGGCCATGCCACCGCTGAGGGGTCCCTGACCAACGGGTCCATGAAGCTTTCCGGGATCGCCGACGCCTATGCGGGGGCCCGGGCCACCGCCAACGTCGGGTTCACCGACAGCGGCCTGACCGGCAAGGCCGAGGCGTCCGTGGGCGGGCGGGCGCTGGCCGAGGGCCGCGCGGAGTACGGGCACATGGGCTACTACATGCGCGGTGAGGGATTCGCCGGAGCCGAGGCCGGAGTCAGCGCGGGGGCGAGCCTGAGCGGCGTCAACGCGGGTGCCAAGGCGTTCGCCGGGGCCAAGGCCTCGTACGCGGGAGGTGGAGAGCTCGCCGGGATCGGCGCCGGCGGGACGGCCGAGGGATGGGCCGGGGCGGGCGCCGAGGCAAAGGTGAC
Organism: Streptomyces sp. NPDC089799; assembly: GCF_040684755.1. NCBI lineage: Bacteria > Bacillati > Actinomycetota > Actinomycetes > Kitasatosporales > Streptomycetaceae > Streptomyces > Streptomyces sp. NPDC089799. The sequence continues at coordinate 14,035 of NZ_JBFBGR010000062.1, read as the reverse complement.
CTTCGGCAAGGGCGAGGACGGCAAGTTCCACATCGGTGGCGAAGTCGGCGTCGCCGTCGGCCTGGGCGGAAAGCTGGGCGGAGAATTCACGGTCGACCCGGCCAAGGTCTCGGCCGCCGCGCGCGACGCCGCCGACGCCGTCGGGGACGCGGCCGATGCGGTGGGCGACGCCGCCGGCTCCGTCAAGGACGAAGTCACCAGCTGGTTCGACTGATGTACGTTTCCGTGGAAGGAAGGACCTGAATGGCCACGACGCTGCCCCTCCCGATCGAGTTCCGCCTGCCGGAAGGCTGGATCCCGGCACCGCCGGACGAGGTCGACGCTCCGGCCGTGGCCTTCGTCGCTCTGCACCCGAAGGCGGACGCCGGGTTCACGGCGAACATCACCATCGACGGCGACTTCCTGTCGGAGACCGAGACGCTGGAAGGCGTCGCCGATGACGCGGTGGAGCGCCTGCGTGACGGCGCCGAATCCGTGGAGGTGGTCCAGCGCCGCGGCGTCGGATCCGCAGAGGCCCCCGGCCTCACGCAGCGGCTCACTCTCACGGCGGTCGTCGCAGGCGTGCGCCGCGACCTCGTCCAGTCGCAGGTCTATCTGGCCATGTTGGACAGCACGGATCCGGAGCGGCGCGCCGTGATCCGGATGACCCTGACCGCCACGGCGACGCAGCACGACAGCGTCCTGGGAGACTTCCAGGACTTCCTCCGCACGGTCCGCCCGGACACCGGGCAGGAGCCCTCCGGCGGCGCCCGGTAGCGCCTGGTCAGGCGGGATCCCGCGCCGGGCGGATCCGGCCCTGCCGCGGGGAGATGTTGTGGTCGGGGCCGGAGCTTCGTAGGTTGGGCGGATGGGCTTCCTCGACAGACTGACCGGCACCGAGCACCCCGACCGTGGTACGGCCCCGCGTTCCGCGGAGGAGGTCCGGGCAGCGCTGCTCGCGCTCAACGGGCCGGACGTGCCGTTCGTCGTGCGCGGTGGTGACGCCGAAGGCGCCGACCTCGTGGCGGAATGGCGGATCTCGGATCCTGCCTGGCACACCTTCTTCGCCCGCACCCAGGTGAGCCGGGTCACCCAGGTCAGGATGCGGCTGGTCCCGGCCTCCCACGAAGCCCGCACCATCGATCGCCAGTTCGAGGTCTCGTGGGTCGGCGGTACGCCCAGGCTGGCCGTGTCGGCCGCAGGGTCGCAGGGGCAGGTGAAGACGGTGTCGTGGCGCCGGTCAGTGGAGCGGGGGGCCGAGGGCCACCGCCAGGCGACGGAGTCCTACCGCTTCGACACCTCGGACCTGAAGGACCCGCTGCGGGCCGCGGTCCTCGCCGCGGGATGGACCTGGCGCGGAGCGGTCTTCAAGCTCTGACCCCGCCGGGCCGCAGAAGCTGCCCGTGCCTGCCGGAGGGTGCGTCAGGCGAGGCCTGCCTCGATGGCGCGGCGGACGGCGTCCGACCGGTCCCGGATCCCTGCCTTGGCGAACAGGTTGTTGATGTGGGTCTTGACCGTGGCCTCGCTGATGAACAGCTTCTCGGCGATGCCCCGGTTGGGCAGCCCGAGGCCGATCAGCGCGAGTACCTCGCGTTCCCGGGGCGTGAGGTCCGCGGGCAGGTCCCGCCCCGCCGGCGCGGGTGCCTTGGCCCGCGCCGTGGCGAGCAGGCGGTCCTGGACCGCACGGTCGAGTACGGACTGGCCGGCCGCCGCGGCCCGGATCGCGCGGGTGATGTCGCGGCGTCCGGCGTTCTTCGTCAGGTATCCGCGGGCTCCGGCGCCCAGCGCGCCCAGGATCGAGTCGTCGTCGGCGAAGGTGGTCAGGACGACCACCGCCACCTCCGGGTACTGCTCGGCCAGCCGCCGGGTGGTCTCGATCCCGTCCATCACGGGCATTCTCAGGTCCATCAGCACCACGTCCACAGGACCGGCGGCGACCGCCTCCAGCACCTCGCGGCCGTGCGCGGCGGCTGCGACGACGTCGATGTCCTCGGCCAGGGCGAGAACCGCCGCGAGGGGCTCGCGGACGGCCGCCTGGTCGTCGGCGACGACCACCCTCAACTGCTGCTGCTCAGTGCCTTCGGTGCGTTCGCTCATGTCGGGATCACTGCCTCCACTTGCCATCCGTTGCGGTGCGGTCCTTCGGCGACCGGGCCCGCGGTGACCGTTCCGCCCAGCAGTGCGACCCGTTCGCGCATGCCGATCAGTCCCATCCCGCTGCCCGCACCGGCGTTGGCCGCACGGGTGGCGGGGGCGTTGCGGACGCTCAGCGTGGTCGAGGCCGCGGCGTACGCCAGTTCTACCTCCACGGCCCCGCCGGGAGCGTGCCGAGCCGCGTTGGTGAGGGCTTCCTGCGCGATCCGCAGCAGGTTCTGGGCGGCCCGGGCCGGCACTTCGCGTACGGTCCCGGTGACGGTGAGCGCGTCGTGGTGGCCAGAGGACTCCAGCATCGCGGTCAGGCTCTCCAGCAGCGGCAGCGCGTCCTCGCGGAGCGCGTGCACGGTCCACTGCGCTTGCCTCAGGCTCTCCTGGACCAGGCCGTGTGCCTTGTCGTGGGCCTCGCGGACCTTCTCCAGGTCGCCGGTGTCGATCAGCGCGTCCGCCAGCTCCAGCTGCATGTTGATCCCGGCGAGGGAGTGCGCCAGCACGTCGTGCACGTCCCGGGCGATCCGGCCGCGTTCGGTCAGTACGGCGGTCCGGGCCTCGGCCCGGGCGGCGCGTTCGGCCGACTCCGCCGCCTCGATGGCCGCCCGTACGGCCTGACGCTGGGTGCGGTTGACGATCCCGATCAGCACCGGGAGGCCGGTCAGGAGCCCCCATGCCCATGGCAGCGTTTCGTACCCCGGTCCGAGGCGGAAGTACAGGACCCCGCCGCACAGGAGACTGCACATCCCCGCGAGCACCAGGGCCGGCCTGGTCTCCAGCCGATACCCGATGTGACCGGCGAGGAAGAAGGCGAAGAGGTACCCCGTTCCGCTGCTGCTGACACCGATCAGGGCCGCTGCCGCGACGACGCCGAGGCTGAGCCAGATCATCGCGAGACGCGGGGAGACCTTGTGCTCGGGCAGGCGCCTGGCCAACAGCGCCGCGGCGTTGACCACGAAGAGGACGGCCACGGCCGGCCCCCACCCGCCGAACCCCATGGGCCGGATCGTCAGGGCACCCACGACGACGACGGCGAGGCTCGCCACCCACTGCACCCGCGGGTCCTGTCCGGGAACGGGACGCGGTCCCGCCCCCGGGCCGGTGTCCGTCCTGTGGGGCGGGGCGCTCTGGTCTGCGGGCACGGGCCGAACATACTGCACGGTCAGGCCGTACGGTCGAGGAGGGGCACGGGGCGGAGCGCTTTGACCGTGCGGCTGCGTACGTAGATGGTGGCCACCCGCGTGACGACCTCGGTGAGCGCCATCAGCACGAAGGCCGCGACCCATGCCTGCTCGCCGGTGATGTGGTGCGCGAGGCTGAACCGTGCGAGGTCGTCGGCGCCGCCGGCGTGCTCGACCCACACCTGGAAGCCCATCCGCGCTCCCATGCCCACGACCCACAGGACCGCCGACACCGCACCCGCCTTGATCAGGAGGTGCCCGTCGAGGGCACGGATCCGGGTGTAGACGCCGCCGCCGATGCCGAGTGCGGCGCCGACGCCCATCAGCGCAGCGATCAGCACCAGGTCGTTGCCCCCGGTGGGAACGGTGTCGAGGTACGAGTACGCCACGAAGGCCACGATGCCCAGCGGCAGCAGGAAGGTCTTGCGGTCGAGACGGCCTTCCCGCAGCTGCCGGAAGACGATCAGGATGAGTGCTGCGTCGGTGATCCACTCGGTTGCTGTCATGCCCTACAGACTGCTGCGACGCAGCGCACGGCACCTGGACCCATGGGTGGAACCGGGGGTGGAGATCTCCGACCGGACGAGATGCACACCATGAGCCCGAGCGCCGAACCCCTCCTCTGCCTGCTCGGCTCTGTGCACACCACAACGTCACGACGGGCCCCTCGTCACCCGGGAAGGTGACATGATCGACGTTCCAAAGGGGCCCGGCTGCCCGGGTCGGCAAGGACGACTTCATCAACGGCTCTATGGGCAAGGCTTATTACAGTGATTTCCCGGACGCGTACAGCAGACGTTCTCCCCGGTGGCAGGAGGGGTGCAGCGATCGCGGCGGCCGCGGTCCTCGTCCTCGCCACCGGCTGCGACTCCGGCTCGGACGAATCGGCCGCCGGCGCCACGAGCCTCCCGGTGAAGAACACCAGCATCACCGCCGAGCCGGGGGAGCGCTTCACGCTCACCGTCGGCCAGAACGCCTCCACCCGCGAGTACTGGTACCTGGTCGACCCGAAGCCCGACAGTTCCGTGCTGCTCAGCCGCGGTCAGCTCTACACGGCGGACTCCGGCGCCGAAGCGATGGAAGGTGCCGGGGGCCGGCTCACCTTCACCTTCGAGGCCAAGGGCAAGGGGACCACGCGGTTCACCCTGCTGCACTGCACTTTCACCACCTGTCAGGGAAACACCTCCTCCTTGCCCCCTGCGACGACCGGGCCCTCAGCCATACCCGCCGCGAGAGCGACGCCCCCTGCGCAGGCGCCCGAGCGCATCACCTATACCGTCACCGTCAACTGAGCCGAAACGGCAGCGCCTTCGCCCAGCACGAGCAGGCCCGCCTGCGCGGACGGCCTCGTCCGGATCTCCGGGGCCGCTGACGCCGTGACCGCCGGCCTCACCCCGAACCGGAATTCCTGGAGGGCATTCAGCGACAGCTGGACCCGTCCTCGACGGGTTTCCACGTCGAGGATCTCGCCGACGACCCGCCGGCCGGCCGAGAAGGAAGGCGCGCAGAGCTGGGTCCTCACACGCCGAAGTAGGGTGACGCCATGGAGCAACAGGGCGACCTCATAAAAAACCCGCACGATGCACACAAGCACCTGCGTGACTCTGCGCCCGTACAACGCATCACCGGGCCGAGCGGCGAACCGGCATGGCTGGTCACCCGGTACGACGACGTACGCTCGGCCCTTGCAGATCCACGGCTCTCCCTCGACAAGGCCAACGCTGCTCCGGGCGCCTACCGTGGGCTGCCCCTGCCTCCGGCCTTGGACGCGAACCTCCTGAACATGGATCCCCCTGACCACACCCGCATTCGCAAGCTCGTCAGCCGCGCGTTCACCCCCCGCCGGGTGGAAGCGCTGCGTGCTCCGATTCGCCGCACCGCGGACGCACTGCTGGACGCACTCGGCACGGAAGGCCGCACCGACCTCATAGCCGCATACGCAGCTCCGCTGCCGATCACCGTCATCTGTGACCTCCTTGGGGTCCCCGAGGACCACCGCCAGGACTTCCGCGCCTGGACCAACGAGCTGATCGCACCTGACCCCAGCCGCCCGCAGGCCGTCAAGCAGGCGATCGGTGCCATGCTCGCCTTCTTCACGGGTCTCATTGCGCACAAGCGCCGGCACCCTGCCGACGACCTTCTTTCCGACCTGATCTCGGCCCGCGACACCGACGGAGACATGCTCAGCGAGGACGAACTGACGTCGCTCGCCTTCCTCATCCTCGGCGCCGGCTACGAGAACACCGTCCAGCTCATCGGCAATGCCGTCTACGCACTCCTGAGCCATCCCGAGCATCTCGAACGCCTCCGCATGGACCCCTCAAAGCTTCCCGAGGCGGTCGAGGAACTGGCGCGTTACGAAGGACCGGCGCTCCTGGCGATCCGCCGCTTCCCCACCGAAGACGTGACCATCGGAGACGCAACCGTCCCTGCCGGGGAAACAGTCCTGCTGTCGCTGTCTGCAGCCAACCGCGACCCCCGTCGCTTCGCCCACCCCGAGCGGCTCGACTTCGACCGCGACACATCCGGGCACCTTGCCCTGGGGCACGGAATCCACTACTGCCTGGGCGCACCCCTGGCTCGTGCCGAGGCCGAGATCGCGCTGGCCGCACTCCTCGAGCGGTTCAGCACCCTGACCTTGGCCGAACCCGAACCCCACTGGCGGCCCTCCCTGCGTGCCCGCAGCCTTCTCGACCTCCCCGTGGAGTACAAGGCCGCGCCCCCGCGGGCGTGAACACGCATGGGAGCGGCGTCAGGCGACGGGGACCGTCAGCAGGAGGCGGAGGAGGGCGCCGCACTTCCCGCGGCGGCGGACGGACCGTGGTGGGCGTGGCCGGGGCCGTGGCCTTCGTAGAGGCGGTCGGCGAGGAGCGCGTGGGCGAGGGTGCCGCCGGCGCGGACGGAGGCGGTCACGAAGGCGGTCTCGGCGAGTTCCTCAGGAGTGACGCCGTGCCGGCGGGCGGCTGCGGTGTGGACGTCGAGGCAGTACGCGCACTGGGTGACGAGGGCGACCGCCACGGAGATCAGCTCGCGGTAGCGGCGCGGGACGGCGCCGTCCTCGCGGTCGACCGCGTTCTGGAAGGCGAGCCAGGCCGCGAACTCGGGCGCGGCCGCGCCGCCTACGGAGCGGGCGCGGTGGAGATCGTCGGGGTGCGCGTACATGGTTACTCCTTGGGGAAGTTGATGAGGTGGAGAGGGAAGGGGAAGGGGAGGGGGAGGGGCAGAGAAGCGGTCAGGTGATGGAAGGGGCAGACGTGCCCCTGGGTGGGCGTGTGCTCCGGAGGACGGCTCCACCTCACCTCGGATCCGCCCCCACGTCCAAGACCGGTTCCGCAGGTGCGATGCCGTTCTCGGTATCGTGGCTGGTCATGGACTTGAAGGCGTTGCGCTGCTTCGTCGCGGTGGCGGAGGAAGGCCACTTCGGCCGCGCCGCCGTGCGGCTCCACCTCGCCCAGCCTCCCCTCAGCCGCAGGATCCGCGACCTGGAGGCCGACCTGGGGTGCCGCCTGTTCGACCGGATCCCGACCGGCGCACGCCTGACCCCGGCCGGAAAGGTGCTGCTCCCGGAGGCCCGCGACCTGCTGGCGCGCGCCGAGCGCGCCCGCGAACGGGTGCGGGCCGCGGAATCCGTGCGCGAGGTCGTCCTGGGCACCGTCGCCGGCGCGGGACTGGATGCCGGGCCCGCGGCCCTCGCCGTGCTGCGCCGCACCCATCCCGGGCTGCGGGTCAGGCTGTACGAAGCACCCGTGACCGATCCGACGGGCGGGCTGCGCGAGCGTCGGGCCGACCTGGCGCTGACCCGGCTCCCCTTCGACACCTCGGGTCTGACCGTACGACGGCTCGGATCGGAGCCCCTGGTGGCGGTACTGCCCGCGGACGACCCGCTCGCCGCACGGCCGCGGCTGCACGTGCGGGAACTCGCCGGCCGTCCGCGCTTCCGGCTGCCGGCCGGGACGGACGCGCGGTGGCGCGCGTACTGGCTCGCCTCCGACGAGGACGCCCCCGGCCCGGTGGTGACGTCCGCCGAGGAATGCCTGCACGCGGTGGTGTGGGACGGGGTGACCGGGATACTGCCGGCCGGGGCCGCGCGCAGGCACGCGCGTCCGGGGATCGCGTTCGTCCCGCTCGACGGCCACCCGCCGAGCTGCGTGGTGCTGGCCCGTCGCACGGACGCCCCCGACCCGCTCGTGGACGCGGTGGCAGCCGCCCTGGCCGACGCCCACGCCGCCGCACCGAACCCGCCCCCGCCTCGCTCAGCCGCTGGTACTCAGCCGAGCGCCCGCGATTCCCGCGCGGCACCCGCCGGCCAGACGATGTCCACGGGGAGCCCGTAAGCCTGGGCTGTGGCCACGACATCTGCTGTCCCACCGCGCCCGCCGTCGCTGCCGTCCCAGACGGCCATCAGCAGCTCGGCACGGCCCAGGAGCATACGGTTGGCGGCCACATACGCAGCACGCGTGGTCCGCCGGTACGGCATCACCGTGCATTCACCGGCCGACTGGCACAGGCGATCGAACTCATCGGCATGACGCGGATCGACCATGCGTTCGCGGTAATCCCGTGAAGGGATCACCGCGATCAACCGTCCTCCCACGGCCAGAACGGCATCCGCGAAGACCCTGTCCGCACCTGCCGCCAGGCAGGACATACCGGTCAGCTCGGAGGCGGGGTACCGGCCGAGCCTCGAAATCAGGGCTTCCCTGATCAGAGCCTTGCTTGCCTCCGTGATGTTCGCGTGCCCGGTTACTGCGATCGATGTCACGTCGCGCTCCTGTCTGATCCCAAGGCGCCACGACCGGCCCCCTTTTGCGCAGCACAAGGATCGTCAGCGGCCCTGCCGAATGGAACATGCTCCGGCACCCGTGACGCCCGGCTCACTTGCCGTCGGACGGGCGAAGGCCTTCCACGCGTGAGGTCCAGGTGGTGAGCAGCCCTTCGAGCGCCTCGGTCTCGGCCGGAGTCAGAAGGCTCAGCAGCCGGTGTTCGTTGCGCATGTGGTCGGTGAATGCCTGGTCGATCAGTGCGTGACCGGATGGGGTGAGGGCCACGATCCGGCCGCGCTGGTCGTCGTCGGAACGGCGGCGGGTGACGAGCCCCGCCCGCTCCAGGCGGTCGATTCGCTTCGTCATCCCGCCGGTGGTGACCATCGTGTGTGCGGCGAGTTCGCCGGGCGCGCGCTCGTAGGGTTCGCCGGCGCGACGCAATGCGCACAGGACGTCGAACTCGCCCTCGCTGAGTCCGTAGCGCCCGTAGACGACGCAGAGCTCCTCGGTGAGATGGCCGGCCAGGCGGTGCAGCCGTGCGATCACGCCTTGCGGGGAGGTGTCGAGGTCGGGTCGCTCGCGGCGCCAGTCGGCCTGGATGCGGGCCACGCGGTCCATCGGCTGAAGGTCGTCGTCCATCCCGCCAGCATAGCTTCCATGGAAGATATATTATCTTCCATGGAAGCCAATATGCGGTGGGTGGCCCTGACCGGTGTCGCGCCGGTGGCCTGGGGTGCCAACTACTACGTCACCCACGAATTCCTGCCCCCCGACCGCCCTCTCTACGGGGCGGCCCTGCGAGCGCTGCCCGCAGGGCTCGTCCTCCTCGGTCTGTGCAGGCGGCGCCCGCGCGGCGACTGGTGGTGGCGGTCCGCGGTGCTCGGGCTGCTCAACGTGAGCGTGTTCTTCGTGCTCGTCTACGCCGCCTCCCAGCTCCTGCCCACGACCATCGCCTCGACCGTCATGGCGGTGTCCCCACTGGCGATGATGCTCATCGCCTGGCCCCTGGTCTCCGAGCGGCCCGGCCTCGCACACGTGGCCGGCGCGGTGATCGGGCTCGGCGGGGTCTGCACCATGCTGCTCACGGGCGCAGGAGGGGTGAACGTACCGGGAGTCCTCACAGCAGCCGCGGCGATGCTCATATCGTCGTTCGGTCACATCCTGGCCAAGCGTTGGAACACCGGCGCTGACGTGCTCGCCTCAACCGCCTGGCAGCTCACCGCCGGAGGACTGTTCCTGCTTCCGGCTGCCGCGGTCGTGGAGGGAGCCCCGCCCACACTTTCCGCATCGGAGCTCCTTGCGTTCGGCTTCGTCTCCCTCGTCGCCACCGCGCTGGCCTTCGTCTCCTGGTTCACCGGGCTGCGACGCCTGCCCGCAGGGACCGTGGGCCTGGTCGGACTGCTCAACCCGGTCACGGGCGTACTGCTCGGCACGGCAGTGGCCGCAGAGGTGCTGACGGGCCGGCAGCTGTGCGGTCTGGCACTCGTCCTGACCGGAGTCGTTCTGGGACGGCCCGCACGCCCAGGACGGATCAACGACAGCCGAGCTCCTCGCCCACCTGCATCCGGCCACCCCTGCACCCCCTGCGTGTCATCCGAATGGGTCGATGTACGGCACCGCGGATCAGGCAAGACTCTCGCGGAGCCCAACTTCCCCCGGAGGTCCCGTGTCCGAAAGCGGCGCACCACGCACCGACGTTCCGCGTGAGGCCCCTGCGCGGGCGTCGCTCGTCCTGGCGTCCCTGATCACCGTTGCCGCGGTGGCCAACCTGAACCTGTCAGTGGCCAACGTGGCGCTGCCCGCGATCGGGAAGGCCTTCGACTCCTCCCAGACCGCACTGAACCTGATCGCCGTGGGGTACTCCCTCGGCCTGGCCGCATCGGTGCTCTATCTGGGTGCGGTCGGCGACCGTCACGGACGCAAGCTGCTGCTGCTCCTCGGAGTCGCCCTCTCCATCCCCGCCTGTCTGCTCGCCGCGTACGCGCCGAACGACACCGTCCTGGTGTTGGCCCGGATCCTCGGCGGGCTGTCGGCCGGCATGGCCTACCCGACCACCCTGGCGCTGATCACCGCCCTGTGGGCGGGGCCGGGCCGGACGAAGGCGATCGCGCTGTGGTCAGCGCTGGGCGGCGGCATCTCCATGCTCGGGCCGGTGGTCGCGGGCGCGCTGCTCGAACGCTTCTACTGGGGGTCGGTGTTCCTGGTCACCCTGCCCCTCGCCCTGGTCGCGCTGGTGATGGCCCTGCTGTTCGTCCCCGCGCACGCCAACGAATCGGTCGAACCGGTCGACAACCTCGGCGGTGTCCTGTCCGTCTTCCTGGTCGCGGGACTGGTGCTGGCGATCAATTTCGCGGTCGTCCCCGGTCAAGGGTCACTGGTCGTCGGCCTCGTCGTGATCGCTCTGGCTTCCGGAGCGGCGTTCGTCCGGCGTCAGCGCAGGGCTCCCAACCCCTTGTACGACCTCCACATCGCCGGCCGGCGCACGTTCTGGGTCGCCGCATGCGCGGGGATCATCGTGTTCGGTTCCATGATGGGGTCGGCGTTCGTCAGCCAGCAGTACCTGCAGAACGTGCTCGAGTACGACCCGGTCGAAGCCGGCGCCTCCATCCTCCCCCTCGTCGTGCTGATGGTGCTCGTGGCTCCACAGTCCGCGAAGCTGGTCGAGACACGCGGCGCCCGTACGACCCTGCTGTGCGGTTACGCGTTCCTCTTCCTCGCGTTCGCCTGGATGCTGCTGTTCTGGGGCGAGCACAGCAGCTACTGGCAGATCGGCCTCGCCTACGTGCTCGTCGGCATCGGCGCCGGCCTCGCCGGGACACCCGCATCCCACTCGCTGACCGGATCGGTGCCAGTGCGACGCGCCGGCATGGCCTCGGGCACCGCCGACCTGCAACGGGACCTCGGCGGGGCCGTCATGCAGTCCGTCATGGGCGTGCTCCTCACCGCCGGCTACGCCTCGGCCTTCAGCACGGCGATCGCCGCTTCCCCCGAGGGCAAGGACGTGTCGGACCAGGTCCAGAGCGAGCTGACCAAGTCGTTCGCCTCCGCCGCCCAGGTCGCCCAGCAGCACCCCGAGTACGCCGACCAGATCGTCGCGGCAGCACGCCAGTCGTTCCTCCACGGTGACGACTGGGCGTACACCGTGGGCCTGGTCGCGATCGCCCTGGGCGCGCTGCTGATCTTCACCAGGTTCCCGCACCGGGCCGCCGAGCGGGAACTCCTGCGGCGCTACCACACCGAGGACTCCGCCTCCGCCTCCGCTTCCGCCACCGGCGACGGGCCGACCGGACCGGAGGCCTGAGAGGTGGTCCTCGATCTGGTGGTGATCGGTACGGCCGTCACCTTGGGGCCCCTACACAACAGCGCCTTCATCCTGCTCCTCTCCTCGCGGCGCGGCGTACGCCAGGGCCTGGCGTTCCTGCTGTCGTGGCTGGCCAACCTGATCGCGGTCATCGCCTGCGTGATGCTGCTGACCGGGGGACAGCCCCCGGTCCGTCACAGCGCGCCCTCGACCGCCGCGATCGCCGCGAAACTCGCCATCGGCGTGGCCCTGGTGCTGTACGGCGCCCACCGGCACCGCCGACCGCCCCGCCCGCACGGCCCACCGCGCTGGGCCGCCCGGATCGACAACGCCTCCCCGGCCACCGCAGCCGGCCTGGCATGGCTGCTGCAACCCTGGGCACTGGTCGGTGCCGGAGCCGCGATCGCCGTCGATGCGGACCTCTCCACCCTCACCGACTGGCTCGCCCTGGCGGGCTACTGTCTGCTGGCCACGCTCAGCCTCGTCGTCATGGAGATGTACGCGCTCCGGGCGCCCGCGGCCGCGGGCGCCCGGCTCAACGCCCTGCGGACCTGGCTGGAGCAGCACCAGGAACAGCTGATCGTCACGATCTCCCTGTTCGCCGGCCTGTGGCTGACGGCCCGGAGCGTTTACGAGCTGGTCGCCTGACGCGGACGGCCCTGACGCGGACGGCCCCGCGACGGTCGCCCGGTGCAGGAATCCCAACTGATGTGCAGGGAACGGGAACCGGAGTGATCGTGCCGACGTGAATGTCGGCAATGGGGCTCGGCGTGCACGGACGGAAGCGGGGGGCCGTTCATGCACGGATGCGTGATCCCGGACACACACATGACGTGTGCCGGGGCAGAGCCCCACGGCTCGATCCTCAGGGGGGATCTTGACTACATCGCACCGTACGTCACCGCAGCGCAGACGGCTGCGCGCCCTGGCCGCCGGGAGCGTTCTCGCCCTGGCCGCGGGTGCGCTGGCCGCCGCGCCGAGCGTCGCCGCGCCGAGCCTGGGCGCGCCGATCCTGGCCGCGCCCAGCCCGGCCGTACCGGGCGTCGCCGCTCCGGCGTCGACACCGTCCGCCGTGACCGGAACCGCCCGCGACCGCGCGCGCCCGACCGTCGTCATGCCTGCCCGGGTCCCGGCCCGGACGGCCGCTGCCGCCAAGCCGCGGCACGACGTCGACGGCGACGGCGTCAGCGACATGATCGTCATGGAGTACGACCAGGTCACGGCCGTCTACCTGTCGTCGATCAAGGCCTGGAGCGAGTACACGGTCTACAAGACCGACCCGGATCCCGAGGCATCGTTCAAGGACCTGCTGCCGATCGGCGACGTCGGCGGCAGCACCAAGCCCGAACTCCTCTCGCTCACCTTCGACGGCGTGCTCACGCTCTACGAGGCGGGTGTGAAGAGCACCTCGGCGCCCCTGTGGTCGGGCCGCGGCTGGCAGATCTACAACCGGCTCATCGCCACCGGCGATCTGACCGGCGACCGCCGCCCCGATCTGCTGGCCCGGGATCCCGCCGGTGACCTGTGGCTGTACACCGGAACCGGAAGCGTCACCAAGCCCTTCAACTCCCGGGTCAAGGTCGGCTCCGGCTGGGGGATCTACGACCAGGTCGTGGGCGCCAATGACGTCGACGGCGACGGCATCGGCGACGTCCTCACCCGCAACCTGGCCGGCGAGCTGTGGTTCCATAAGGGAGCCGGCAGCGCCACCGCCCCGCTCAAGCCCGCCGTCAAGGTCAGCACCGGCTGGAACGCGTACAACATGATCATCGGTTCGGACGACGGCGACGGCGACGGCCGCAGCGACCTGATGGCCCGCAACCACGACGGCGTGGAGTACTGGTTCAAGTCGATCGGCGGCGGCAAGTTCGCCGCCCCCGCCTACTTCGGCAGCGGCTACGAACTGAACAAGTTCATCGTCGGCGCGGGCACCACTTCGCTGTTCGGCAAGGGCCAGAACGTGATGACCCAGGCCGACAACGTCCTGGCCAAGTACTACGCCCTGGCCAACGGCGACTACCTGTCCCCGCCGGTCGCGGCCGGCAAGGAGACGCCCGGCTCCCGCAACACGTACGCCACGGGCCTCAACAGCCACAACCACGCCAGCTACGTGCAGAACATCGGCACCGATCTCTACGTCCGAGGCGTGAAGGTCAGCACGTCGTGGAACTACACCATGATGGCCGGCCCGGGCGACCTCACCGGCGACGGGAAGGGCGACCTGGTCAGCCGTGACTCCGCCGGCGTCCTGTGGCTGCACCCCGGTGACGGCCTGCTGTACACGAAGTTCGGCACGCGCATCAAGGTCGGCACCGGCTGGAACGGCTACAACGCCCTCGTCGGCGCGGGCGACTACTCCGGGGACGGGCGGCCCGACCTGCTCGCCCGGGACACCGCCGGCGGCCTCTTCCTCTACAAGGGCACCGGCACGGCCGGGGCGCCGTTCGCCGCCCGGGAGCAGGTCGGCAGCGGCTTCAACCAGTACGACAAGCTGTTCGTCCCGGGCGACATCAACGGCGACAGCAAGGGCGACCTGATGGCCCGGCTGCCGGGAGGTGACGTGTACACGTATCCCCGCGGATCATGGAAGCCTCGCTGGCGAGCGGCGTGACCACGATCATCGGCCAGGAGATCGGTCCCAGCTGGGGCGTCGGCGTCAACTCCCC
>NZ_JBFBGR010000061.1:0-23731 GCF_040684755.1 Streptomyces sp. NPDC089799 | reverse complement strand
CTCAGCGCGTGACCCGCCAACGAGAACGGGTGGCACAGCATGAGCTGTGCCACCCGTTCTCAGGCAAGGGCAAGGTCTTCCGGGACGTACTGAAAGGCCACTCCGAGCAGCGCATCGACTGCCGCGCGGCCCTTGCCGCCGGCCTCGGGCATGAAGTGGGCGTAGTGGTCGAGGGTGATGGTCGGGCTGGAGTGACCGAGCCACCGGGCGAGGGTGACCACGGACTCGCCCGCCTCGAGGATCACGGAGGCGTAGGTGTGCCGGAGTACGTGGAAGCCATGCTTCCGGGACGCCTTCCAGCGCTGGCCCTTCTCCCGCACGGGGCGGAAGCCCACGTCCCGCCGAAGAAGCGCACCGGTCGCAAGCCCGCCGCCACCGACGACGAGCTCTTCACCATCGCCCTCACCGCCCCGCTCGGACGCGATGGACGCGCGTCAAGCCGCCACATCGAGACGGCTGTCCGCGCTCACGGCCTCCCCATCGGCAGGGACCGCCGGAACAAGATCACCCGGAAGGTCCAGGATGCACTCAACAGCGGCCGAGCGGACGCCGCGTAGGCCTCGTCCGAAAGTCACATTGCTCCCCCGCGCATCCGTCGCGGGGCGAGCTGGCGTTCGTGCGCCCCATCCCCTCAACGCCGAAGCCGTTCCAGCCCGACCAACAGGAGGCACGCTCTTACAGGACGAACCCACTGCCACGCATCCCCACAACCTCCAAGCAGGCGACGCCTACCCAAGCCCCAGACGGAGCAAGTTATCGGCCAAGACGCTCTTCCCCGTCAGGGGAGAGCGTCTCGGCCGCTCCCGCCCCTGGAGTGGGGGGAGCGGACCGGAGCCAGGGGGCACCGGTCCGTCAAGCAGCGACCGACGACGGATCGCAGCCGAGGGATGAGCAGCAGCCTGCGTGCGAAGCCGCGTCACCTCCGCTACCCCGCCAAAGCGCGTACACGACGACGCACCACAGGGACGACCAGCGCTCCAAAGCGTGCAGCGTCTGTCTGCACGATGATGAGCACGCGCTCGTCGCGACCGCCGCCAGGGCCGTCGATCGTCGGCGTCGCCAGCTTCTTCGCCCGAGCGACCCACAAGGCGGTCCCCGGCCTCAGGGTCGCCCTGCAGACGTACAGCTGTCACCTGAGTGCGCGGAGCATGGTGGTGTATACCGGGGCGTCGGGGAACGGCTGCTGGTCGCCGATGTGCTGGTACCCCCACCCCTCGTAGAGGGCCTTCACCTTCGGGTGGCCCGGCTCGACGAGCAGCGTGACGCGTTCCTCGGTGCGACCGGTCAGCAGTTCCTCGTGGATCCGGTGCGCCAGACCTGTGCCCCTCCAGGGAGCCCGGACCATGATCTCGAAGAGGGCGAGGGTTCGGGTGCCGTCCTCGGTCGTGTCCGCCTCGGGAAGCGGCTGCAGCATGTGGGCCCACCAGCCGGTGTTCTGGGGCAGGGCCGCGGCGTAGGCGTAGCCGGCGGCCTCGCCACCGTCGTAGGCGACCACGGCCTCCCAGGACGGGCGGGAGGAGTGGCCGGTGAGACGACCCTCGAAGCGGTCGACGGAGAAGAACGGGTCCTCGCCGATCTCATTCTCGTACACCTCGGCGTACACGCCGACCAGGGTGGGGCGGATGGTGGGCAGCTGGTCGGTGCCGTAGCGGTGGAGGGTGATCTCCGGGGTGGGCATGGTGCTCCTTGTCGCGTGCGGGTTCAGGCAGTGCGGGTGCGGTCGTTCCACTGGCGGGTGACAGCGGACTTGGGGGCCGCCTGGTTGAGTGCGGAAGTGAAGCTGCCCAGGAGGTGGGGGACCCGGCCGGCGTCGGCGCCGGTCGGGGCGATGACGCGTGTGGCGGTGGCCACGGCCTGCTCGACATCACCCTGCGCGACCTGCGCGAGGGCCGCTTGGGACAGGTAGTAGGCGCGGTTGCGGTGCTGGTCGTCGCGGAGGTCGGCGATGCACCGGTGGGCGTGGAACTCGGCCTTCTCCGCCTCGCCGAGCCGGTAGTGAGTGATTCCGGTCAGGCCGTGGAGCTCGCCCCGGGTGTAGAAGGCGACGGAGGACGGACGGGCCTCGGCGGGATCGGCTCGGTCGTAGGCACCGTGGGCCCGGTCCAGGGCGCGGATGGCCCTGGTCTTGTCACCAAGGCTGGCGGCGGTCAGGGCGATGCGGGAGTGGGTCAGCGAGGCGTAGAGGGGGTCGGTGCGGTGCGCCCGGGTGCCCGTGCAGGCTTCGGCCGCGGCGAGGGCGTCGGCGTACCGGCCGCGCTGGCCGGCGAGCATGGCGGCGTACCGCCAGGTCTGGTGCTGGACCTGACCGTCTCCGGAAAGCCCTGCGAGGGTGACGGACTGCTCCAGGTAGCGCTGGGCCTCCCCCAGTCGGCGGGCGTCGATGGCGGAGAACATGGCGAAGGCCGTGAAGGACGCAGCGACGGCATAGAGGCGCGAGCGGACGCGCTGGCTGGCGGAGCCGTGCTGCTGGAGGCTGAGCGTACGGGCGGCGAGGTCGGCGGCGCGCTTCTCCAGAACGGGGCCACCGCCGTTCTGGTCGTCCAGGAGCCACAGTTCGGCCAGGAGGACGCGCAGGCGGTCGACGTCGGAGTGTCCGACGGTGGGTCGGGTGGCTGCGGTCGCGGTGCCGGTGGACACGGCGACGGCGGCGCCCGTGGCTACGGAAATGAAGCTTCGACGGCCAAGCACAGGGTCCTCCAGTCGTGCTGAGGGCGTTGCGGGGCGGGAGCGGGCACGGGGCACGAACCCCAGGTCGGTCCCAGGAAGCCCGGAGACGGCCTCCAGGGCCTGCCACTGGCGGTCCTGGGGTGAGCGGTTCTCTCCCGACAGCCACCGGTAGACCGTCCGTTCGGTGACGGCGCCGCGGTGGCCGGTGAGGTCCGCCATCGCGTCGTTGACCTGCTCGGCAAGAGCGTCGGCACTGAGCCCGTGTTCCTTCATCCAGGTCTCTAATTCCGCGTTCCGCTTCCGCACCATGCAGTCACGGTAGAGGCGGGGCCACCATCCGAGGTAACGCAGGTCGGGACTTTTCGTCAGTCGTCACGCGAGTAGCTGCGAGCGGATTCGTCATGTCCAACACGGCTCGCACACGGGTTACTTGTCCGCACAGCCGAACCGGCAGCAGGCGGATGGGAGCGGAATCGTGACCGTACTCGCGCACGAAATGGCGGCAGCCCCGGCGGAGGTGCCCACGGTCACCTCCGCCAACCAGAAGACCGTGATCGCCTCCGCGGCTGCCGCCGTGGCCGGGGACGTCGAGGCCGCCCTCACCCTCGCCGACCACCACCCGGCCGGGGAGGTGGCCGTACGGCTGCGGGAGCGGCTGCGCGAGCACGTCCACACCCTCGCGGTGCCCGCCGAACGGTACGCGGCTCTGCTGCCGGAGAGCCGGGAGAAGGACATCGCGGCCGGCACCGTGCGGTTCGCCCGCAAGGTCGCCCGGGACTGCGGGAGCGATCCGGCGATAGCGCTGCGGCTGCTGGCCAGGTCGGTGGCCCACCTCGCCCGGAACACGGACCTCCTGCGGCTTGTCTGAACCGCCTCCGGCGTCGGCCTGCCTGGGGCGTCGGCGCCGGAAGCCCTCCACCTGCCCGGCCGCAGCAGGTGACCGCAGCACCTCGCCGACACCGGTGAGGCGGGTCGGCTCCCCCGGATACGGGCGAGGAGCCGGCCTATGCCCCGGCCCTGTCGGCCAGTCCCGTCCAACCTCGCCCTGGAGGCACCCGCGTGTACGCGATCGGCATGTGCGTCGATGCCCGCTACCTGCTACCCGCCCTGGTCACGCTCGGCTCGGTCGCCGACCACCTGCCGGTGGCCGACCGCCGCGAGAGCGCGGTACGGGTGCTGACCAACGGCCTGTCCCCGGGGCAGGCCGCGGTAATGGAGTCCTTCGCCCGCCGCTGCGGGTTCGGCTCCTTCGACCTGCGCTGGCAGGCCCCGCCGCCCGAGAGTGTCATGGCGGACACCGCCTACATCTCCGTCGCCACCTACCTGAGGTTCGGGTTCACCCCCGACTTCCTCGACCGGCCGTTCCTGATCTACGTGGACGCGGACGTCCACGTACGCGCCGACGTCTCCGCGCCTCTGGACGGTCTGCCTGCGGACCGGATCGGCGCCGTGCAGGACGAGTTCAACCCGGCCGTCGGCCAGTGCCCCGCCCTGCCCGGCGTCGCCGAGCGCTGGCCCCACCTGGTCGGGCGCACCTACTTCAATGCCGGGATGCTGTGGGTCCCCGCGCCGATGCTCGCCCCCATGCGGGCCGGGGTCCAGCGGGCCCTGGTCCGCGGGCGGCAGCACATCAAGCACAACGACCAGTGCGCCCTGAACCTGTGGCTGCTGTCCTCCGGGACCGCGCACCCGGTCGGGCCGGTGTTCAACCGGTTCGAGGTGGACCGGTTCCTCGAGCGGGGGGACTGGGTCCGCCGGGTCCTCCGCCGCCCGGTCACCCGCCGGGACGGGCACGTGGTGCACTTCGTCGGGGGCCAGAAGCCGTGGATGAGCTCGTGCCCCTGCACGGAAGACGTGCGTGCCTACCGGCAGCAGATGCACCGCACGCTGCGGCACCTGGCCGGGGCAGGTGCACTGTGACTGGCGGCGCGGTCCTGGCAGTAGAGAGGGCCTGCACGGAACTGGCCGGGTCGGTTCCGGCCGAGACGGTCCGGGTCCGCAGCGGGCCGAAGACGGCCGTCTACCGGGTCCGGCTCGCCGACGGCCGCCCGGTGGTGGTCAAGCTGTTCGCGGTCGACGGCACCCACGGCGCTGTCGACGAGGCCCGCCTCCTGGCCGCCGTCACCGCCGCCGGGCGGGTGCGGGTGCCGACCGTGATCGGGTACGGGCCGGTTTCCGGCCTGACCGTCTCTGCCCTGGTCACCACCGATGCCGGAACGAGCACCTTGGGGGATGCCGTCCGAGCCGGGCAGATGCCGCGTCCGGCGGCACTGCTGAGGCTCGCCCTGCTGATGGCTGCCTTCCACAGCGTCAAGGCCCCGGCCGGGGTCCCCCTGGCTCCAGGCATCGGCCAGCAGGTCACCGCTCTGGCCGCCCACTGCCCCAAGCAGGTCTTCGTCCGGCTCGCTCCCGCCCTGGAGGTCATCGCGGCCGGGGCACGCCTGGAACGACTCGTGTGGTGCCACGGAGACCTCCACCTGGAGAACGTGATCTGCGGAGGCGACCGACGCCTCACCGTCGGCGAACACGGCCGGCCCCGCCTCCCCGACTACCTCGTGGACTTCGAGGCCGCGACCGTGGAGGTCCCCGAGTACGACCTCGCCCAGACCCTCGTGACCTGCGACGCCCTGGAGCCGTCCGATCGGCTGTTCGTGGCCGCTGCCTACGGACGGCCCGTCGACACCGGGCTCCTGGACGCCTACGTGGCCTTCCAGGCCGTCCGTGGCTGGACCTACGCCGCCCACCGGGAGGGCCGCGACCGCGACGCCTGGGCCGCCCGCCTGCATCTTGCTCTGTCCCCGCAACCAGGAAGGACCGACCCGTGACCGATCCCGATCTGTCGGTGATCATCCCCGCGTACAACGAGGCTAAGTACCTGCCCCGATATCTGCCCACCGTCTTCGCGTCCCTGCGCGCCTGGGAGGCAGGCTCCGGCCGGCGCGGAGAGGTGATCGTCGTGGACAACGCCTCTACCGACGAGACCGCCACCGTCGCAAGGGAGCTCGGCGCCCGGGTGGTGACGGAGCTGGTCCGCAGCATCGGCCTGGCCCGGAACAGCGGAGCCCGCGAGGCCAAAGGACGGATGCTGTTCTTCGTCGACGCCGACGTGGCCCTGCCGCTGGAGGGGATCACGGCCGCCGTGGCCGCGATGGACGCCGGAGCCGTCGGCGGGGCGATCCCACCGCTCTACACCCCCGCCCGGTTCGGGGCCCGTGTGCTGTGCGCCTACTGGGACCACCACCGCGCCCACCACGGGGGCGCCCAAGGCGTCAACCAGTTCTGCACCCGGGACGCCTTCAAGGCAGTACACGGCTACCGGCCGGACTACTTCATGAGCGAGGACATGGAGTTCTTCGCCCGCCTGACCGCCTACGGCCGCCGCACGGGCGGTCCGGTCGCGGTCCTCGAAGACCTCCGCGTGCGTCCCTCCACCCGCCGCTACGACGCCTGGTCCACGGCCCGGATGCTCTGGTGGCAGAACCCCGTGGTCGTCCGCCTCGGCCTGACCTCGCCTCGCTTCTGGCGCAACTGGTACGCCACCACCGTCCGATGATCGGAGAACCCCAGGTGACCCTCCTTCCCCTGCCGGACGCCGACGGCATCTACACCTTCCCCACCGACCTCCTGACCGCGCACCGGGCCTGGATGGACTCTCTGACCGGGGCGAAGGAGATCATGACGCTGACGGCGCCGCTGACCCTCGCGCCGTACTGGATCGAGCCGCGCAAGCCGTCCGGGCGGCCGGTGGTCGTCATCGAACCCCACCACGACGACTTCGTCCTGTCCGCCTCCGGGACCTTCCTCGCCCGTCCCCGACCGCTGACCGTGGTCACCGTCTTCACCCGCTCCCGCAGCGTCCACCCCTCCCTCGAAAGCACCTACAACAGCGTGGAGACGGTCTCCGGACTCCGCGACCGCGAAGCCGCCCAGTCCATGTTGCCCCTGGGGGCGGCCCGGGTCGGCCTGGGGCACAAGGACGCCGAGAAGCCCTATCGGGCACCCGAGCCCGCCCAGGTGGACCGGATCACCTCCGAACTCGCCGAGGTGCTGGACAGGATGGACGACGCGGAGCTGCTCGCCCCGGCCGCCGTTACGCGCCACCCGGACCACCTCGCCGTCCACGAGGCGGCGCGCCGCCTGGGCTGCCGGTGGTTCTGGGAGGACGCCGCCTTCTGGTCCACGTACGGGCTGTCTGGATGCGACCGGCACCTGTTCCGGCAGCGGGTACGCGATGTCTTCGAACCGGAGCTGGAGGACATCACGGCCTCCGTCCTGGACAAGGTGACCCTGCTACACATGCACGGCTCGCAGATGCACCCCGCCCGGAAGATGTACCGGCCCATCCGGCACGCCCACACCGTCGCCGCCAACCTGCTGCCCGACCCGGACGGCCGTCCGCGGGGCCAGTTCGCGGAACGCTTCTACCGGCTCGGGGGGTCGTGATGATCCTCGGCCTGGAAGGCCCCTCGTACGGGGGCAAGACCTCTGCCCTGGGGCGGCTGCGCCGGGTGCCGGCGATGCGGGACGCGCTCTTCTTCTCCTGCTACGTGAAGTCGTTCGCGCGCCGCGAGGACATCCCCACCCCCTCCACCCGGTCGGCAGACGAGCAGGTGAAGGCGTTCATGACGTTCATGGAGATCGAGGGCAACCGCGTGGACGCAGCTCGCCGCCACGGCGGGCTGGTCGTCCTGGACCGGACCGTCGACACCCTCCTCGCCCACGCTCACGCCATGGACGAGATCTACGGCTTCAACGTCCTGCCCAAACTGACCCGTCTGGCTGAGGAGATGCCGCACCTGAGGCCGGACCACACCCTGTACCTGGACGTGACGCCAGAGCTCTTACACCTGCGGCGCAAGGCCGCCGGACACCACGAGGTCGAGCCGGAGTACTTCCTCCACGACCCCGCCTTCCTCATGCACTTCCGCGACTATTTCTGCCGCCCGGCCCACCGCCCGGCGACTGCGGAGTTGGCCGTCGCCTCCGGGGACAGCGACCGGCAGGAGACGGCTGCCGTCGTGCAGGCCCTCTTCACGTACTGGGCGGGTGGCCGGTGACCCGCCCGACGGTGGTGTTCGTATGGCGGCGGACCCCGCCACCGCTGCTGATCGGGGGCGCGGAGGTCTCCCAGCAGCTTCTGGCGGAAGAGTTCGTCCGGGCCGGGTGGCGTGTCGTCTACCTCGGCAGCCATGAGGCCCCCTGGAACGGGTCTGCCCAGATCGGCCACATGCGCGCCCACCTCCGGGCCCACGGAACCGTGTGGGAGGAGGCTGGCGGGGAGGTCCGCTACCGGTGGAACGGCGTCTCGTGCCGGGCCGTGCCGCAGGACAGGGTGGAAGCGACGCTGAAGAATCTCCTGACTGAGGCCCGGCCGGATCTGGTGGTGACCTCGCAGGAACAAGCGGCCGACCTGGCCTCGCTTGCCCGCCGGTCCTCGCGGGTCGCCGGCTGGCTGCACTCGGTCTCGGCCAACAGCATGGGCGTCCTCCACGGCCGACCGCACGTCGCCCTCGCCACGTCGAAGTTCGTCGCGGGACGGGCCCAGGCCCACGCCGACACGAAGGTAGTCGTCTTCTACCCGCCGTTCGCGCCGGCCGAAGGCGCCGGGCCTCTGCTCGCCGCGGGGCGCGGCACAGCCGGCCGCGTCCCTGGCAGCCCCGGCGGCGTGCTGATGGTCAATCCCATCCCCGCCAAGGGCGCGGCCCTCCTGCGCCAGCTGATCCGCCGCTTGCCCGCCCGCCGGTTCACCCTCGTCGAGGGTTGGTGGGACACGGCCAGCGAGTTCACCGCGTACCCGAACGTGCATTGGGTGCCCCGCACCTACGCCATGGGCCCGATCTACGCCGCGAACGACCTTCTGCTCGTGCCCTCCCAGGTCGAGGACGCCTTCCCCCGGGTGATCGTGGAAGCCGGGCTCCACGGAGTCCCCACGATCGGCTCGTCCCGCGGCGGCACTCCCGAGGCGGTGAGAGACGGCGGAATCATCCTCCATCCCGACGACGTGGACGCCTGGGTGCAGGCGATCGAGACGGCTGACCAGGCCGGCCTCGGCGCGAAGGCCCGGGCCGGGGCAGCGCCGCTGGTCCGGCCGTGCCTGCCCGAGCTGGCTGCCGCCGGACTCATCCCGGAGGCAGCAGCCGCCGGCTAACGGGCCGCGTAGGCGGCCTGCACCTCGTCGGCGCGGTCGGTCCACCAGTTCAGCAGTGCCTCGTCCGTCAGGAACATCTCGCCGAAGGTGAGGTCCTGGCGGTCGAGGTAGAACTCCAGCTGCCAGAAGTCGGTCAGCCGCTTCCACCACAGCCGCTTCACCGCGTCGGCGAGGTCACCCTCGGACAGATCGATCACGGACCGGTATCCGGAACAGAACGCGGCGACTCGGTCAAGGTCGAAGGCACCACCGACCCCGAACTGCACCTGCGCGGTCCGCGCGACCTCCTCCCCGTACGGACGAACACCGAGCCGGTCCCAGTCCAGGACCGCCACCACCCGGCCGTCCCGGCGCAGCAGGTTGCGGTACTGGAAATCGCCGTGCGTCCACCCGTAGGGCCCGGCCGGCACCTCGCCGGCCGGCCGGGCATCGGCGTACCGCGCGAGAAGGCCGCGGCGGCCGTGCAGGGCCTCGGCGGCGGCCTTGTCGAAGTCCGTCACCGGAGCGGAAGGCAAGCGGCTCAGGAGGGCAGCAGCCGCACGGTCGGCCTCGGTCACATCGCGGACCTTCGCCACTGGCGCCTGCTCCGGGACCGGGCCGGGACAATGCCGCCGCAAGCCCTCGTGGAGGCGGCCCAGCAGAGCACCGAGATCGCGCACCTGGTCGAGCGGGAGATCCGTCCCTTGAAGGTGCTCGCCGTCCACCCACGGCAGGACGCAGTAGCCGTGACCACCGACTTCCGCCACGAGTTCACCGTTGGCCGCGCTCAGCGGCGCCGGCACGGGGATGCCCTCGCGAGCCAGATCCACGAGGACCGCAAGGTTCCTGCGGACCTTCGGCAGAGGAACATCGGTGATCTCCTTGAGCGCGAAAACTCCAGCAGCGGTCACAAGCCGCCAGTTCCGGTTCATCAGGCCGTGGGCAAGGAACCGCCGATCACTCACCGCGCCCAGCCCGAACGCGTCGGACAGGCTAGGCAGCACTGCCGTCAGAGCATCTTCTCGAGTCGTATCCGTCACCCCCAGCACGGTACGCCGACGCCGAATCCCGCACCCGAATTCGTCACCCAGATCCCCACTGAGAGTCGGAGGGAGAGGCGAGCCTAGAGCGCTTCGCCACCAGCTCGCCTGACTCCGCCCGTGGCGGAGCCGGAACAGTCCTGGCGGCCTCACTACGCTGACCGACGGACCACCCGCGGCCGTACGACGATTGGGAGACCATGACCACGCCCTCCACCGCCCGAATCGAAAACCTCCTGCAGACCGGCGTGCGCGAGGAGGTCTACCCCGGCGCGGTGTGGGCGGTCGGGGACGCCGACGGCATCCGCGCGAGCGGAGCCGTAGGCCTCCTCGATCCCGACCGGCCCGACGAACCCATGCGGCTGGACACCGTCTTCGACATGGCCAGCCTCACCAAGATCCTCGCCGTCTGGTCCACGATCGGCACCCTCGCCGAAGAGGGCAAACTTGACCTCCACGCCCCTCTGGGCACCTTCTGGGACGAGGTCGCCGGCCATCCCCTGGCTCGGGCCACGGCCCACCATCTCCTGACCCACACCGCGGGCCTGCCCTTGCGCGCCAACCTGAAGAACCTCTACGGCACCGACCCCCAGGACATCCGCGACGGCGTCCTCCACGAGGCCCTCCACCGCCCGCCGGGCGAAGCCGTCGAGTACACCGACCGGGCCGCGCTCGTCCTCGGCTACCTCGCCGAACACCTCTCGGGCCAGCCCCTGGACCAGCTCGCCACCGACCGCGTCTGGCACCCCCTGGGCATGACCCGCACTCGCTTCGGCCCCCTCCCCGCCGCCGAGGCGGCCCGCTGCGCCCCGACCGAGTACGACGAGGCCACCGGCACACACCTCAAGGGCACCGCCCACGACTTCTCCGCCCGCCTCCTCAGCGGCGTCTGCGGTATCGCCGGCACCTTCTCCGTCCTCGACGACCTCGCCCTCTTCCTCCGCCACATGCTCGCCCCCACCCAGGCAGCCTTCGGCCAAACCTGGATCAAGGACTCCCTCCGCCTCCAGACAGGAGCCCTCACCCCCGCCCGCGGCCTCTTCTGGCACCCCGCCCCCCGCACAGACGCCGCCGAAGACGTCTGGGTCCACTACGGCTTCACCGGCACGGGCATGTGGATCAGCCCGGCTCAGAGCCGCTGGGCCGTCCTCCTCACCAACAAGCTCCGCTACAACCGCGACCGCGATCCTCTAACGCAGATCCGCAACGCCTTCCGTCTCGCCGCATTCGCGATGGCTGTTCCGAGGCTCTGAGCCTGACTGCAACCGCGTCCGCGTGGAGGCTCTCACGGGCTTGACAGAGGACCTGTTCGACCATGTCCGAGACGGCAGGTCGAGCAGTCCCGCCATAAGGCCGCAATCTCCACGCCTCTCACCTGAGCGGCCATTGGGACGCAAAGCGACACGAGCGCGCTACCGCATCCGACCGGCAGCAGCTACGCACAGCGCCCTACTCCTGGGCGACCCACGCTGCAGTCAGGCATCAGGGGAACACCGGCTCGAAGGCCACGGCAAGCTCCTGCTGCGGCACCAGGTAGTCGATCGCCACCAACGTGGTGTCGCCGCTGAGTGTGCATGGCCTACGCAGGCGTCAGCTCGCCGAGGGCTTCTTGTAGGGATTCGCTTCTGAGAGGGGTGGCCGCAGCCAGCTTCTGCAGGTCCTCGCCGGTCAAATACCTGTAGCTCTGCGGTGGATGGAACGGGCCGGAAGCCCTGAGAGCCGCCAGAGGAACCGGCACCTCGAAGGTAACCGGCTCCTCTAGTGAGAGGCCACTGGCTCGGGTCGCACCGCTCATGTAGTCGTCATACTCCCGACGGCTGATGCCAGCGCTCGTGCGGCTGGCGGTCCAGACCTCACGCGGGCTGGCCACCTGCACCGAGGAGATCCTCGCCATGCCGACGATGGCCATGGTCGGCGCGGTCGCATAGAGGAGTACGGGCGTCCCGGGAGGAGCAGCGACGCGTTGACGGCGTACCTCCACCGTCTTGGTGCCGGCCAGGATCGCCGTCGCGAACCTCGGGTGGACGGACAACAGCATCGCGCGCTCCGGACCGCTCACGTCTTTCGGTGCCCCTCTTCGTAGACGGCCTGGAACAGCGTGTTGTCGATCTTCGACAGCGACATCAGCGACAACCCTAGCCCCAGCCCGTTCGCCAGCGCGGCCAATCGCGAATGCGTCACCTGTACGGGAAACAGCTCCGTGTCCGAGAACCTCAGCGCCATGACCCGGCCCGACGCATCGGCTGCCGCACGCACTTCGGCACGACCATATACGCCCAGGTGTTCGAATCGCGAGAAGAGGGCATCGGGGTCGCCGATGACCACCTCATCGAGCCGCGAGCAGCCGATCACCATCTTGCCCTGCTGGCCCGCGGACCCCTCGCTGACGTACCAAAGGATCCGAGCAGGGACGCTCTCCCCCCGATGGCCGGCTGAACGGTAGTACACGTGCTCGCGACTGATGCCGAGTACGTCGTCGCGCGGTACGAGCATGGCCGGAAAGTCGAACAGCTCCGTGGACCAGCGCGGCTTGACGGGCGCGATGAAGGACGGCAGGGCCGTGTCGACCAGCTTCGCCGGCCACCACACCCTCTCGGCGATGCCCGCGATCTCCGCTGGCGCACGGGCGTCCAGGACAGGCGTCACAGCACCGACCCGCCCCGCGATCTGCCTGGCGGCCCCGGAGACTGCCTCCGCCGGCCCGCACACGTCCACGAGGAAAGCGGTGAAGCCGTTCTCGTCCTCGATGAAGCCGTCGGGGCCGGCAGCGGCCACTGCCGCCCTCGATGTACCGGGGTCGGTGATCCGCACGACCTGGGCCCCCCGGTCCCGCCCGAGCCTCTTCAGAATGAAGAGCAGCTGGCGGGCGAGCGTCTCTTCCAACACGTGCAATGCGGTCCTCAGGAGCGGAACGTTCAGGGTCCGGCCGTCGAGCGCCCACGCGTAAAGGGCGACCGGGCACCCTTCCCCGTCCCTGAGGAGTTCCCTGCGCCACAACACGCCGTCCCGGGCAAGGCTGGTCAACCGCTCCGCCAAGTCGACTCCGCCGTCACCGCCGGCCTGGTCGAAGAAGGCGACGAGGCCTTCTTCGCTTCCGGGCTCGACCTCGGCGGCGGAGAAGGCCGTTCCCATGAGGTCGGCGGGCCGGTACATCTGGGCTTGGCGGAGTTCGTCCACATGGAGCGTCACGGCCTCGGGCGACACGACCCTGACGCGCGCCACCTCCCAGGCGATGTCGGCCAGCGCCGCCAGGTCGGAATCACGGGTCACCATTACCTGCAGACCGGCACAAGACGTCTCGGCCACGTAGCGCAGCCGCGCACGCAGACCAGCATCGATCACGACACCGGTCCCTTCCTTGCCCACTGCTGCGGTCAACTCCTCTTGGCGGCTGGCCACCGCACTGGTGTCTGGCGCCAGGGAGCGGAGCCTGGACAGGCCGGCACGTTGGTGGTTCCGCTCCTCCCGATCCTCCACCGCTTGGACATGAAGGAGGAGCTGTGGCGTGTAGGCGAGCTCGACCAGGTCTGCGAGCCATCCGGCCTCGAGGGCCCTCGACTCCTCGACCGCGCGATCGGCCCCCGCACCTCGAAGCCCCGAGAAGACCGTGTGGTCTACGGTCACGACCAACAAGGCGTCGCTCTGCGCTTCGGTGAACAAGTCGTCGTGACCGTGGTCGAGCCACCAGGTGTCGAGGGTCTCCTTGTCACTACCTCGCCCGAGGCCCTCGCCCTTCGGCACGAAGCCCAGGCCGCTCCAGGTGTCGCTGAGCCCGTAGTCACGGCGGCACCTGGCCCTGATCCCGAGCCGGTGACTTTGGCTGCGTCGCAGTTCTGCGATCAGGAGCCTCGCGATCCCCTTGCCCCGGTGCTCCTCCGCTACACAAAGGTGCACGAGGCGAACGTGCTGGCTGCGCTTGGGCAGTCCGAAGAGCGCATATCCGACCAGCTCGCCGTCGTCCAATGCAACGAGCAAACCACCGTCGTCTGCGTACTTCCGATAGGCGGGCGGCGTGAGCAGACCGAGCCGCTTCGTGTAGCGGTTACCCAGGGCGATGGCTGCGCCGAGCATCTCCGACTGCTCTCCGGTCACCGGCAGTACTTCGATCACCGTGTTCCCCCTCAACTTCCGTGAGTACCGGATCGATCACTCCCAGCGCATAGTGTCGAACCATGAGGAAGCGGGCCACCGTTTGGTCAAATTCAGCTGCATTGGCTCTAACTGACACACCACGGTCGGCGGCGCAGCGGTCGCCACCCCGACCATGCACGGGAGCACGGGCCTGCGGGGTTACCGAATGAACGCTTAGCAGTTGTCCGGAGGTGGAGACCAAAGACAGTCGTAGGGGCGGGCCGACGCCGCGGGACGCCAACGTCCGGAAGGTGATGGTTGCCCAACGCAACCGGGACACGGTGCCGGAGCTCGCGCTGCGGCGTGCCCTTCATGCGTTGGGCTTCCGCTACCGCGTGGACCTACCGATCCCAGGAAAGCCACGCCGGCGTGCTGACGTCACTTTCACACGCTGGCGCACCGCAGTGTTCGTCCAGGGCTGCTTCTGGCACGCTTGCCCGACGCACCAGCACGCTCCGAAGCACAACTCGGAATGGTGGCGCCGGAAGTTCGAAACCAACGTCCGCCGGGACGAGGAGACCGACGCGCACCTTGCGCTGCTGGGGTGGCTGTCGCTCC
Organism: Streptomyces sp. NPDC089799; assembly: GCF_040684755.1. NCBI lineage: Bacteria > Bacillati > Actinomycetota > Actinomycetes > Kitasatosporales > Streptomycetaceae > Streptomyces > Streptomyces sp. NPDC089799. Next base: position 9,208 of record NZ_JBFBGR010000061.1, on the reverse strand, counting down.
GCATCTGGGAGCACGAGAGCGTGGACGGTGCCGTTCGACGCGTGACGGCAGCCCTCGCCACCCGGGGCCATCCCCTCGCCCTGCGGCTGGACGCCCAGCACCTCGACACGTGACTCCGGGCCGGAACGCACCGCCACGGTCGACGATGGCGTTACCCCTGTCAGGACGGCGGAACTCCCGCTGAGGCCCCCGGTTCGTCTGCCGCTGACGGGTGCACGTACCTGCCCTCGTTGAACGGGGTGAACCAGGTGCCGAACGACATCGGCGCCACCCCAAGGGTGGCGCCGACCGCGCTCTCATCGATGCCGTCCATCGAATCGTCGTACAGCCACTCGTGGTCCATGTCCTCATACACGTTGTCTACGAAGGCGCCGAGGGCCGCCGAAACGCCTTCGCCAAGGAGTCCGAACAATTCCAGGTTCGTGCTCGCCTGACGCAACAGCAGTCTCAGGGCCAGCACTTCGGCAATGCAACTCAGCTGAGAGAAGTTCCCGGCCGTGAAGCGGGTGGTCATGGCGATCACTGTGACCAGGAAACGGCGGGCGAACCGGGTGTCGTACTGGAGGACGTACCTCTCGGGCAGGTCCTCCAGGTGCCACAGCGGGCCGTCATACTCCCCGACTGTGGTTTCCTCCCTTTCCAGGGTCTGCACGTCGTCGAATAGCTCGTCGATCAAGACGTCGGTGGCGTAGACCAGGGCGCCAGCAGCCAGCCGAGCGTCCTCGGGCGATACGACGAAGTCCCAATCGTCGCCGTCCCCGTCCTCGAGGTCATCGGGTACACCGAACATGACGGGAGGAAAGGAACGCATCTCGCCCGCCAGTACGAGCATCCGGGCACGCACCTCCTCGGCCTTCGCCTGGGCGTCGTATTCGCTTCCGTCGGCAGCTGAGGGTGGTGCGGAATGACGTGCTTTCCGTGCCGCAGGATCGTCTGGCGGAACGCCCGGGCCGTCAGCCCCGATGAGGCTCTCCTGGGCGAGCTCCGGATGCAGGTCGACTTCGCACCGTTTCACCTCCCAGTCCGCGAGCAGTTCGGACCGCACCAGCGCCTCGCCCCGACTGGACGGCCCACCCCAATCCTGAGCTGGCAGCCATCGCCGAAGGATTCGCACCGCACCAGCGCCGGCCGGCGGCAACCGTGGTCGAACTGGCGGCCCAGGAGTTCCCCGACTTCGACGACACCATCATGGAACTCTGCCGCTGAACCCATCGTCGGCACCCGCACGACCAGCCGGAATCACGGGAATGACGGAACGCTCAAGTCACCGCGCCCCTCTGTCGCGTTCGGGCATCGCTGTAGCCTCTGGCCATGAAGCACGGGGAAGGCGAGGACGCGCTCGTTCTGGAGGCCCGCGAGATGCTGGCCGCCGGACAGAGCAAGGAGGAGGTCTTCGCCGAACTGGCCGCGCGCACCGGTGACTGGGACGCCTGCGCGTTGGCTCTATGCCTGGCCCTGGGAGTGTCCCGGCCGGACGCCGAAGCTCGAATCCACGAGACACGGCCCCTCTTCGACGAGTTCGAGGCGGGAGAGGAAGACATCGTCGCCATGCTCCTCGCCTGTGGGCACGTGTTCGTCGTCGAACCAAGTGCTGGACGGTCGCGACGAGCGGATCCGCAACCTGTTGTGGACTGCCGTCTGCGCCCGCGGAGGCTTTCCTGGCGGCATGATCCCCTGGTTTCGCACGGGGAGCTCACGAAGATCTTCTTGCTCTTCACACCGACCCAGTAACGAGTCGACGATCAGGCACCGATCGGCCGTGACGCCAGGAGCGGCGAGTCCGCTGCTCGTGTCGCGGCGCCCTTTCGCAGCCGTGCACGCAACCCATCACCCACTGACCAGACGCAGGGCGCGAGGCACGGGCGGCACAGCTGCCGGAGGCCGGGGCCAGGGTCGGCGACGTACGACCACCATCAGCGGGAGACCCCATGCCGTCAGGGCACACAACAGGACACCGGGGAGGCTCGGCCGACCGGACCGCGACCGCTGGCGCCGATCCCCTTCGAGATCGAGTCGGTCATTCCGGAGCTGGCCAGTACGGCCCGCGAGGTCATCCTCCCCTACACCCGGGCCGGACAACCGAGCCCCAGCGACAGCTCCATCGGCGGGCCGCTACTAAGGCCGACCCGCGAACCCTGGCCGATATGCACCGAACGGACCACTACACTCACCTTGACCTGCGACAAGATCAATTATCAGACAGGCCTTCGAGCGCGGTGCAGTGGGGGGCGAGCGCGGACGCAGTCAGGCCGCTGGCGAGGTAGGTGTCAAGGGTGTGGAAGTCAACGGTCGACATGTGGGCTTCATGGTGTGAGTCGACGGGGAAACGATCACCCAGGCGGCGCGGGAGCGCTACCAGGTCACCTGCCTCGGCGATGTTGGTCCAGTGGCTAATGCCTGGGGGCCGTGTTCCGTTGCCGGACGTGTCGGGCGCCGGATCCAGCATGTCGAACACGGCTCCCGGTACCCCGAGTGGAGAGCCGACCGTGACCAGGACCTCCACGCCGAGACCGGGATGGGCGTGCAGGGCTTCGTAGGTGACGACTGATCCGAGAGAGTGCGCTACGACGACCTTCGCGCCGCTGTGCTCGATCGTCCGGGCAACTTCTTCCCGGGCCCGGCGCCGGCGGTCGGGGGAGGCGAGGTAGGTGTAGACCTCCGGCATGAACGCCACCGCGATCCGCCCAAGGAGCCGCGCGGTGATACCCCGCCTGCGCGCGACGAGGTCGATTGCCTGCCGCACCGGCATCCCGCCCCACGACTGGCCCTCCGCCGGATCGATCGGCATGCCCACCGCACGCAGCCAATCCACAACCGCCTGCTGCTCGGCCGGCGAGAGCTGGTTAAGCTCGTCGATCGCTCCCTGCCCCTCGGTTTCGCGCAGGGTATGTGCGTAGTAGGCGGCCGTGATCGCAGGAACCTTGAGGTGGTCCAAGCGGGCGTCCTTGTATCCGGCCGCCAGATACTCCTGCCAGCGCCCGGCAAGACTGCTCGCCGCTTCTTCCGGCGTCAGTCCCTTCTTGTAATTGCGCACCCCATGGACGACCACAATGCGGCTCATCAGCTCCCCGTTCCCCTGCTCAGTCTGTCTGGTCAGCGAGGTCCGACCAGGTGAAGAACGCCACCCGTATCCCGAACCCCGCGAAGACGCCCGCCTCGCTGACAGCGATGATCCCAAGGCCGTCAGGGAAGACGGTCTCTTCTTGTACGACGCCAGGATCACGAGGATCCCAGACGCGGACACGATGGTCCTCTCCCGAGGTAACCAGCAGGGGCACTTCGCCCTTGCTGGCGAATGCGACGGACCACACGCCTCCTGCATGGGCCGGAAAGTGCGCCAGCTCGTGCCCGGTTTCCAGGCACAGCACCCTGATGAAACCGGCTTCGTCACCGCAGACGACGGCATCGTGCTCGCCCCACCGGCCGATCTCCAGGTCGACCATCGCTTGTGTGTCCTCGGCCAGGATGCGGCTGACGCCGGTTGTGGAGTGCAAGGTCAGGGTTCTGTCCAGCCGCCACGTCGAGTCGACGCGCCTCTCCTTCGTGTGAGCGACGACTACGACGTCGTTGTCCCCGTCCCGTCTCCAGGCAGAGCAATCCGCCATTCCGGCCCCGAGATCCTCTTCCTCGTACAGCGTCCGTTCCAGCTCGCCTTCCTCGAAGCCGAGCGTGTAGACGCCAGAACGTGTACGCACGACGAGCCTGGTGACTTCACTCGCATCGTCGACCGACAGTTCCTGGACTGTGTCCCGCGGTGTGAAAGAAGCACGGAACGGCCTCCCGTTGCTGGCTTCCAGGAACTCGATCCTGCTCCGGCTACCGAAGCCCACACTCACGAAGACGATGCTCTTTCCGGCCAGGCGACCCACCTTCACGGCGTTGACGCGATCCCTTGAGCGGGACCAGATCGTTCTGCCCGTCAGGGCGTCCCAGGCAAGGAGCTTGCCCTCTTCGTCCACGCTGACGGCCGGAAGCCACCCGTGGCTAACCGCCCTGGCCACGGCGACGTGCTCCACCAGGGAGTCGTGCCTGGTGGGCGGCAGCAGCGATGCCTTGCCGTCGCGCATACTCTGGGAGAGCAGGGCGGTCCGCTGCGACGAAGTCGACCTCTTGTCGCTTGTCATCCAGCCCACCGCTGCCCATTGGGTGCCGTCCATCGCCAGGGCTTCGACTCTCCCGAGCCCCTGAGGAAGTTGGCACACGCCATCTGGCGTCGCGGGGCCACCATCGAGCGGCTGCGCACGGATCTCGATACCTTTGAAGTACGCGAAGCATGGTGTGTCGTCGTGAAGCATCACTACTCCAGAGCCGACCTGTCCGACGCCCTCCAGCAGCCGCGAGTCTCCGGTCCGAAGGTCCCACACCCGGTTGCCGTCATTGGCACCCGTGACTACGAACGGCCCGCCGGGACCTGCGAGGATCTGCAGGCTGGTGATGGGCTCTTGCCCTCCTGCACACACGACGTGCTTCTTGCCGTCCGCATCCCAGATGTGGACGGCCCCGTCGACAGCGCCGGCCACGTACACCTCGGTCCCATCTAGCACGGTGGCGCCGACTGCGGTGCAGTCGTAGCCCTCGATGTCCATGTCGGGCTCGAACAGGTTCTCCACGTCCCCGTTGGCCTCCAGCCCAGCCAGCCAGCCAGCGATCACGTCCAAGGAAGCAACCCTGTCCCCCTTCATGTCGTACGCGGTGACCTCGCCGCCACCGCAGACCACGACGAGCGCCTGGCCACGTTGCCCGACAATGCCGAGCGCAGAGAGGGGAGCTGCGTCTGTTTCTATGGTGATCTTCACCTGTCCGGTGTTGACGTCCCACACCTGGACATGGCCGTCAGGCGTTCCCTCCGCTACGAGCGCGCCGAAGGCCCCGTACGCGCCGCACAGCATTGCCGGTGGAGCATCATCAGGCATGTGGAGAAAGAAGAGGAAGGCGCCCATCCGGACGTCCCACACCGCCAGTTGTCCGGCGTAGGTCTCGCCGGCGGCCAGCCATCGCTGCGAGCACTGCACGAGGACCGGGTCCACGTTTCCCATGGGTTCGAGCTCGGCGGCTTCGGTGGGTGCCTCGGCCGTGCCCCAGGCGAATTCCAGCATCGCTGCCCGCGGACGCTGTGCTGTGGGCTCATCCAGCGCGTCGAGCGCCTCGACAAGCCAGACCTCGCCCCACACCGTTGCCGTGTTTCTTAGCCATTCGCGCCGCTGCCACGGCTCGTGTACGGCCGACAACGCAGCACGGCTCATCAGCGCTGCGATCCGCCCGCGCACCGTCCGGCCTTGCATGTGCTCGTGGAGCAGCAGAGGGTCGCAGAACACGAGGTAAGAAGCGGACAGCAGCAATTCGTCGAGGGCTCGGGCGTCAACGGCATGCTGAGCGGCATGACGCAGCACGTAGGGGAGGGCGAGCCCGAATCTGCGTGCGGCCACCTCAGCGGGGCCGGGGACTGTGTCGAGAAGCCGCGTGAGGATGTCCGTACGCTTCCCCCGCTCGTGCGCGGTGCGCAGATGGTCGACAAGACTCTGGTGGTAGAAGCGGTACAGCCGCTGGCCGTCGGTTTCGGTGCTGAACCGCAGGTAGAACGACGCGGCAGACAGCGCCTTGCGTACATCGTCCAGGTCCGGTGCCTTACTACCCGGAGCCACGAACGCCTGTGCGACGCTGTGTACCACCTCGAGCGGCATGCCCTGCCCGTATCCGTGGGCCACTGCCGCTAGTACGGCTGACATGGCGGGATGCTCCTGCTGCAATACGTCCAGGTGCAGATCCAGCATGGCGGGAAGACTCGCCGGAACCTTCTTGACCACCTCCTCAACACTCGGGGCCACATCCCGGTGGACGAGGTAGTGCGCGAACAGGGAGGCGAGCAGGAACGCGCCGGACTCGTGGCGCAACCCCAACTCCCGTGCAACCGCGCGGGCAGTGACCTTGCGGATCTCGGCAGTGCCAGGCCCGCTGTATGTACGAGACGTCTCCAGAACGTCGCAGACGTAGCCGGTCAGCTCTGCCATCCGCTGCTCGACCGAGATGCTGTCCAGATCGACCATCAGCCCACTGGCTGTCAGTTCCTTTATCAGGGGTTCGTACTTCTTCCCCCACGGCAGGCTTTTGTCCAGACGGGCGAGCTGATCGTCGTCGGCCAGGTCCTCGAGCAGTTCCGCGTACCTGTCCCACCACGGCCGCGTTCCCACCAGGACCCGGCACAGCACCAGGTCCCTGTCGGGAGCCTCCTCATCGAAGCGCCGGCGTCCGTGAGTCAGCTCTCTCAGGACCTCGACCAGTGCCGTGTCCAAGGACGCTTCGTCCAGGGCGTCGACCACGATGGTCACGGGGCGGCTGGAATGGTCGGTGATCCGGTTCAGTAGAGCCGTAGCGCTCCAGCCCCGTCCGGGGTCTGTCGCAAGGCCAAGCTGGGCGGCAATCGATGCCAGAATCTCGGAGGGGCCCCGCTGCCGGGCGTGAACCGCCACCAGATGATCATCCAGCTCAGGTCTGACATCCCGGCTGACCGCGCCGGCAACCTGCCGGGACACCTCACGCAGCTGAGCGTGAGCCAGACAGGCCACCACGCCGAGCAGCGCGGACTTCCCCGAGCCAGGGCTGCCGGTCACGATCATCAAAGTCTGCTCGCTGGGCCCTTCCAGCCACCGCTTGATGGCCCCCAGCTGTTCGTCACGCCCGGTGAAGAAGCAGCCCTGCACGATGTCCTGCTGCTGCGGGGTTCCCGAGGCGCGTGAGATGAAGTGCAGAGGGTCGAGCGCGGGATCCACTGCGGTTGCGAACTGCCACAGCCCCAGGTCGACCGCTTGGCGGAACTGGCCGCCAGCTGTAGCCCGGTAGGAAGGGTTGAGGAGGAAGGACGGCACCGGCGCGCGGGCCTCCGGATGGGTGGTCCGCAGCACACACTGCGACGGCCGGTCCTCGACAGCCGCTGACCGGGCGAGCTCACGGTCGATCTCACGCGCCAGCGTCTCCACCGGTACGTGCTCGACAGCGGGGGAGATGTCGAGCCGCCCCTCACGCAGCCGCTCCAGGACTACGCCGGCCGCCACCGTGAACCGTGCCTGATACGTCTTCTCGTCCGGGGCGCATGCCGCGATGACCCAAGCACGTCGGTCCTCGGCCCTGATTCCGTCCAGGAGCTGCTGCAAAACGGCCCTGCCGGCCCCGCACACATCCAGCAGCAGCAATACCGGCGCTCCGTCCGTCACCGCTTCGGCCTCACCCAACCATGTGCCGACTTGCGCAGCCGTCCACGGCAGATTCCTCCGCATCGTCTCCCGCGAAGCCAGGAACAGAGTCTGATCACCCGGCCCGGCCACCCCGTGCCCCGCGAAGTGCACGATGAGGGCCTCGGTGCCCGCACTTGCTTGCGCCTGCCGAAGAGCCCCTCGCCACAGACGTGTGAGCGTCTCGAAGTCGGGATCATGGGAGGCTTCACCGCCCAGCACGTTTAGTCCGGGCATCTTGGCCAACTGCGCCGTCAAGCCGATGACGGCCGGCCCCACGGAAGGCAACTTCTCCAAGATGTTCGAAGGAGTCAGGGGATCTGCGTCGTCACCCTCGTCATGCCCGTCGAAATCACCCACGCCGACAACAAGGACCTGCGTCACTCGGTACCTCCGCCTCCCCAAACCCCGCGTTCAATCCTAGGGCCTGCCTGAAAGTTGATCTTGTGGTCAGTCGAGGTGAGTTGACGAACGCGGCGTGGGAGCGGACAGAGCCCTTGTTGCCGCAGGTCGACGGGCGTGGTCGGCCGTGGCGTGACCACTGTCAGGTGGTCAATGGTGCGTTGTGGCGGTTGCAGACCGGGGCTCCGTGGCGTGACCTGCCGGAGCGGTGTAGGCCGTGACAGACCGTCTACGAGCGGTTAGCCCGCTGGGAAGCGGACGGCACGTAGGCAAGGCTGTTGGAGCATGTGCAGGTCCGTGACGACGCGGTGGGCCAGGTGGAGTGGACCGACGGCGTCACCTCCACAGTCAACCGCCCACCAGCACGCCGTCGGCGCACACAAAAGAAGGGCCCACAAACGCGGGCGAACTGGAAGATCAGGGTGGCTCGCAGACGCGCCAGGCCCTCGGCCGGTCCGGGGGCAGGCTGACCACCAAGGTCCACCTCCACGTCGACGGCCGGGGCCTGCCCCCGTCCATGGTGCTCACGCCCGGCAACGTCAACGACGCCACCGCATTCGCTTAGGTCCTCGACAGGATCCGAGTTCCGCGAGCCGACACCGGCCGCCCGCGCACGGCATCTCCCCGAGTCCTGGGCGACAAGGCCTACTCCAGCCGGCGACCCGGCGTCTCCTGCGGCACCGGGGCATCGCCGTCACGATTCCCGAGCGCCGCGACCAAGCGACCAAGCGGCCAAGCGGCCAACCACGGTCGCCTAGACTGCCACGACAGCCGACCGCCCGCCTTCGACAACGAGGCCTACCGCGACCGCGACGTGGTCGAACGATGCTTCGCACGCCCCAAGCAGTTCCGCGCGATCGCGACCAGGTTCGACGAACGCGCCGACCGCTATCGAGCCGGAGTCGTTCATGGCACACGGGTCACGGTACCGACCGAGGGAGATCTTCCTTCAGAGGCGCCCTCCGCTGGGGAGAATATGGGGAGAATGAGAGCCCGTTGGGGAGCGGCTGGGGAGAATCGGCCGTACAAATGGGCAGCACGTCGAAAGGGTCGGAAAGGCCGATCGTCGCAGGTCGGACCGCCTGTTCGGGCGATTCCCGCGGGTCAGCGCCTTGAGGGCGACGACTTCAAGAAGATCTCCGCCTGGGCGGCCATTTTGTTTGCACCCACGTTGGCGGGAACCATCTACGGCATGAACTTCGAGGACTTGCCGGAACTCCACTGGGCGGCGGGCTACCCCTTCACAATTCTGCTGATGGCTGTGGTGTGTACGAGTCTGTACGTGATCTTCAAGAAGCGCGACTGGCTCTAGCGATCCACCGAAAGAGCTTGATCGACTTAGCGCTAGCGAACTGCGGACCTTGCCCTCAGAGGCCCCGTGGGGAGAATCTGGGGAGAATACGCAGCAGGAGATCGACCAGACGCAGCTCCGCCGCCTACCAGGGGGCGGCGCCCGGCGCAGTCGTCACCAACCGCGCTCCGCCAGAACTCGCCATTCGGCACGCCCTGCATTTCCGCAGCGGACACACGACCGAAAAGCCTCGACGCAGGCCAGCGGGCCGTCCAGTCTGCCAGGCGTT
>NZ_JBFBGR010000060.1:0-24451 GCF_040684755.1 Streptomyces sp. NPDC089799 | reverse complement strand
ACGTCACCAGGATCAAGCTGCTGAAGAGACAAATGTATGGCCGCGCGAACTTCGATCTCCTACGGCGCCGCATCCTGCTCTCACCATGATCAAGAAGCTGCCACCCCCAAAATAGCGACAGAGCCAATTCTTGTGGTCGAGCACGCAGCGTGACTGTTGCCCCTCGTTGGATGTTTGACGAAGTCGCCCGAAAGTCGTCCTGCCTGGGTTGAGCGGGGTCGACAGTTCTGGCCCATGAACGAAGTACGGCCGCAGCTGGATGAGCTGCTGTTCGGGTCGATCGAGAACGTGTCGGTGGAGTTGGTCGAGGTAGCCGACACCGTCGTGCGCGTAGAGGCCTGGACCACGGCGCGGCATGTCCGGGCTGCGGGCGTTGATCAGGGCGAATACACGGCTCCTACCTGCGGTTTCCCCATGACCTGCCAACCGCTGGCAAGCAGGTCGTGGTGGTGCTGCGAGTGCGCCGATTCCTTTGCGTCGAGGCACCCTGCCCGCGCAAGACGTTCGTCGAAAAAGTGCCGGGGCTCACCCATCTGTTCGGCCGGCGAACGGAGCGGCTGCGTTCGACGCTGGTCGCGGTTGGGCTCGCGCTCGCGGGGCGGGCCGGCGGATGCTTTCGGGGTGCGAGTGAGCCGGAACACCCTGCTGAGGCTGATCACCTCGCTGCCGGATCCGCCCGCCTCCACGCCCCGCGTCGTCGGAGTCGACGAATACGCTCAGCGCAAGGGCCGGATCTACGGAACCGTGCTCGTCGACGTCGAGACCCGCCGTCCCGTGGACCTCCTGCCGAACCGGGAAACGGACACCCTCGCGGCCTGGCTGGCCGAAAGGCCCGGGATCGAGATCATCTGCCGGGACCGCGCCCCCTTCTACGCCGAAGGAGCCACCCGCGGCGCTCCGCAGGCTCTACAGGTCGCTGACAGGTGGCACCTCTGGCACAACCTCGGCGAAGCCGCCGAGAAGTGCGTCGTCCGACACCGCACCTGCCTGCGACCGCCACCGGCACCGGCACCGCTCGAACAGCCTCAGATAACACCGGAACCGCCCGAGTCATCGCCTTGGCCGACTGGGCACCGGTTCACGGAGAGGACCCGCGCCAAGCACGCCACCGTCCACGCGCTCCAGCCACCGCAAGCGGTCCATCGCACGGCAGCTCGGCATGGGCTTCAGCACCGTCCTCCGCTATGCCCATGCTGCGGAGCCGGAGCAGTTGTTCACCGGCCAGTGGCAAAACCGCCCCACCAGCCTCGACGCCTTCAAGCCCCACCTCGACGAGCGGTGGCAAGAGGGCTGCACCAACGCTTGGAAGCTTTGGGAGGAGATCACGGAACTGGGCTACCCGGACGGCTACAGCAGCGTTCGCGCCTACGTCAGCCGCAACCTACGTGGCAAACCCCGGCCGGTCGACCCCCGCCCGCCATCCGCGCGCACCGTCACCCGCTGGATCCTCACCCGCCCCGAAGCACTGACCGAGAGAGACCTGCCCATCCTCCAGCGATTCGCCCGAAACCTGGAGCGCGAGCTGGACGCCGTCACCGCCGGACTCTCGCAGCAGTGGAACTCCGGAGTCGTCGAGGGCCATGTCAACCGAATCAAGATGCTGAAGCGCCAGATGTTCGGCCGCGCAGGCTTCGAACTCCTGCGCAAACGCGTCCTGCTCGCCAGGTGACCTCGTATTCACACCCGATCCGGCTATCCGTGTCCCTCGTCGATCCTGCGGGGCATCACGCCGAGGATCAGATTCTCAAGGGCGTGCGGCATTGACCCGAAGCTGGCTACCCAGGCCTCGACAAGGTAGATCTCACTGCACTCGTCGATACCGAGAAAGAATCGGCCGTGATCGAGCTCACCGAGCGGGAAGAGCTCTTTCCCCAACTCGTCGCTCCACTCGGAGAACCGGTCGTCCTCTCCCCACGCCAGCTCTGGGTCCAGTTCGAACGGTTCGCGGGCACGGCTGATTCCCGGGCCACCGTGGCTCACCGTTAGCCCTCCGAACGCCTGCAGAAACGTCTGGGCAGCGTCGTGCATGACGATGCCGGCTGCTTCGAACATGGACCGCCAGCCAGTCGTGTCCACCCGCCTGCCAGGCGTCCATCCCGACGCCCCGAGGACCTCAAACACCTCCGGCGACCATTCGCCCACGACAGACTCAGCTCCCGCCAACTTGAAGTAGGAGGTGATCCTCTCAAACAACGCACCGAACGTACCGAGTGAGTACAGCGGGTGACCGCACCGCAAGAAGTGGACCAGAGCCCTCTTCGTCACTTCGTGATGCCGAAACCCAGCGACAGGTGCTCTCGCTTGAGACCTACGCAGCCAGGCCGGCGCTGCGGGGCGCGCAAGTGACCGGCGGCATGGGCCCGGCGTCGGCTCGGCACCGGTCGGTCAGTACCCGGTGGAGGTTCCGGTGAAGGCCACGACGACGGCGATGGCCAGCACCGTGAGGCCGGCGAACTTCCAGCCGGAGAAGAACCGGAAGCGCCGGTCGAAGGTCTCCGCCCGGCGGGCGATGTGTGCCTCCATTTCCGGGTCCGGTGTCCAGTCAGGACCGCGTCGCTCTTCCAGGAGGGACCGCAGGGCGGTGACTTCCGCCGGCAGGTTCGCCAGTTCGCGGTCGTCCACGCGGGGCAGCAGCACGCGGTGGCCGTCGGTGCGGTAGGCGTAGACACACGTCGCGGGACCCGGGTTCGAGACGCCGTTGACGTTGGGTACGGGCACTGTACGGATGTCGTGGATCTCGGTCCACGCCAGGCGAGTGCCACGGAGGCCCCGTACGGAGATGCCCTGGTGGTCGACCATCGTTACGCTGCGCAGACTGGCGGCCAGGAGCACGGCCATCACGCCGACGAGGACGGCCCCGATACTCAGCCTCACCCAGAGGGCAGCGGGCAGGGTCCAGAGCTCCAGCAGCAGCAAGCCCAGAGAGATCAGCACGGCGTTGAACCAACGGGCCTTGCCGCCCGGCTCGCCCCGATACGTGCGCGGCAGCGTGGTGTCCCCCACGTGCGCCCCCCTGTCTCCTCGGCCGGTCCGATGCGACGCCATGGTCACCAGCGCGGCCCGCGGACCCGAAGCCTCCGCAGGCGACTGTAGCCAAGCTGTTGCACCGGTCCCGCGGAAGTGGCCTGAAGCCGGTCGCCCCGCCGTTTGCAGGCAGGGCAGGCGGCGGGTCTGGTCAGGCCGGACCACGTCCGGCGCCCGCAGCAGTGAGTCGCGTTCGTCCTGGCTCAGCGGCTCGACCTCCGGGAGTCGGTCGTCGGCCGGCCGCCGGCGCACCCATGCCGAGTTGGCCTCGAACGCCGTTCGGCACAGGGCTCGCTCGGGGACAGGTGGCGAGGACGACCCAGGAGGCTGCAATGGGTGACGTGATCTCGGCGGGTGGAGTCGAGTCCGCACACCGACCCCCCGTCACGTCATCGTGGCCCCACACGGTCCGTGCTCCGGCGGCTCACACAACGGAGTTGCCGTTGCCAGCCCCTTCCTGGCGGCGGTCGGCCCACCGCGAGCCGGGGGGTTCGGGCCCAGCCCTGGGCTACACGGCCCGGTCAGTCAGCAGGCCGCGGGCCAGCCGGGTCTGCATCGCGGTCAGCCCCTGGACCACCGGGACTGCGGTGGCCAACATCTGGAACCCGCGGCTACCCGCGCCGGAGCAGAACCGGCCGTGGCCGAGCCATCCCACGAAGCCCCGCCTGGAAAAGACAGGGGCACGGCACGAGACGGGGCCGGTCAGCGTTCCCGATCATTCCATGGGCCGGCTGGTGACATAGAGGGTACGGAGGACGATGGCGGCGGAGAGAACCAGAAGGTTGCAACCCATCAGCCCGTACAGTCCGAGGTTCTCGCTCACGCGCGGCCCGCCGTCCCTTCCGAGGAGTTGGAGGCCCGCGAACCCGAGGAAGATCCCGACGAGGGCGTGCACCACCCGCCCTACCAGTTCGCCGACGACCCGCCGATCGCGGGGATCGGCGAAGAGCCGCACGTTCACCCCGAGCCGCCCCTCCTCGAGCGCACCGCCGAGGCGGTCGAGGCGGCGGGGCAGCCGTCGCAGGACAGGCAGCAGCGCAATCAGCTCGTCGCGAGCAGTGTCACGGGTACTCTGCGGTCCCAGCCGGTCGGTGACCCTGGCTGAGGCATACGTACGGGACGCCTCCAGCATGTTGAATCCGGGGGAAAGCCGGACCAGGGTGCCCTCCAGGGTGGCCAGGGCCCGGAACACGGCCGCGATCTCCGGCGGAACCGCCAGCCGGAAGTCGGCCACCAGACGGAACAGGTCGCTGAACATCTCCACGTCAGGCGCGGATCCGTGCCCCAGATGGCGGGCGCTGAACTGCCCGAGCGCGCGCAGCAGCCGCTGCTCGTCCACTTCCTCGGGGCGGTCGGTGATCTCCAGGAGGGCCTCGCGCAGGGCGATCGGATCGCCGCGGTCGACGGCGAGGAAGAGACCTCCCATGGCCTCGCGGAGACCGACGTCGATCCGGCCGACGGATCCGAAGTCGAGCAGGGCGGCCGTGCCGTCCGGCTGGAGCAGGATGTTGCCGGGATGCGGGTCCGCGTGGAAGACACCGTCCAGCATGATCTGGTTGAGCAGCGCGGTGAGCAGCGTCTCGGCCAACGTGGTGCCGTGTCGCTCGTCGTCGGGGACCGCCTTGCCGAGCGAGGTGCCCTCGACGCGGCTCATGACGAGGACACGCCCGGTGCTGAACTGCCCGTGCAGGACGGGGACGGCAACGCTGGAGTCACGGCGGGCCTCGGCGGCCCGGCGCACCGCGGTCATGTTGCGCGCCTCGACGCGGAAGTCCAGCTCCTCGCTCAGCGCGATGGCGAAACCCTGCGCCAGCTCGTTCAGCCCGAGACCGCGCCCCCAGGCGGTACGGACGGTCAGAGCAGCGGCCAGGCGCCGGATGATGTCCAGATCACGCTCCACGAGTTCCGGTATCCCCGGCCGCTGCACCTTCACAATGACCTCGGTGCCGTCATGCAAGACGGCCGCGTGCACCTGCGCGATGGAGGCCGCGGCCAGCGGGACGCGCTCGAAGGAGGCGAACAGGTCCCCCACCGGCGCTCCCAGGCTTTCCTGAAGCTGTGCCTCGACCTCGCTCCACGGCGCGGGCGGCACTTGGTCCTGGAGCAGACTGAGCTCCTCGACGTACACCTCGGGCAGCAGGTCCCGCCGGGTCGAGATCAGCTGTCCCAGCTTCACGAACGTGGTCCCGCCGGCCTGCAACGCCTGCCGCAGCTCCTTCGCGAGCAACTCGTGCCGCACCCCGGGTGCGCGCCGCCGCCCTCGCAGGTACGGCCCGAGCCCGTGCCGGGTGGCGATGCGCACGACCCCGGAGTACCGCCGCGCCCGCGCGATCCGCCCCCGCACCGACTGCGCCCACCCGAGCGGCCGTACGGCCCCCACGGGCACCACCATCTCCAGCGCGATGAGCACCACCATCGAGGTGAGCATGCCCACTCCGACCATCAGGGACAGCAGCGGGGCGAGCTCTCCGGACTCCTCCAGCCGGGGCCCGAACAGCAACCCGGACACCGCAAGTCCGCACGTCCCCGCTGCCGCGATCCGCACCACCCCCGCCCGTACCCCCAGCAGCCTCCGCCCCACCACCGCGGGCGCCACCACCACGAGTAAGAAGACGAGCATCCCGACCAACGCACCGGTGATCCACATGACGCCATTCAACAGCACGCGCGCGCGATTCCCCGGCCCTGGTCTTCTCGCCAAACGGACGAGAATGTACGGGACTTGATGAACCCGAGCTCTGGAGGCAACGCCGCCGGGCGGCCCGGAACCCCCACTGCAACAGGGGCATCCACGAGGCGGTCCGCGACGTCACGACCCGGGTGGACCATGCCGCCAGGGACCGGCCGACGTTCCACTACAGGGGCACGGCCCCTCCCATCCCACGACGGTCGGCTCCTGCCGCCCCTCGCCTGCACCCGTGAAGAAGAACCGTGGGCCTGGCTTCCGCCAGGACGATCCGCGGGCAAACGTGGTGGCTTCCACTCCTGAGTCCTCGCAGCCCAAGCGCAGAATAGCCGGGACGTTTGTCCGCTGAGCGCCTCATGGATTCGGCGTGCCCGCCCCGGGAGGGCCCCGACGCGTCGGTGCTCCGGGCAGCGGCCGCCAACCCCTCTGGCGGCCGCGCCTCGACGCATCCGTCCCGGGCCGGTTCCATGACAGCCGGCACCCCGGAGCAGTGCAGCGGGACCGGGCCGCTCACTCACCTCAAGGTGCCTGCATGGACATGCGGGCGGCCATCGAAGCCCTGACCGAGGAAGCCGAACGGCAGATCCGCGACCACCTGGCCATCGCCCTCGCCAGCGTCCACGGACGCCTGGCCTGGTTCCTCGGCGCGGCCGCCACCGCACTCGCCCCCGTCCTGCACTGGCGCGCCCTGCCCGATGAGCACGGCCCCACCTTCGACGCCGTCAAACCCACCCCCCAGCAGTACACCGACGCCGAAGACGCCATCCGCCGCCTCCACACCACCCTCACCCACATCACCACCTGAAGGCCACTCTCGGTGCCCGAGAGTCCTGACGGCCGCCGCTCCAGGCGCCCGGCTGCACTCCGGATGCACCTCCGTGCCGCCGGTCGGGGCGGGCAAGTCCGCGTGGCGGCGCCAGTTGACCACCGCCACCCGCCCCACCCCCGCCATCCGGCTACCTCCGCGAGCAGCACCCGATCCGTGTCCGGGTTGAGCGGGGCCAGGGCCGCGAGGGGAGCGGTGGCCAGGACTGCACGTCTGATCACCCGCCGGGGGCCGAAACGTCACTGCAGCCAGCCGACCCTGCCACGCGTGTGCGCGGCCACCCCGATCCGCACCGTCTTACGGTGGCGCGACACCTACGAGAAGGGCAGGGTCGTGGACCACCGCAGCAACGGCGAGGACGAGCACGATGTGATCGACCTGCCGTTACCTGCGCTCCTTCACCCTCGACGGCACCGACCACCCCAGCCACAGGGCCCGGGGGCCGGGGCCCGGGGCCCGGGCCCCGGGGCAGCATGATCCGCCGCTGCATCGTCCGGCGGGACAAGAACACACCGACAACGACCTCAAGGCCCTGGTGAGCAGGGCCAACGCCGCCTGACCTGCCACGGCGGCAGACGGCGTCACCACAGGTGCAGAAAGCTCCGGACGTCGTCGTAACCGTCGACGGCACGGCCGTCCACGTCCGCCGGGTCAGTCTCGGCCCGCGCCGAAAGCGACTGCGCCAGCGCGAGGGCTTCATCGCTGAGGCGCCCAAAGCGTCGAGCGGTGTGTCCCAGGCACAGGCCGGCCAGCCCGAGCAACGGACTCCCCGACACAGCCCGCATCCCCACCTGCACGCACCAGTGCTCGACGAAATCCGCGTCGTCGTCGTTCAACGCGGTCCCGACCAGGACTTCGGCGGCCTCACTTTCCGCCGAGCGGTCACGCAGAGCACGCTCCAGCGTCTCGACCACCACCTCGTGAGGCAGCGCGGGAGGGTTCTCGAAGCTCAGATGAGAATGCACCCCGCGAGCCTACGCGGACCCCGTCCAACAGCGACCTGCGATGCCAGGCGCTCCGGCAACCGCACGTCACGAGTCCACCTGTTTCGTGCCCTCGGGCAGCGCGGTCGACCTCGCGGACTTCGGACCTGGCGCCCCCGGAGGCCACTCGCCCGCGCAGCTCACCGAAGGTCGCCCGAGGAGAGCTGCCGGGCGGGCGGATAGCGTACGGGCATGGCGATGACGGAGAAGCAGCGGGTGCTGTATCGGCAGAGCAGCGGGTTCTGGCGGATGACGGCGAAGTGGGTTCTGTTCTTCGGGGTCCTGTCCCTGCTCGACGGCGGGCTGCTCCGGTCGTGGGGCGACGCGCTGGTCTGGCCCATGATCGGGATCCTGCTGTGGGTGCCGTTCGGGATCGGCGTCGTCTGGTACCCGAAGAAGGAGCAGCGGGTCACGCTGACGACACATGAACTCCGGGTGCGGCGCAAGCGGCTGCCGATGGAGAAGGTGAACCTGCTGCACGTGGCACGGCTGTGGCTGGAGGGGCGGTCGACCGCGGACGGCGGCGAGCCGGTACCGGAATGGACACGGTCCGAGCGGGTGGTGTGGGTGCCGCTGCTGGACGGGCGGGCGTACGGCGTGGAGTTCCGCGACCCGGCTGCGTTCGCCAAGGTTTTCGGCGCGTTCGCGGTCGCGGCGTGCGGCGGGCCGGACATCGTCCGCGCGAGGGCCGCGGCGGAGACCTACCCGGAGCCGCGCCCGACGCGACCCCGCCGCACCGCTGACGACAACAACGGCTCCTGGCCGGACCTCCTGGAAATCTTCGACTGAAGTCGGCGGGGCGCGGGCCGGAGTCTCAGCGGTAGTCCTCCGGATGGTCCTGCATCCAGAGGTTGATCTTGTCGCGGGTGCCGAAGAGCAGGGTCTGGTTGTTCTTGAGGTGACTGGCCCGCGCGCTCGACGGCGTCGACACGACGCGGCGCGCCCCGGGCCGGCGCGCGGCCTGATCGGTGCCGAGCGGCACATGCCCGTCCCGGAGCGCGGACCGGTCCCGGCGCCGGCCCGGGGCCGCGGCCTGATCGGGGTGGACATCCGGGAAAATCCATATCCCCGCCGAGGTAGACCAGCAGACCAGCAGACCGGCACGAACGAGTCGGCCGACCGCCGAGGCGGTCACCCGCGGGCGGCATCGGGGAAGCGGGACGCCGAGGGCCTCGGTCAGCCGCTCCGCCGCCCACCCCGCACCCACCGCACACGGCAGCGCTGCGTGGACGACCTCGGGGTCAGCGGCTTCCACCACCGCCCTCGGCCACCGCCCGCGGCCACCGGTTCGGCCCGGCATCCGCCGGCGGGACCAGGCCGGTACCGGCCGCCCACCAGCACCCGCATCCGCATCCGCATCCGCATCCGGCCCGCCGCCTGCCCCCCTCGTCATAGCACCCCGGATACACCCTCACCCCGTCACTGATCGCCTCCGGCCACTGAGTGAGACTTCGGCCTACCGCTCCAGCGCCGGGCAGTTCGGCGCGTCGCCGGCGCCCCGGCGGCGCAGGGCCAGCAGGATCAGCAGCGTGAAGGCGGCGAACGCGGTGCCGTGCGGGCTAGTTGAACGCCTCCCAGCGGTCCAGGACCTCCGCGTGGTCGAGGGGCGCCGAAGTGACGGCCCACTCCTTGATCCGGCCTTTGATGGGAACGTTGCCGAGCCGGGTTATCAGGAAGGACACCAGTACCAGCAGCCCGGCTCCGCCGGCCAGTCGCCGCGGGGTGCCGCAGCTCATGACGGCCAGCGTTGCGGAGCTGAGCGCGGACAGCGCCATCGCCCCCTGCATGGTGATCCCGTTCATCTCCATCAGCCGGGTGTGGAAGGACAGCCGCATCTGGAGCGGCACCGCGTCGAACGTGGGGAGGAGGTTGGCCGCGCCGTAGCCGAACGCGCCGGCGAGGGCGCCGGTGGACAGGAGGGCAAGACCCATGACGAGTCGGATGCGCATGTGCAGTACCTCGGGGGACGGGGAGGACGAGGGCCATGGAGTGTGACGGAGGGCGCGCACGGTTCACCGGGGTGGCGCCGCGCTTCAGGTGGTGTTCGGCTGGACCATCTTCCGGCCGGCGGTGCTCCCGCCGTCCACGGTGATGGACGCACCGGTCATGTACGGGAAGTCGTCGGAGGCGAGCCCGAGCACGGCGCGCGCGATCTCCTCGGCGTCGGCCATCCGTTCGAGACCGTCGACGTTGAGCGGCCCCCACGCCTGCTTGTACCTCACCCAGTCCGCGTCCGAGATTCCCGGCGGGCGAACGAAGGGGGTGTCGGTGGTGCCGGGCAGCAGGGCGTTAATCCTGATCCCCCTGGGTCCGTAGGCGAGCGCCGCGGACTTCACCAGGCCCTGCACCGCCCGCTTGCTCGCGGTGTACGCGGCGCCGTTCGGCCGCGCCTGTTCGGCCGCTGACGAGGAGGTGCAGATGATGACGCCGCGCTGCGCCTCGAGCATGTGCGGAATCTCGTACTTGATCGCGAGGAACACTCCTCGGGCGTTGGTGGCCTGGACGTCGTCCCATTCCTCGACGCTCATCTCGTGGGGCGGTTTGCCGCCGCCGATGCCTGCGTTGTTGAAGGCCACGTCGATGCCGCCGTAGCGGCTCGCGACCCGGTCGACGAAGGCGCGCACCTGGGCGTCCACGCGTACGTCGGCCTGGACGTACGTGGCTTCGCCGCCCGCGTCCTGGATCTCCCGTTCCAGTTGGCGCCCCAACTCGGCCCGCCTGCCGCAGAACCCGACGCGGGCTCCTTCCGCGGCGAACGCCTTCGCCGTGGCCCTGCCGATGCCCGATGTGGCACCGGTGATGAGCACCGACTTTCCTTGGAAGCGGCCGCCCTTGGGGCGGGCCCCCGACCGGGCTCCGGCCGCGTGGGCGGGGGTGCCGAAGGCCACGCTCCCCAGCCCCAGAGCGGCCGCAGCACCGCCGAGGAGGGACCGCCGCCCCACGGCGGCGGATTCAGCGTCCGCGTCGGCAATGGTGTCCGTATGCACGTTGCTATCCATGACGATCATCCTCGTGGCCCGTCCCGGGTTGGCAACTCCGTCCGCAGGGCGGACATCACGGCCGGTGGGAGGAGGTGGCCTCCTCCCATGGCAGGACCCCGGGCCCACGGGCACCCGCCTATCGTGGGTGGCGTGAACCGACCTTGGATCGAACCGGCATTCGACAGAAGATTCGCCACCATACGGATCCTGGTGCTTGCCGGCGTACTGGTCGGGTACTCGCTGCTCTTGCAGCGGCCCTCCGGGGTGCGCGACTGGGGCTTCGCTGCAGCCGGGCTGGTGCTGTGCCTGGTCGCGGGCAAGTGGGTGTTCGGCGCGCTCCTGGCGCAGTCGGGTCTGCTCGTCGCCGCACACGCGCTGGGCTCGGGCACCGTTTCCTCGTTGAAGGTGCTGGCCGCCGTCACGCTCTTCGAGCTGGCGGTGCAGCGGTCCGGACGCCGCCTCGCCGCCGGGACGGCAGCACTGGCGCTCGCCGTCGCCGTAAACCGCTTCGAAGAGCTGCCCGGGGGTCTTCTGCCGGTGGTCTACAAGATGTGCATCGTCGCAGGGGTGCCGCTGCTCATGGGCGCGTACGTACGTGTGACCCGCGATGCCGCACTTCGCGCGCGGGAGTATGCGCAGCAGCAGGAACTCCGTGCGGAGCAACGGCTCCTGGCCGGCCGCGCGGCGGAGCGTACCGCCATCGCACGGGAGCTGCACGACCTCGTCGCCCACCATGTTTCCTCCATGGTGCTGCGCGTGGGTGTCGCCCGGCATGTCATCGCCGCCACCAGCACCCCGGATCCGCGGATCACCGACGTCCTCGACGACCTGCACTCCAGTGCCGGCGCGGCACTGACGGATCTGCGGCGCCTGGTGGCCGTACTGCGCGCCCCGAACCGGACCGGTCCGGACATCGGCAGCCTGGTCACGCCCGGGGCACTGCCGGCGGCACTGGAGTCGGTGGTGGAACACATCCGTCAGACCGGCCTGACCGTGACGGCTTCCGTGGATCCCGGTGTCGCTCGGCTCGACGCGGTACGTGGTCTCGCGGTCCTCCGCCTGGCCCAGGAGGGCCTGGCCAACGTGGCCAAGCACGGTGGGCCCGGCGCACACGCCGAGCTGACCGTGCGAGTGGCCGATGACGCCATACACGTGACGATCCAGGATGACGGGGCCGGAAGGGCCCGACCGCCGGCGGCGCGCCCTTCCGGCCACGGCTTGATCGGCATGCGCGAGCGGGTGGACCTGCTCAGCGGCCGACTGGACGCGGGCCCCGCGGCCGACGGCTGGCGACTCACGGCCGAACTGCCTCTCTCCGCAAACGACGTGGAGCCCCGACTGTGATCCGTATCCTCGTCGTCGACGACCAGCAGCTTGTCCGCATGGGATTGCGGATGCTCTTCGAGCAGACTCAGGACATCGAGATCCAGGGCGAGGCGGACAATGGGGCGGAGGCGGTGCGACTGGCTGAACGCCTTGCTCCCGACGTCGTCCTCATGGACCTGCGGATGCCCGGCATGGACGGCATCACGGCCACCCGCCGCATCCTGGCCGCGCGCCCTGCCACCCGGGTGGTCGCCCTCACCACGTTCGACGACGACGACCATCTGTATCCGGTGCTCGCGGCCGGAGCCTGCGGCTTTCTCGTCAAGGACACCCCACCAGCCGAAATCCTGGGAGCCGTACGCCGGGCGGCCGGCGGTGAGGCCCCCTTCAGCCGGGAGGTTCTTGACCGCCTCGTCGCGCACGCCCTCCGCACCCGTTCCCCCTCGGACACCCCTGCGGACATCCCGGTGCCGGCCATTACCCCGCGCGAGCGGGAGGTACTCGGACTGCTCGGCGGGGGCCTGTCCAACAAGGAGATCGCCGACCGGCTGCATCTCGGGGTCACCACGGTGAAGACGCACGTGGCCAGCCTGATGGCGAAGACGGGCCGGGACAACCGCATCCGTCTCGCCGTTCTCGCCGTCCTCACCGGCATCACTTCGGACTGACCCGTCCCCTGCGTTGCAGGGACCACGACGCCCGGGCCCCAACTCTGCCCGGGGCCATCGTCGTCCCGCAGGGCCAGGCGCTGGGCCGGCCGGCGGGCCGGCCAGCGCCGGTCACGACCGGACCGTGCGCCGCCTGCCGCCTTCTCTGCACCTCTTCACGGCCCCCGCGAGGGTGGATTCAGTGCAGGTCGAAGGTGTAGCCGTGCCCTTCCCCGGCCGGGTAGGCAAAGATCCGGAAGTCGCCCCACCTGCCCACCGTGATTGCGGTGGTGTCGTCGCTGGCCACGGTGAACAGCAGGCGGCACGGGGCGCCGCAGGTCAGGCAGAGGATGTCGTAAGGGTCGGTCAGGTGCCAGGTGCGCCACCCACCGAACTTGATCCCGGACACCTTGGTGATGACATCGCCGCCGTCCCCGGTCGCCTCCACGTACTCCCGAACGGCCTTGACGAGATCTTTGTCCGGCAAGGTCTGCGGGTAGGGGAAGTCGACGAGGGGTACCGGGGTGAGCATGCACGGCGCCGGCGTGTATCCGAAGTCCGGGTCCTCCTGACGTACGGGCAGCGGGGGCGACGCAAGGATGCGCGTCAGGTCCGCGCTGTTGCGCCAGCGGATCTCCGCGACCGGGCTGACGTCGGCGTGCGGAGCCGGCGGATCCCAGTGCACGTTGGGGCACCACAGAAGCTGGAACACGTCTTTGCCCTCGGGCCACCAGTCGCCCGGTGCATCCTTCCGATGCACCAACGACCGCCACCATGGCGGTCGTTGGTGTCCCGGCGCCGGACGAGCCGGTCGGCGAGCACCTGAGGGGCGTCCGTGCGGCCCGCGAATCCCTCCACCCGGGTCAGCTCGCTCAGGGCGGCGGCCTCCACCAGGCGGCGGGCGGCCGGACGGTCCAGCCGCGCCCACACCAGGTCGACCGGGGCCAGGACGGCCTGCACCTTCTCAGGCGGCGGCACCCTCCCCCCTGCTGTCTGCCCTGACTCGCACGGTCCACGACCGCACCGGAGCTCCGGCCACAGGCCCGCGGCCGGGATTCTCGCTGCTCGTCGACGGGGACTTCTTCGGCTGTTCCCCGCGGAGCGGGCCGCCGGCACCTATGAGGCAGATGCCCTTATTGCGGGCAGGAAAGCGGGGCGAGGCCTGCGCTGGTGAACACATAGCTGACTGATCGTTTGTCTGGTCCCGGATAGGAGACGACGACGGCGGTCCCGTGGCTGTTGGTTCCGCCGTACTGCGGTGTCATCTGTGTGTACGCGCGTCCGCGCAGGTCGGCGGCCCAAGTCGCAGTGGGATCGGTCCAGGTGATCACATCTCCGGCGACATGGACCCAGTCGATGGCACCCCCCTCGACCACCATGACCGGCGTCGGCCATCCGGCCCTCCAGGCGTACAGATTCTTGTGGCCTGCTCCGGTCCACGCCCAGGTGGTCCCGTCGCTCGCCGCGGCCGGTGAGCCGTCAGCGGCGGCCAGCGCCGCGGGGAGGCTGCTCGGCGTGCCCTGCGCGGTAACCGCAGCGAGCTTCGTGGGGGTGTCGATGGCGAATGCCTCTGGCCAGACCAGCGTGTCTCCGGCGAAGAACGAGGGTGCCATGCGCCCGGTGTGCACGATCTTGTCGGTCGCCGAGGTGAGATCGTAGAGATGGACCTGCCGCTGGACGTCGGTGAGTTTCTGGTCCTTGGTCCCGTCGCTCACTCCCTGGACCCAGGTCGCCTTACCGTTGTTGACCCAGGGCAGCATGAACGGGCCGGGCACCGGGTTCCCGTCGGGGCCGATCTGGGTCTTGGCGATGCTCTTGGGGGCTCCGCCGGCCTGGGAGTCCCAGGCGAACAGCTCCCACTTGGAGCCGACATCGTTTGAGGCCAGGACGTTGAAGACCAGCCAGCGGCCGTCGAAATCAGCCAGGCCGAGGCCACCCTGGCCGGAGTTGGGAGGGGTGTAGATCGTGGTGCGCTTGCGACCCTGGTCACGCAACCAGACCAAGGTCGCACGGCCGTCGCGCTTGCTGGCGGCGATCACTGAGGAGCCGTCGGGCGCCACGGCCATCGGGTCCAAAGACTCGCCCTGCTCCGCCTGGAGCATGCCGTCGGTCTGGGCCTGCTTCCAGGCGGCTGGGGTGTCCACCTTGCAGAACGGCTTGCCGGAATCGGCCGGGGGCACGGAAACGGACGGCTGGGAGGGTGCTGCGCTGCTCGGGGTAGGAGACCCTGCCGTCGCCTCGGAAGTGCGTGGTGCCGGCGAGCACCCGAAGGTGCTCGCCAGCGCCACGCCTACCGCTGCGATCAGCAGTTTCCTACCAGTTGTAGCCACGGCCGCCCATGATCGTCACGAGGGTGGCGTTGGGCATTCCGCTCCGTGAGGGCACGCTGGACCACACGGTGGTTGCCGAGTCCAGGTAGGCCGCCCAGTCCCCGTCGTAGCCCTGGAACGGGAACCAGTGATAGATCGTCGAGCTGTTGTTGGGGTGGCCGACGAGGTGCGGGCCGTTGTGGACCTCCATTGCGTTGCCGACCAGGGAGGCTCCGGCATTGGTGTCGCCTATGAGGCGGTTCTTGAATTCGGCGACGTGCGTGCTGTTCGGGGTGTAGGGCAGGTTGATCCTGACATAGGGGAACCCGCCCGCCTCGTCGTTCAGCTGCTTGCCCATCGCGTCCACGCCGGTACCGCCGTTGTTCGGCGTGATCCCGATCCAGCGGGCGAAGGTCCCCTGGTCGTGGTTCCAGATACCGCGCATGCCCAAGGCCATCACCAGCGTGGCGGGCCCGCAGTAGTTGTTGTACCACTGGCCCTGATGGGTGTTCGGGAGCATATTGCTGGTCGCGGACGTCACGGCCTTCGGTTTATGCGCCGTCATGTACGCGTCTTTCGCCTTGAGTTCGGCGGCGGTGGCGTTTCTGCCGCCCCAGCCGTCCTTGGATTTGTCGTTCCGGTCGTCGCCGGCGGCCTTGGCTGCCCCGACCTCCTGCGCGGATAAGGTTCCGAGCGTACCGGCACCGGTCGAGGAAGGGGAGTCTGCCGAGGCGGCCTGCGGGGTGACGAGTCCGGCGACTACGAATGCGGCCAGCACTCCTGCTGTGGTGGCCTTCGCTGCAATTCCCATGATGCCCTTCAGTTGGTTGGGCGAACGTGAGGGTGGGCGTGTTGACAAGCGGCGCCGCGCATGCCCGGCGATCGGGCGCGCCCGGGCGGACCCCTTGGTACGGACTGGTCCCATCGGACAATGGCCTAGTGGCAAGTGCTGTCTTGGCGCAGATCGGGTGGCGGCCAACATTGATGGCAAAATCGGCCAATCCGTCACCGATCAGCAGGGACGATAATCCGATACCCAGGGTTTCCGAACAACTCGAATCCCCCCTTCAGTGGAAGCGCCGATCCTTGCACGTCGAACCTGTTGAAGGGGTTTGATGTTGGCCGATAAGTTCCAGTCTCAATTGACCCGACTGTCCGAAACCGATTACTTTCTGTGGACCACTCGTTCGCCGCGCAACGACGCCTCGCCAGCGAGAAACCGGAGCTTCCGATTTTGCCATCAGCGTTCGCTTCCGGATGAACCGGCCCGGCAAGCCCGGCGGGACACCCGTCACCCCCTTCTGCAACTTCATCAGCGAACTCTGGCATCACAGGAAGCTGTGCGGGAGGCAGCCTTCCGCCTGCCATCATCAGGAGGTCATCTCATGGCATGCGCCAGCGGCTACAGATGAGGACTTTGAGGGTCGAGGCGAGGGAATTTTCCCGTCGCATATCATGATCAGATAGCGCGAGATCCACGCCTCGCCGAGGAGGTAAAGGCGATCATCACAAATCGGAGCAGCCCTCAGGGGTAAGTCGCGCCCTTCCGGCCTCGGAACAACACTCCAGTTCCTTCAGTACACAGCTTCATCCGGACGAAGTCCATGGGTGCGGCAGCTGGTTCCCAGCGGACCTTCACTTCGTGTCAGGCGTGGGGTCGAGCGAGCCGCCTCCGAGGTCATGAACATGACCGAAAGACGTTGACCTGCTGTGCGCCGCCCGGCCTGGTGGTGCTGGACATCACCGGCGGGGTCGAGGACACCATCCGGGCCGTCATGGCCACGCTGGAAGAGCGCTGGGCGACCTCGGGCACCGCCCCCATGCGTCGAGATCCCGGTGAGCCCGGGGTCCGGGCCCGGATCTACGCCGACGGGCTGCGCCCGGGACGGGACGGCCCGGAGCCGCAGTGCCTGGGCAAGCCCTCCTCATGATGGGCTTGCCCAGGGTCGCCTCAGGCGAGGCGCCTTGGCCCGGAGGCCGCCTGACGGCGACCAGCCCGCGGTCGTGCGGACCGGCGCCAGCTCGCCGAGACTCATTCCGCAATAAGGACAGAATCTGACCTAATCAGCGCCTACAGTCACGGCATCGGCCGGGATGCGGTATCCGCGGCGGGAAGGAAGGGAAACATCCATGCTGCGAGGTCTTGCCACCATCAGTTTCTGGGCCGCTGATCTGTCGGCAGCGAAGAACTGGTACACAGAACTGCTCGGTGTGGAGCCCTACTTCGAGCGGCCGGGGTACGCCGAGTTCCGTCTCGGGGACTACCAGCACGAACTGGGGCTGATCGACAAGCGCTACGCGCCCACCGGCTCGGGGACCGGGGCAGGCGGTGCTGTCGTGTACTGGCATGTCGATGATGTGAACGCGGCTCTCGGAAGGCTGCTGTCCCTGGGGGCGAAGGAGTACGAACCGCTCACGGAGCGGGGCGTGGGGTTCGTCACCGCCTCCGTGACCGATCCCTTCGGGAACATCCTGGGCGTGATGCACAACCGGCACTACCTCGATGTGCTGGGCGCGCGCCGGTAACAACAGGGGTACGGCGAGGGTAATCCCCGGTCGGGCGGTGACATACGAGGGGCCGTACGGGTTGGGTGAGGTGTGGAGCTGACCTGGGCCCGTATGGCCTGCTGCCATCCTGCCCTGTCCGGCATCTCCCGCGCACACCTCGGCCAGTTGCTCGAAGAAATCGCCCCGAAGTGCGTTCCGGGAGTCGGCGCTCCACGAGCGGCGCGGTAGGGACCGCAGGCGGACAGCCGGCGCTGGGCCCGAACGGCGGTTGGTGTTCCCCGACCGGCTCCTGGTCACGCTGGTCCACCTGCGGCTGGGGCTGCCGCATGCCGCGCTGGCCGAGTTGTACGGCGTGGACCGCTCCACCGTGTCCGCAGCGGTCCGGGAGGTCCGCCGCCCCGGTCGCAGGGCGTTCGTGTCCGGCAAGAAGAAGCAGAACACCATCAAGACCACCACGTTCAGCGACAGCCAGGGGCGGACGCTGTTCAGCGGGGTGATCAGGCCAGGCCGGATGCACGAGCAGACCGCCGTGCGCACCGAGGGCATCGCCGAGCAGTTCCGCCTCCACCCGCAAGTGAAGGCCGAGGTCAACGAGGGCTATCGGGACCTGGCCAATGAGTTCCCCGCCCAGGTCTGCGCCCCGCCGAGGAAACCGAAGGACGACGCGCCGCTGGGCGAGCACCACGTCTGGCGCGAGCAGCGGCACCGCCAGTCCTCTGCCCGGATCCACGTGGAGCACACCAACGCCGAGTTCAAGCAGTGGCGCCCGCTACAACGGTTCACCGGCTGCCGCGAGACCTACGCCGAGCCCCACCTCGCGATCGCCGGACTCGTCTCCGACCGCTCCGCCCGGCGGGTTCCCACCACTGCATGGCTACGCGGCCCGGTCGGTCAGCAGGCCGCAGGCCAGCCGGGTCTGCATCGCGGTCAGCCCGTGGACCACCGGGACTGCGGTGGCCAACATGAATATCCCAAGTGCGGTGTTGAAGCCGATGTCGGCCGCCCGCGAGGAGCTGCCGAATATCAGCTCCACCAGTCCCTGGTCGTCCGGCCCCTGGGGCAGGGACCACGACCAGGCGCCGTAGAACAGCTCGCCGACACCGCCGAGGGTCCACGTCAGCGCCACGCTGAACGTGGTGACCTGGAACGGAAAGGCGACGACCAGACAGGCCAGGTCGCGCCAGGACTGCGGTTCGCGCACCGCGCGCAGCGCCCCGGCCCATCCCGTGCCGACCTGCCGGGGGTGCTGCGACGGCAACGGTCGGCCCGTGACGGCCGTCACCCTCCGGCGTTCCATGTCGGCCAGGGCCCGGACCGCACGCAGAGTCCCGGCCAGGATCGGCAGTCCGATCCAGACCACGAGAGTGGACACCCCGAGGGCGAATCCGGTCACCGCGAGGGTGAACCCCGCCACCCCGAGGGGCAGTCCGGACAAGAGGTACCCCATCTCCCGGCGGAACCGGTGGACAACGGGCACGGTGGACGCTTGCGGGACGGTGAGAAGTGAAGATGCCTCAGTCATGGGTCTACGATCCCGGTTTTGCATGGCTGCGCCCCAGCCTGCTACCTGGACACCGGGGGTAGGGCTTGCCCCACCCCCTCGGTACGGGTCACACCGGGCTGGATCACGTTGACGCGCCGAGGGGCCGCTGGGGAAGAGACAGCCACCGGGTCAATCGGATCAGGTTCCCGCCGGCTGTGCGATTGCTTCTCTGCGGTAGCGGCCGGGCGGGAGGCCGCGTTCGCGGGCGAAGGCCCGGGAGAAAGTGAACTCCGAGGTGTAGCCGACCGCCTCGCCGATGTCGGAGACCAGCCGGTTGGTGTCGCGCAGCAGCCGGGCGGCCAGGGTGATCCGCACTCGGGAGAGATAGGCCAGCGGTGACACGCCGACCAGCTGCTTGAACTGCCGGGCGAAGGCCGGGCGGGACATCGCCACGTCGTGTGCGAGGGATTCCACGGTCCAGGGTTGCTGTGGCCTCTCGTGCATGAGGGAGAGCGCGGCACCGATGCGCGGGTCGCGCAGCGCCGTCAGCCAGGACTGTGGGGCGGATTGCGGGTCGGTGTCCGCGGTGTCGAGCCAGGCGCGGATGACCTGGACGAACAGGACGTCGGTCAGTCGGGCGGCGACGGCCCGCGAGCCGGGCCGCTCCTGCGTGCTCTCGACGGCCAGGAGCCGGATGATTCCCTGGAGTTCGGGGTCGGCGCTCATGCCGGGGACATGGATCACCGTGGGCAGGGCGGACAGGACCGGGTGTTGCGAGGCGTCGTGGTCGTAGTCGAACTTGCCGCAGACGATGCGTACGACCGGGCCGTGGCCGCCGAGGTCCAGGATGCCGTCGCGGCCGACCGGGTGGGCGGCCTCCAGCTCCGCGTACGGCACGGCCGCCTGCTCCGGGCTGCCGGCCAGGTGATGGGGCTCGCCCTGCGGGAGCAGGACGACGTCCCCGGGCACCAACTGGCGTGGCGGCTGCTCGGCCACGCGCAGCCAGCAGGTCCCCTCGGCGATCAGATGGAATCCGGCAGTGCCCAGCCGCTCCAGGCCGCAGCCCCACCCCGGGCGGTTCGTCACCGGCTCCTCCCGAGGCTTCGGCCGCCAGTTCGTCGAAGCAGCCCTGTCCCGCGGGGACAAGGTGGCCGCAGTCCCTGGCCCAGGAGGTCTCCGGCCTCGGGATCAAGGTCACCCTGGTCGAGCCCGGCGCCTACGCCACCGACTGGGGCGGCTCCTCCGCCGTCTCTGCCGACCCGCTCCCGGTCTACGAAGGCGTGCGCGAAGCACTGGGCGCGTTCATGCAGACCCTCGACTTCGGCAGCCCAGCCGCCGCGGGCGCCGCGCTCCTCAAGGTCGTCGACTCCGACAACCCCCCGCTGCGCGTCTTCTTCGGCACCCAGGGCAACGACATGCTCCCGCAGGTCTACGCCGACCGCCTCAAGACCTGGGCCGACTGGCAGGACCTCGCCATCGAGGCCCAGGGCAGCACCCCTGCGGCCTGAACGGGCCCCGCATCCGTCCTGACGTCCACCGGTGTGCCCCGGCCATCCCGCCCGAGACCGGCGGCCCCTTTCACCGGCGCCACGTCACCCGTCCCCGACCAGGAACGACACCCATGAAGAACCTCTTCGAGCCCTACTCGCTGCCCTCCACCACCCTCAACAACCGTGTCGTCATGGCACCGATGACCCGCGCCCGCCGCCCCGACCACGTCCCCGGCCCCGACACCGTCGAGTACTACCGCCAGCGGGCCGGCGCGGGACTGATCATCACCGAAGGCGTCTTCGTCTCACCCCAGGCCCAGGGCTACTCCGACGTGCCGGGCCTGTGGACGGACCGGCAGAAGGCCTGCTGGGCCACCGTCACCGACGCAGTGCACGACGCGGGCGGACGGATCTTCGCGCAGCTGTGGCACGTGGGACGGATGTCCCACACCTCCCTCCAGCCTGCCGGAGCGGCACCGGTAGGCCCCAGCACCCTGCAGGCCCAGGCCCACGCCTGGGTCCAGGGAGTCGGATTCCTCGACGCGAGCAGGCCCCGGGCTCTCGGGACCGACGAGATCCCCCGCCTGACGGCCGACTTCGCCGACGCGGCGGCCCGCGCGATCCAGGCCGGCTTCGACGGAGTCGAGCTGCACGGCGCCCACGGCTTCCTCTTCGAACAGTTCCTCAACCCGCACGTCAACGATCGCACCGACCGATACGGCGGCTCCGCCGAGAATCGCGCCCGGTTCCTCCTCGAAGCGCTCGACGCCCTCGACGCCCTCATCGACCGCATCGGCGCGCAACGGGTCGCCGTACGTCTCTCGCCGTTCACCCGCGCCAACGACCTGCCAGCCGACGGCCAGGCCGAAGCCATGTACGCCTACCTCACCCCGGAACTCACCCGCCGCCACATCGCCTACGTCCACCTCAGCGGGACCTCCACCTGGGCAGCGCGGCTGACATCCCCGAGAACTTCCTCAAGACATTCCGAGCCGCCTACGACGGAACGACCCTCCTGGCCGGCGGCCTCGACCGCACCCGCGCCGAAGAACTCATCACCTCCGACCTCATCGATCTCGCCGTCTTCGGCAGGCCGTTCATCGCCAACCCCGACCTGGTGAAGCGAATGCGCCACGACCTGCCGCTGGCGACCCCGGACCCCGACACCTTCTACGGCGGTGGCACCGAGGGCTACACCGACTACCCGCACCATGACGGCGGGGCCGCGTGAACCGGCTCCATCCCCGGCTCGGCGCGATGAGAACCCGTTGTTGTTCCGAGCTTGATGGCTGGGTTTTGGCTGTTGAGAGTGCGCGTCGTTCAGTGGAGGCAGGGATGCGACGCCTGTTTCTCGTTGCACATGTGGTGGCCGATGGTGTCGGTGCCTGGTCTGCCGGAAACGAAGGAGCCGGGTAACAGCTCGTTCGGGGCGCTGGTGGCCGGCCTCGTTCGCGACTGTCCCGGCAGGCCGCGACCGCGAGGGCGACGGCGATGTGCGTCTTACCGGCCCCCGCCGGACCGAGCAGAGCGGCGGTCGTCGTGGACGGCCGGTTCCTCGGACAGGACCAGGCCGAGGAAGTCGAGGTGGCCCGTCTTCCGCTCGTCGGGCCCGCGTGCCGGAGTCGCAGCCGGTGGCGAGAGCGAGGATCGCGACCGCCGCGATTGCAGCACCGCCCGTGCTGCCACGGAAGACATCCGTCGTAGGTGCCTGGGCGATCAATGGAGCAAGCCTTGCCCGTATGGCTGTTGACGAAGTCGCTTTCGCCGGACCGGGCAGCCGGGCCGCTTTGACACCTCAAGCACGTCACCGTCCCGGGCGACGCTGAATCACGGCATGGCATCCTCCTCGCACCCGAGCCATCGGCGTCGCCGAGTTCCTGGTGCATCCGGTGCGGGTCGACCCGGACGTGGGTGGGGGTGAACTTCCGGATCTCGTTGTAGCCCTTGGACGTGACTCCGACGATCTGCTCGCAGGGGTTGACGCCGGGGGCCTTCTTCGCCCTGCCGCCCAGGCGCCCGCTGTCGCTGTCGCTGATCACTTCGGGCCCGGCGGCATCGGCCCGGCTGCAGCGTTCAGGACGTTTCCGCAGACCGGCCATCTCGTCGTACCGGGACGCCGGGCGCGGCCCCATCCGCGCGATGCGCAGCGTTCCTCTCTGCGGGATCCGCCTGGAGGTGCGCCCATCCGCCCCGGCAGGGAGAAGAGGTCGAATGACGAGCTCAGCGGCACAGCGCCACATCGACGAGTCGTTCAACCCGCTTCAGGGGCGCCTCGTCGGCCGGCTGCGCGGTCACCGCGACCGCGATCGCGCGACCGTCGTCCGTGACCCCGCCCCGGGTCTCGTAGCCCGGAATGCTGCCCCCGTGGCCCCAGTAGAGGCCACCGCACGACAGCGGCCAGCTCGTGATGCCAAGTCCGTAGCGAGCGCCGGGCCCGAAGGTGGCATCCGCCGGCACGGTGGTGCGCATCTGCGCCAGCTGGGCCGCGGGCAGCAGGCGGCCGCCCAGGAGCGCGGTGAAGAACTGGTTGAGGTCGGAGTTGGTGGAGATCAGCTGACCGGCAGCCCAGCCCCACGAGGGGTCCAGCTCTGTGATGTCCTTCAGCGGGCCGCCCGCAGACTCACGGTAGTAGCCGTGCGGATGAGGCTCCCGGATGCTCGTGTCGCCGGGTGCGGGGAAGTAGGTGTGCCGCAGCCCCAGGGGCTGGATGATGCGTCGCTCCAGTTCCCTGGCGAAGGGCCGGCCCGTGACCTTCTGGACGATCAGCCCGGCCACCACGTAGTTCGTGTTGCTGTACTCCCATTGCGTGCCCGGCTGGAAGTGGCCTTCGTGCCTGAGGGCAATGTCGACCAGGTCGCGTGGTTCGTAGTAGCCGGGCTGCAGGTCGAACTCGGTGTAGTTGGGCAGCCCGCTGGTGTGCTGGAGGAGCCGGCGGACCGTGATGCGGGCGCCGTCGATGCGCTTCCCGTGGAGCAGACCCGGGAGGTGCTTCTCGACCGGGTCGTCCAGGCCGATCTTCCCCTCCGCGACCAGTTGGAGCACGACCACCGCGGTGAAGGTCTTGGTGTTGCTGCCCACCCGCACCTGCCCGTCCCGGGGCACCTTCGAGCCGGAGGCGAGGTCGCCGACCCCAGCGGTGTACGAACGGACCCGGCCGTCACGCCCCTTGACGGTCGCGAGCGCGGCCGGCAGGCCGTCCCCGCTCACCAGTGTGTCGAGTTCGTGCTGCACGGTGTCCGGCCGGGCGACGGCAGAGGCCACCGGTGGTGCCAGTGCCCCCAGCGTCAGTGCGCCGGCGGCCACCGCAGCCGCCACCGACACCATCGTGCGCCGGCTGCCCTGCCGCCGCCCGGTCAGCCGCCGCCACCTCGCGGTCTGCGTCCGCTCGCGCATGTGTCAACTCCTCCTGGATCGGTCGAATCCAGCGGAATGTTCCGCTGGATCCAGCCTGCCCGGGGAGAGCCCTGGGGGCGATCACGCCTGCCCCCAGGGATGTGGTGGGGGTAGCCCCCGCAACGGATGACCGCCAAGGCGTCTGTTCCGGGTCACGTTGGGTCCGCCGCTGCGTTCCCGGCCGCCGGAGGGAGGTGCCCCCACTGCACGGACCCTCTCCCCGGCTTTGCGGTGCGGCACGGCACCGGACGCCGGACGCCGAGCCTCTCCCCCTGTGACTCAGGTGTTCGCCGGCCTGCCGGAACACTTCCAGGCGCGGTGGTACGGTCCGGCCGACCGCGCTCAGCCGCCCGTTCTGATCGGAGCGGGCGAGGACGAGGAGCCCGGGGCGGGGCAGAGCGTCGGCCGGGTGGGCGGGTTTCGTGGTCGCGGGCCAGGGAGCCGGGCGGCTCCTTGCCGCCGGCGGACCGGCCGCGTCAGGCCGCGCCGCACGTGGCGGCATGCCGGCCCCGACGGTAGCGACCGGAGTCTTCGAGGACTCTCTCACCCCGTCCAATGTGGCCGCACACGCTCCACCGTCAAACACGCCGCTCGGGGCCGGTCGTCTACGCAGGTGAATTCGGGTTGGAAATGCGCCCCGTTTCTGCGCACCGCGGAGAGAGACTCTCGGCGTCGATTTTGTCGATCGTCCGTGCCGGAAATGAAAACGGCGTGGCCGGGGGCCCCGGGGGGGGGCCGCCCCCCCCCCCGCGGGCAGCGCCCCGCGGGGAAACAAGAAACCGCCCCATAAAAGCG
>NZ_JBFBGR010000059.1:0-24936 GCF_040684755.1 Streptomyces sp. NPDC089799 | reverse complement strand
TCGCCGTGGACGGTGCGAACACCCTGTGGCGCTTCGACGGCGTCGGGAACGGCACCTTCAAGGCCCGGGTCCAGGTCAACGGCGCGGGCTGGGCGGCCGGCCGGGTGCAGCTGATCGGCGTCGGCGACATCAGCGGGGACGCCAAGCCCGACCTGGTCTCCCGCAACGCGGCCGGTGAGCTGCTCCGCAACAACGGCGACGGCAAGGGCGGCCTGCTGGCCACCACGAAGATCGCCACCGGCTTCGGCACTTACAAGGGGGTCTACTGATGAACAGCCGACTGCGTCACACGACGGCTGCCGCCGTGGTGCTCGCCGCGCTGGGAACGGCACTCGTTCCGCTCTCCGCCACCGCCACCGCGGCCCCGGCTGCGAGCCCGGCCGGGACGGCGGAGCTCGTGATCCCGGCCCAGACCCGGGCCAACCCGCACCAGGACAGCGGGGTGGGAACGAACTCCGGCTTCCTGCGCGCCGACCACGAGGCGTACGTATGGACGAAGTACGGGGAGAAGACGGGCACCCGGCTGACGAACCTGCCGAAGGGCGTCGTCCGTGCGGCCGGTGCGGAGACACTCGCCTTCGTCGACACCCGGACGGTGACCTTCCGCGACATGCGGGACGGGTCGACGTCGGTGATCACCCTCCCCGAAGGGCACAGCTTCGTCGGCAACCGGCGAGAACCGGTGGTGTCCGGGGAAGCCGTGCTCACCAAGACCGGGAGCGCGGAGGGGACGAGACTCCACTGGCTCACCCTGGAGAACGGCCGGCTGAAGGACCTGGAGGTCACCGGCCTTCCGGCAGGTGAGGTCAGCGTCTACGGGATCAACACGCACGGAGCCCTGGTGAGCGTCAAGGGCGCATCGCGGTGGGTGGACAGGAGCGGAACCGTCCGTACTGCCCCCTGGGGCACCGTGGTGGGCGACTGGCTCCTCGCTGGGGAGTACGTCCCGGGCGTGGTGAAACTGCAGGCCGTCAAAGCCTGGGACACCAGGGGCTCCCTCGCCGAGCAGGACGCGAAACGCGTCCCCTACGAGAGCACGACCCTCAACTGGAAGATTTACGGCGTGGTGGGCGGCGACCTCCTGATGTCGGAAGGAGGGAAGCTCCAGGCGCTTCCGCTCGACGGCAGCCCGCCCCGGGTGCTCACCGACAAGGAGACGAGCCCTCCGACCGCGGTGCAGGACGGACGTCTGGTCACGGGGCTCAAGGGTCCGGGTACCCAGCGCACCGTCCAGACGGTCGAGCGGGGTGCCGACGGCAGGGCCGTCCTGGTCCAGCGGGCCGATCTTCCGCCGGTGACCGTGGAGATCGGCGGCCTGGCCATGGACAACGGCAGGCTCTACAGCACCGATGCCTACCCCAACCTCCCGGACGTGCCCAAGCTGACCGAGTACTCCCTGCCCGCCGGGGGTGCGCCGCAGACGGGACCGCGCAGGGACCGAGGCCAGATCGTCGGCAACTGCAACCTCTCCGGCACGCAGGAGCGGCGCCCGTGCACCCCGCTCGTACCCGTCGGTGACGGGCGGCTCGTCTACGGGGAAGGGGATCACTTCCTCCACGTCTCGCACCCGAGCGGCAAGAATTTCGGCACGATGTACCTCCCTCCCGCGGTGGGCGGCGTCCAGGCGTCGGGCCGGTTCGTCGCCTACGCGGACCCCAAGGACGCGGTCGGCCCGGTCACGGTCTACGACCTCGACCGGCGCAAGGCCGTGCGCACCCTCCCCGGCTCGGGGACCACGTTCGCGCTGTCGGGGGCCTGGGTGTGGCGGGAGAAGCCCGGCGCCGGCGGTGAGCTGGAGGCCGTGGACGTCCGCGACGGCAAGGTGGTCCGCACGGCGAAGGTGGCCGACTGCGATGTCAAGGTGCTGGAGGCGTGGGCCAGTTCGGTCTACTGGAAGTGCGACGGCGCCTCCGGTGTCTACGACACGGGCACCCGGGCGAACGTGCCGCTGCCCGCGCACAACACCGCCCGCCTGGGCGACGGCTTCGTGGCCTGGGAGAAGGACGGGTCAGTGAAGATCACCGACCTGCGCGGAGCCACGGGAACCCGGGACATCGGCAAGCCCGCCAACCCCGTGCCGGGCACCGGCTGGACCGTGGACAGGTATTCCGGCCGGATCGCCTGGCGCGACGCGGCCCATGCCATCCACGTGGTCAATGCGGCGGTCGCCGGCAGCAGCATCGCAGCGATCGACCGCGACACCCCGGGCTCCTTCGACCCGGTGGTCGGCACCAAGACCTGGTCGGGTGCCTGGTTCCTGAACAAGACCGCCTCTTCCTGGACGCTGACGATCAGGGAGAAGACCGGCGGCGCGGTGGTCCGCACGATCACCGGTGGCGAGGCGCGCGCCACCGTTCGTACGACCTGGGACGGCAAGGACGGCGCGGGCCGACTGGTGCCGAACGGCGCCTACGCATGGACGCTGAGCGGAAAGCCGGCGGACGGACAGGGCCCCGACCTGAATTCCACCGGCGTGCTCAACGTCATCGACGCCGGTGGCCCCCGACGCGACTTCCTCGGCAAGGACGGACACGGGGACCTGGTCTCGCTGGACGAGAAGAACAGGCTCGGCTTCCACCGGAGCCCCGGATACCCCGGCTTCGAAGTCCCCCAGACGAGCCCCGGCTGGCCGAGCACCTCGACCTTCGTCCCGTTCGGCGACCTGAACGGCGACGGGTGCGGCGACATCCTGGTCCGCAACGCGGCCGGTGAGCTCCGCTCCTACCACCCGGCGTGCGGCACGATCGTCACCACGTCCACCCCGTCGAAGCCGCTCGGCACGGGCTGGGGCCAGTACGACGTCCTGACCTTCCCCGGTGACGTCACCGGGGACCGCCGTCCCGACCTGGTCGCGCGGCAGGCGAGCACCGGTGACCTCTACCTGTACGCGGCCGACGGCGCGGGTGCGTTCAAGCCGCGCGTGAAGCTCGCCGGGAACTTCAAGCAGTACCCGCAGCTCTTCGGCACGGGCGACGTCAACCGTGACGGATCGGGCGACCTGATGGCCGTGGACGGCGCGAACACCCTGTGGCGGTTCGACGGAGCCGGGAACGGCACCTTCAAGCCCCGGGTCCAGGTCAACGGGACCGGGTGGGCCAACGGACGCACCCTCTTCATCGGCGTGGGCGACCTCAATGGCGACCTCATCCCGGATCTGGTGTCCCGCAATGCCAAGGGCGAGCTGTTCTTCAACAAGGGGAACGGCTCGGGCGGCTTGCTGGCCACCGGAAAGATCGCGGCCCAGCTCGGTTCGCGCAAACTCTTCTGACACACCTGCCGCCCGTCGGCCGATACCCAATCGGCTGACGGGCGGTGTCCGGCTATGCTCTGGGGAGAGCACGCCAGGGCCATTAGCTCAATTGGCAGAGCAGTGGACTTTTAATCCATTGGTTGTCGGTTCGAGTCCGACATGGCCTACCGCTCGCACAGCGCCCCGACCGGGATCCGGTCGGGGCGCTGTCGCGTTCGGGCCGTCGCGTTCGTGCGGCCGTGGTGTTCAGGCGCGGGCGTGCCGGGGCCAGTTGGCCAGGGTGGTGTGCAGGGCCTCCAGCACGGCCGGCCAGGAGGCGTCGGGGGAGCGGGCCGCCCGGAAGGCCGCCGCGGCCTCCAGGGCGGCGAAGCCGTGCAGGGTGCTGCGGAGCAGGCGGACCGCGTCGGTGAGGTCCGGTTCGGCGAGGTCGTACGCGCGGAAGAGGGCGTACGTGTACTCGATCATGAGGCGGTGGCCCGGGGACGCGGCGGTGATCTCCGGGGCGAGCGGGAACTGGGTGGCGGCGTAGCGGCCCGGGTGCTGTACGGCGTAGTCGCGGTAGGCGGTGGCGAACCCGGCCAGGGCGTCCCGGCCCGAGCGGCCGGCCAGGGCGGCGCCGAGGCGGTCGGCGAACTCGGCCGCGCAGCGGACGGCGAGCCGCTCCCGCAGGTCCTGGAGGCCGCGGACGTGGGA
Source organism: Streptomyces sp. NPDC089799 (assembly GCF_040684755.1). Lineage (NCBI taxonomy): Bacteria > Bacillati > Actinomycetota > Actinomycetes > Kitasatosporales > Streptomycetaceae > Streptomyces > Streptomyces sp. NPDC089799. The sequence continues at coordinate 20,993 of NZ_JBFBGR010000059.1, read as the reverse complement.
GTAGAGGCTGGCGTCCCTGACGCCGAAGTGCCGGGCGAGCGCCGAGACGCTGATCCGGTCGAATCCGGCGGAGTCCGCCAGCTCGGCCGTCGCCTCGACGATGCGGTCGGGTGTGAGTCCGGCCCGTGCGGCCATGGACACCTCGCTTCCTCGGAGGAATCTTCCCGAGGGAATCTTCCTTGGGTCATTAATCAATTGCCTAGGGGTCCTAGGAAGCCTAGCGTGGTGGTCATGAAGGCACTGACCGAGACCGAGATCCGCAGCTCGTTCGTCAACTGTTCCAAGGGCGAGGCGGCCCGCCTGCCCATGCCCAGGGACCTGGCCGAGCGTCCCTGGGAGGATCTGGACTTCCTGGGCTGGCGCGATCTGTCCGCGCCCGACCGCAGCTATCTCGTCACCGAGCACGAGGGCCGGCTCATCGGCCTCACGCTCCGCTTCCCCTCGGTCAAGCGCGGTTTCCTGCACCGCAGCATGTGCACCCTCTGCCTGACCACCCACCCCGGCAGCGGGGTCTCGCTGATGACCGCCCGCAAGAGCGGCAAGGAGGGGCGCGAGGGGAACTCGGTCGGCATCTACCTCTGCACCGACATGGCCTGCTCCCTCTACGTGCGCGGGAAGAAGCAGCCGGAGCCGGGCGGCCGGTTCGAGGAGTCGCTGACGGTGGAGCAGCAGATCGAGCGGATGACCCGGAACCTGGCCGGTTTCCTGGCCAAGCTGTAGTGCCGGAGGCCCGCGCGGCCGGACCCGGAGGTTAATTGGCGACGAGTGCCTCCCGGATGGCGTAAGCTTGTGTTCACCGACGCGGGGTGGAGCAGCTCGGTAGCTCGCTGGGCTCATAACCCAGAGGTCGCAGGTTCAAATCCTGTCCCCGCTACTCAGTACGAGGCCCGGATCCGGATGCGTGAGCATCAGGATCCGGGCCTTCGTCGTTCCCGGGTGTTCCCGGGTGTTCCAGCACCTTCGCCGTTCCCGTGATCACTCGTTCGGATCCCGTCCGGTCGCCGCCGGGCCTCCCGCGGCCCCAGCCTTGACCGAGTGATGGGAGGAGACCGTGGCGGGTGGTGACGCCGGAGCCGGGGCCGGGAGCCGGCCGGTGCGGCGGCTGGTCCGCGTGCTCCCCGCCCTGCTGATCGTGCTCGGGCTGCTCTTCGACCTGCTGTCCCCGCCCAGCTACACCGGATCGCCGTTCTTCTCCGCCGCCCCACTGGTCGCCGCCCCCCTCTTCTCCCTGCGCGCGACCGTCCTGACCGGGGTGCTCGCCTGTGCCGCCGTGCTCGGCCTCCACCTGTACTACGGCGACCCCTGGGCAGTGGAGTCCCTCACCGACCTGGCCACCGTGGCCACCGTCTCCGCGCTGGCGGTCCTGATCAACCGGGTGGTCCGGCGGAGCGGAGAGCGGCTCGCCTCCGCCCGCGGGATCGCCGAGGTCGCGCAGCGGGCGCTGCTGCCCGTGCCGCCCGGGCGCCTCGGCGGGCTGTGGATCGCCGCCCGTTACGAGGCCGCCGAGGCCGACGCGTTCATCGGCGGGGACCTGTACGCCGTCCAGGAGACCCCGTACGGCGTGCGCCTGGCGGTGGGCGACGTACGCGGAAAGGGGCTGGGCGCGGTGGAGGCCGTGTCCGTGGTGCTCGGCGCGTTCCGGGAGGCGGCCGAACAGGAGCCCGCTCTGGAGGGGGTGGCCCGGCGGCTGGAGCGGGCGCTGGCCCGGGAGGGCACCCGGCGGAACTCGCTGGACGCGGTGGAGGGGTTCACGACCTGTGTGCTGGCCGAGATCCCGCACGGGGCGGCCGTGCTGCGGACGGTGAACCGGGGCCATCCCGAACCGCTGCTGCTGTGTCCGGGCGGGGAGGTGCGGCGGCTGGCGCCGGACGAGCCGGCGCTGCCGCTGGGCATGGGGGAGCTGGGGGGATGGCCCGACCGGGCCGGTGAGTGGGAGTTCCCGGCCGGGGCCACGCTGCTGCTCTACACCGACGGACTGACCGAGGCGCGGGATCCCCGGGGCTCCTTCTACGACCCTGAGGCGCGGATGCGCGGGCGGACCTTCCCCGGGCCGGAGGAACTGCTGGGCGCCCTCAGTGCGGACGTACGGCGGCACACGCGCCGCGGGGCGACGGACGACATGGCGCTGCTGGCGGTCACCCGGGACGACGGAAGCCCACCACGGTGAGTAGTCGCAGGAGTGCTCTCCGGCACCACGCCTGATGGCGCGTCATATGCTGTTCATGGCCGGGAACATATCGAAGATCGAGGCTGAATGCCCTGATTCCATCCGCGTATGGGCGGAATGTTCCCGTCAAATCGCGTCAGGGCGTGGCTGATTGCCGAGAACGATCAATCGCGACAGCTTGGAATCATGCACCCGTGTCTATTACCGTTCGATAACGCAGCGCGGTCGTCCCAACCGTCGCATCAGGCGGCACCGTGCGCGTGCGCGCCGGAAGGAGTGCATCCCGGTGGAAGGCAACGAGAACCCCGAGCAGCCCTCCGCCGGTGCCTGGGGCGAATGGAACCCCACCGAGGACTCCGCCCGTCCGGTCCGCGGTCGCCACCGGGTGAACCGCCAGCGTGGCGGACTGGCCCGCAGCTCCACCGTTCTGGGCGTCGGTGTGATCGCCGCAGTCGGCGCGAGCGGCATCGCCACCGCCCAGGACCGCCCCCAGGTCGCGATATCCGTGCCCTCGCTGGACGCCGTCGGCGAAGCGGCGGGCGACATGGCCGGCGAGATGGCCGGCGAGGTCGCCCACATGGCCGACCGGGCCGGCCTCCGGGACGCGGGCGAGGGCGCCGGCACAGGTGGCACGGACCACGGCGGTCGACAGGCCGGGCCCGCACCGTTCATCCCGCGGCAGGCCGACGGCGCCGCCGACCGGCTCGCCGGGTCCGGCGCCGACGCGGGCGAAGCCCTCCGCCACCGCATACTCCAGCAGGCCGAGTCCCAGCACGACGCCGCCGCGGCCGCCGAACTCCTCGCCGCCGAGCGCGCCGCCCAGGACGCCGCCGCCGCGGAGGCGAAGGCCAAGCAGGAGGCCGCGCAGAAGGCGGCGGACGAGGCCGCCCGCAAGACGGCAGAGGAAGCGGCCAGGAAGGCCGCCGACGAGGCCGCCCGGAAGGCCGCCGAGGAGAAGGCCGAGGCCGAGCAGGCCGCGAAACCGGCCGCCGGCTCCTACTCCCTGCCGACCTCCTCCTACACGCTCACCTCGCACTACGGCGACTCCGGCTCCATGTGGTCCTCCGGGCACCACACCGGCCTCGACTTCGCCGCGCCGACCGGCACCCCGGTCAAGGCGGTGCACGGCGGCAAGATCGTCTCGGCGGGATGGTCCGGCGCCTACGGCTACCGGATCGTGCTCGAACTCGCGGACGGCACCCAGATCTGGTACTGCCACCTCTCCTCGATGTCCGTGACCTCCGGCCCGGTGACCACCGGCCAGACCATCGGCCGGGTCGGCGCGACCGGCAACGTCACCGGCGCCCATCTCCACCTGGAAGTGCGCACGGCCGGGGGGTCGCTGACGGATCCGCTCTCCTGGCTGGAGGCCAGGGGCCTGAACGTCTAGCGACGGGCAGCACCACGGGCCGGACGGGCGGCCGGCCGGGCTCCTCCGCCGGCACCAGTTCCTCCAGCACCGCCGCCCGGACCAGCGCCGGACCGGCCACCGGCCGGTGCAGCCACATCCGCTCCAGCAACTCCCGCTCACGCTCGGCGAATTCCGGCACCCGTCCCGGACCTCCGCGGCGTGCGCGGTGCCGCAGCAGCGCCAGCTCCGCCGCGTCCGCCTGGTAGACGGCCACCGCCCGTCCCGCCGTACGGCCGCCCGCCCGCCGGGCCAGCGCGCGGGCCAGGGACCGGGCCGGCATCGAGGCCAGCGCGGGGATCTCGGCGCGAGCCAGCCAGCCGGCTCCCGCGTACACCGCCAACTCGCTGCCCACGGTGCGCAGCCGGCGTCGGCGGGCGCACAGGGCCACCCAGGCCAGCAGCCCGAACGCCGGGACCATCACGGAGCCGTACACCACGTAGAAGCCGTACTCGCCCAGCTCGGAGGAGCTGTTCCAGAGCGCGTGCACACCCATCGCGAGCGCCAGGCCGGCCAGGGGGAGCCCCACCCGCCCCCACCGGCGCGTGCACAGGGCGGCCGCGCCGAAGCCGATGCCGGTGAGCACCGTGAACAGCGGGTGCGCGAACGGCGACAGCATGATCCGCACGAAGAAGGTCGCGGCGGTCAGCGAGTCCAGCACGCCGATGCCGCTGCCGAGGTCCTCGCCGAAGGCATTGCCCAGGTAGAGGATGTTCTCCGTGAAGGCGAAGCCGGTCGCGGTGAACCCGGCGAGCACGATCCCGTCCGCGACGCCGCACAGCCGCTGTCTCCGGAACAGGAACACCAGCAGCAGGGCCGCGGCCTTCGCGGACTCCTCCACCACCGGGGCGATCGCGATCGAGCCGAGCTGGTCGGCGTCGGAGGGGTCGGTGGTGGCGCCGGCTATCCACTCCGTCGCGAAGCTGTTGGCCAGTATGGCGATCAGCGCCGCGGCGCAGGCACCCCAGCCGAACGCGTACAGCAGGTACGGCCAGGGGCCGGGCGTGACCCGGCCCAGCCACCGGAACGCCGCCATGAGCACCGGCACCGGCAGCAGGGCGAGACCCAGCCCGACGAAGAAGCCGGGGGTGCCGGTCTCCTCCCGGACCAGTTCCAGGATGGCCGCCCCGGAAACGGCGAGCAGGCCGAGGAACGCGCACGTACGGACCGTGCCCGACGGGCGCGCGAGAACCTCGCGGACGGCACGCAGGGCGCGGACCGCCGCGCCGCCCAGCGCTCGGACCTCCACGCCATCACAGTAACGAGCGGCTCTGACACGTGCGGTGACGAGCCGTGGGATTCCCCGGTCGGGGTCAGTTCCCGTCGTTCGGGATGCGCCGGAAGAGCAGGTCGTGTACGAGGTGCCCCTTGTCGAGGCCCTGTCCCTCGAAACGGGTCAGGGGTCGGAACGCCGGACGCGGTGCGAAGCCGCCGTCCTCCTGCGTGTTCTCGAAGTCCGGGTGGGCGCTGAGCACTTCGAGCATCTGCTCGGCGTACGGCTCCCAGTCCGTGGCGCAGTGCAGCACGGCACCGGGCGCCAGGCGGGTCGCGGCGAGCGAGAGGAACTCGGGCTGGATCAGCCGTCGCTTGTGGTGCCGCTTCTTGGGCCACGGGTCCGGGAAGTAGACCCGCATCCCGGCGAGGGAGTCCGGCCGCAGCATCTCGCGGAGCAGGATGATCGCGTCCCCGTTGGCGACGCGGACGTTGGTGAGCCCGTTCCGCTCGGCGAGGGCCAGCAGGTTGCCCTGGCCGGGGGTGTGCACGTCGGCCGCCAGGACGCCGGTATCCGGGTCGTCGGCGGCCATCTGGGCGGTGGCCTCGCCCATGCCGAAGCCGATCTCCAGCACCACGGGCAGCCCGTCGAACAGTTCTTCGAGGTCGATGACCGAGCGGCCGTCGATGTCCAGTCCCCAGGTGGTCCAGAGCCGCCGCAGGGCGTCCTCCTGCCCGGTGGTCACCCGGCTGCGCCGCGGCTGGAAGCTGCGGATCCGCCGCTCGTGGTGCGATCCGGCCGGGTCGGGCGCGGGCCCCTCCGGCCCGAACCGCGACTCGGTCCGCCAGCGGGGCGGCGTGTACGGGGGCGCCTCGGGCGCCTCGACGGGAAGGTCGGCGATGTCGACGTCCGCGACGCGGTTCGACTGCTCCACGCCGGCGGCGCTGGGCTGGGGGTTCAGGGACTCAGACACAGTGCGTCGATTCTACGTTCCGCCCTACGAGACGGCGCGCCCTGCACACCACCCCCCGTACAGGCGGGGGACCACCGCCTCAGCCCCGCATCGCGCCGAGCACCCTCCGGGCGACTTCGCGCCCGATCGGCAGCGAAGCGGTAGCCGCAGGCGAAGGCGCATTCAGCACATGCACCGTCCGTGGCGCCTCCCGGATCAGGAAGTCGTCCACCAGCGTCCCGTCCCGCAGCACCGCCTGCGCCCGCACCCCCGCCACCGCCGGCCGCAGATCCGCCTCCTCGACCCCCGGCAGCAGCCTGCGCACCGCCTCGGTGAAGGCCCGCTTCGACAGCGAGCGGTGGATCTCCCCGGCGCCGTACCGCCAGTGCCGCCGCGCCATCGCCCACGTACCCGGCCAGGCCACCTCGGAGGCCACGTCGCGCGGCCGGACCACCGACCAGCCGTACCCCTCGCGGGCCAGCGCCGGCACCGCGTTCGGTCCGACGTGCACACCGCCGCCGATGCCCCGGGTGAGGTGCACCCCCAGGAAGGGGAACGCCGGGTCGGGCACCGGATAGACGAGTCCCCGCACCAGCGAGGGCCGCGCCAGGTCGTAGTACTCGCCCCGGAACGGCAGGATCCGCATGCCCGGCTCGTCACCGGCCAGCCGGGCCACCCGGTCGCACTGCAGCCCCGCGCAGTTCACCAGCGCCTTCGCCCGTACGACCAGGCCCGACGAGGTGCGCACCGCGACCGCCGAGGGACGCCGGGAGATCAGCTCCACCCGTTCCCCGTAGAGCACGTCCGCCCCCGAGGCTTCGCCGAGCTGTGCGGCCACCCGCCCGTAGTCCACGATGCCGGTGGTGCCGACGTGGATCGCGGCCAGGCCGCGGACCTCCGGCTCGTACTCCGCGATCTGGGCCGGGCCCAGCTCCCGCACCGGGATGCCGTTCTCCCGGCCGCGCTGGACCAGCGCGTGCAGCCGGGGCAGCTCCGACCGCTCCGTCGCGACGATCAGCTTCCCGGTCACCTCGTGCGGAATGTCGTGCTCCGCGCAGAACTTGACCATTTCCGCCGCGCCGCGCACCGCGAACCGGGCCTTGAGCGAGCCCGGACGGTAGTAGATCCCGCTGTGGATCACACCGCTGTTGCGGCCGGTCTGGTGGCGGGCCGGGCCCGCCTCCTTCTCCAGCACCACCACGCGCGTGCCGGGCGCGAGCCGCGACAGGGCGTGCGCGGTCGACAGGCCGACGATCCCGCCGCCGATCACCAGCACATCGCAGTCCAGGCTGCCCACTCGCGCCACCTCCCACCCCTGATACTGCACCGTGCCACCGACAGCCGAGCGCCGGGGCACCACGAAGCAGGCGAAAACCGGCCCCCCCGCCGGGTCCCCGACCGCCCCGGCGCCCTCCCCGCCCGCCCGTCAGGCGGGCGTGACCAGGAGCGGCCGGGCCCGCTCGCGCAGCTCGGCGACCCGCGGCTCGTCCCCGTACGGCTCCAGCCGGTGCAGCAGGTCCCGTACGTACTCGGTGGTGCGGGCCGACGAGATCCGTCCCGCGACCTCCACCGCCCGGGTGCCCGCCGCGCAGGCCGCGTCCAGGTTGCCGGACTCCAGCTCCGCGACGGCGCTGACCACCAGGCGCAGCCCGTGCGAGCGCACGTACTCCTCCGTCGGCCGGGACAGGGCCTGCTCGGTGAACCGTCGCACCTGCCGGGGCAGTTTCAGATCCCGGTAGCATTCCGCCGCATCCGCGGCGAACCGGTCGTACGAGTAGAAGCCCAGCCAGCTCGGGTCGGGGTCGCCCTCGCGCGCCCGCTCCAGCCAGCCCTCCGCCGCCCGCAGCGCCGACCCGGCCGCCTGCGAGTCGCCCGCCTTGGCGTGCGCCCGCGCCTCCACCAGCCGGAAGAAGCTCATGGTGCGGGCGGTGGCCAGGCCGCGGTTCCGCTCCACGGCGGCCTGCGCCAGGTCCACGCCCTCGTCCGCGAAGTCCCGGTAGGTGGCCTGCAGGGACATCGACGCCAGTACGTATCCGCCCAGCGGTACGTCGGCGGCGGCGCGGGCCAGGCGCAGTGCCTGGATGTAGTAGCGCTGGGCCGCCTCCTGCTGTCCGGTGTCGAAGGCCATCCATCCGGCCAGCCGGGTCAGTTCGGCGGTGGCGCCGAACAAGGCCCGGCCCACCTCGTCGCTGTAGGAGCCGAGCAGCAGCGGTGCCGCGTCCACCCGCAGGCACTCCGGAACCATCGACGAACGCCAGTCCCCGCCGCCGTACTTGGAGTCCCAGCGCCGGGCGTCCTCGGCGGCCTCGCGCAGCTTGGCCACGTCGCTGTGGCCGACCCGTTGCGGTGTCGCGTCCGACAGCGGCAGCGCCGGGCCGCCGCGCGTTTCGGGGCGCGGCTGCGAGGGCACAACGGAGGTCGGCGACAGCGCGGGCGACGGCGGTGGCGATGTGGACACGGCAACAGCAGCGGCGGCAGCGGCGGCGACACGGGCAGCGGTGGGAGCGGGCGCCTGCGCGGCGTCCCGCCCGGACGCCTGCCGGGTCCCCCGGAGCGGCCGCCCTGCCCGCGCGGCCTGTGCGGGGACCGGTCCGGCCGCGGACCCGACTGCGGATCCGGCTGCCGATCCGGTCGCGGATCCGGCTGCCGTCGGTCCGTCCGCCGCAGGACCTGCGGGCCCGCCCGCCGGCGCCGCGGCGCCTGTGGCCGCGGGTGCGGCGGTGGATGCGGCCGCTGGTGCGGCGGCGCCCGGCCCAGGCGGTGGTGCGGCCTCCCGCGCCACCGAGCTGTCCGCCGGCGATATCAGCCACCGCGAAGTCGGCACCGCGTACGCCGACACCGAGAAGGACCCCGCGAGGGACTGCCAGATCCCGCCACCGCCGCGCCGGCCCACCAGATCCAGCCGGTACAGATCGGTGGCCGAGCGCACGGCCGCCCCCACGTCGCGCGGGAAGCCCAGACCCACCTCGGGCGCCGGATCGGCATCGGCCAGCCCGATCTCGTGCAGCGGCACCGGACGCCCCAGCTTGGCGCCGATCGCGGCCGCGATCAGATGCGGGGCGGCGCCCTGGGGCACCATGCCCTTCGACACCCACCGGGCCACCGAGGTCTTGTCGTAGCGGAGCGTCAGACCCCGTTGCGCGCCGAGGTCGTTGACCCGCCGGGCCAGCCCCGCGTTGCTGATGCCGGCGAGGGCGAGGACGGCGCCGAGTTTCTCGTTGGGCTCGCGGAGCTCCCTGGACATGCGCCACCCCTCGTCACGCGGAACGCACCACACAAGCCGGCCGCCGGGCATAGGCGCCCGGCATTCGTAAACCCAGCGTAGTTCGCCGCATGCCAAGCGTTAAGGGCCTGCCTTCCCTATGGCGGGATTGTTGTCCGTGCGTGCGGACGCGCGCCGTCCGAGCGCCGGGGGCGCACGCCCGTACCCGTGCTCCGGCCGTGTGGCCGTGCGCCCGGCCGTGCGCTCTGGCCCGGCCGGGAGCCCGGCGATTCGATGTGCGGTGCGTGGGTCGGCCCGCTGCGCGGATCGGGTGGGCCGGGGGACACCGCCGCCTCAATCCCCGCGGGTGGCGGACCGGTCCGGGAGGTGGGCCGCGCCTCCCGGACCGCGCCCCGCGCGCCGTCTTACGGCCAACCCCCGGCCGTCGCAGGCCCGAAGAATGGCCGAAAACCAACTGTGGTGCGTGCCGGGATTACGGTCACGCAGCGTCAAATGCGGCATGAACGGCGCGCGTTCCCCCATCTGTGCGCCCCCTTTGCCGACCCTTGTGCGCCTCTCTCGTGGCAGCATGGACCCCGTCCCACAGGTGCCCACGATGCTGGTAGCGGGGAGGCGGCGATGCGCTGGTTGGTGGGGTGGAGCAGTATCGCCGCGAGTTTCGGCACGGCCGGTCGCGTGACCGGCGCCGCCCACGACGGCGTGCTCCGCGGGGGCCTGGCCGACGCCGCCCATCCCGACGACCCGGCCGAGGACGCCGAACGGACCGTCCACCCCGTCGGCGCCCAGCTGCTCTGGGGCGACCCCGACCCGCTGTGGGCGGTCGGGGACTGGCGTGCCGACGAGGTGCGCACCGTCACCGCCGACCCCGCCGACCCCTTCACCCGGCTCGCCGTGCTCGGCTGCTGCGGCGCCGACGACGAGGAACTCCGCCGCGCCCTCTACACCGCCCGCGGCGGCGCCCTGCGCCACCTGACCTCCTGGCCCGGCAGCCACACCGTCGTGGTGCAGGCCGGCCGGCGGATCACCGTCCTGGGCGACCTGGCCGGTGCCAGACCCGTGTTCTACACGCCCTGGGCGGGCGGTACGGCGTACGCCACGGCCGCGCTGCCGCTCGCCGACCTGATCGAGGCACAGCTCGACATCGGCCACCTCGCGGCCCTGCTGGCCTGCCCGGAGAGCCCCGAGGCACTGGGCGACGGCACCCCCTACTCCGGGGTCCGGCGGATCCCGCCCGGCCACGCCCTGATCCTGCGCGAGGGCTCCCGGGAGATCACCGGGTACGAGCCGGTCGCCTCCCTCGCCGTGGCCGCGCCCGAACTCGAGGCGGGTCCCGCGGTGGAGGGCGTACGGGAGGCATTGGTGGATGCGGTGCGCGCCCGGCTCACGGCGCCGAGGCATGCTCCCGACACCCTGCCGTACGACCCCGGACCGGTCCCCGGGATGGGCCCGGAGGACCGGCGGGCGGCCCGCGGCATGCCCGCGCCCGTCCCCGGCATCGGCGCCGACCTCTCCGGCGGCAGCGCCTCCGCCACCCTCGCGCTGCTCGCCGCCGGCCTCCCGGGCGCGCCCGGCACCGTCCTCGGCCACCGGGCCACCGCCGCGGGCCAACGGCTGCTGGCCGTCACCTTCAACGACCTGGCCACCCCGCAGGGCCGGGAGCCGGAACTGGAACGGGCCCGCGCGATCGCCGCCGACCCGCGCCTGCACCACGTGGTGGTCGCCGCCTCCGACGACGCCCTGCCCTACGCCGACCTCGACGGCCCGCTCACCGACGAGCCCGGCCCCGGACTGGTCGTGGCCGCCCGCGAACGGCGCCGTCTGGCGGCCGGCTCGGCCGACCACCTCGTCGGCCACGGCGCCCGCCAGGTCCTCGACGGGCACCCGGCCCGGCTGGCCGACCTGCTGATGGACCGCCGCCGCCGGCCCCTCCTCCGCCCCGTGGCCGCACTGGCCCGCTCGGCCGCGGCGGAGGGCACCTCGCTGCTGGTCCCGCTCACCGTCTACTCGGCGGCCCGCCGCCTGGCCCGTACGCCGTACCGCGCGGGTGTCGAGGAGGTGGCGGGACGGCTTCGCGACGGTCGGCTGCCGACCGTCCCGGACGGGCCGGTGAACGCCTCACTCTCCGCCCTGGCCTGGTGCCGGCCCGGCCCGGCGGCGCGCTGGCTCACCGGGGAGGCGCTGGCGGAGGTGTCGATCCGGCTCAGTGCGGCGGCCGGCCGGCCACCCCTCTCGCTCCGCCCCGGCGAGGCGCGCGCCCGCTCGGTGCTCGCCCGGCATGCGGCGGACCACCGCGTCTTCGAACAGGCCGCCGAGGTCCGCAGCCAGCGCCTGCACGCGCCCTTCCTGGACAACCAGGTGGTCCGGGCCGCCCGTGCCCTACCCGAATCCCTCCGTGTTCAGCCGGGTGCCCGGGCGACGATCCTGCGCGAGATCCTCTCGGGCGCGGGCATCCGCGAACTCCCGCCCGGCTGGGGCGCGGCCACCCACACCCCCAACGAACGGGCCACCCGCCTCGGCCTGCGCGCCGCCCTCCCCGACCTCCTGCTCCTCTTCTCCTCCCCCTACCTCGCCGACGCCGGCCTGATCGACGCGCGCGTCGTCCAGCAGGCCCTCGCCGACGCGGCGGACGGCCACCCGGTCCCGCTGGACGGGCTGGCCGACCTGGTTTCCATGGAGCTCTGGCTACGGCGCCTCCTGGCCCGCCGCGGCACCTGCTGGACCGGCACCTCCACCCCCCGCCGCCGCGCCGTCCCCACGGGCGTCCCCCTCCGCCGCCCGGCCCTCTCCTGACGACAGCTCCGCCCGGGCCCCGCCCGCGCCGAGCCCGGCAGCCGTACGCCTGCCCGCACCTTGGCGGAGCCGGCGCCCGTGCCCCCGGCGGAGCCGGTCAGCAGGTGAGGACCGCGTCCGCCCAGGCGACGAGCATCGGTCCCGCCCCACGCACCGGTTCCGCCACCAGTCGGACCCGTTCCGCCCCCGCCAGCCCGACCCGGACCGGCACCGTGCCGTCACCATCGCCGACCGGCGCCGAGCGCCAGACCCGTCTGCCGTCCGCGTAGACGGAGAAACGGACCGAGCCCGCCCCCTTCGGCAGCGACAGCCCGTCCACACCCACCCGCGCGGAGAACGCCGTGCACTGCCGGTTGAGCCGGATCTCCACCCGGGACCTGGAGTTGACCGTGATGCCCTGCTCGAAGCGCTGTCCGCCGACCCGCAGCCCCCACCGCTGCCAGACCCAGCTGCTGCGCCAGGCGTCGAGCTCGGGCCGGTCGTGGCCGCCGAGCACCGCGTACCCGAGGCGCGCCAGCTGGTAGTCCGCCGACGGCCGGGGAGCCGGCGGCGGGGTGGGCGCCGGAGGCGGCGTGGGCTCCGGCGGTGCCGGCCGGGGCTTCGGTGCCTGCGAGCGCGGCGGAGCCGGGCTGGGCCGGACCGCCGGGCGGGACGGCCGCTCGGCCCGCCGCTCCGGCGGCCCGGGCACCGCCGCCCTCGCCGAAGGCTCGGGAGAGGGAGAAGGGGAAGGGGAAGGGGGCGGGGGCGGAGGGGGTGCGGGCGGCGCCGGGGTGTCCGGGACCGCGGGGGCCACCGCGCTCGGCGCCGGCCTCGCCCCCGCCTGCGGCTCCGCTTCGTCCCCGGCCAGGGCGAACACCACCCCGGCGGCGGCCGCCACCGCGATCCCGGCCGCGAGCGCCGCCTTTACGGGCAGCCCGAGGCCTTCGGAGGCCGCTGCGGCCCCGACGCCGGACCCACCGGCCGCCCCCGACCCGCCGGCCGCACCCGCAGTCGCGCCCGCACCGGTCCCGGCAGCCGCGCCGGCGCCCGCACCGGCAGTCGCGCCCGCACCACCCGCAGCCGAGCCGGTCGCGGCCGCCGCCGCGCCCGCGCCGCCCGCGGCGACCGCGCCCCCGGCCACCACCCCGGCGGCCTTGGCGGCGTACCCCGCCGCGAACCACCCGATGACCACGACCGGAAGCAGCGCGGGAATGCCCGCGTTGACGTCCTTCAGCTCGCCGGCGGCCAGCCGGCACCTCGCACACTCCTCCAGGTGCTTGCGCAGTCCCCGCTCCGCGCGCATCCGCAGCCCGCCCCGGGCGAACGCGCCCAGCCGGTCCGCGTACTGCGCGCACTCCCCGCCCGCGCTGAGCGCCGTACTGACGTGCGCCTGCAGGTACGCCTGCTTCAGCCCCTCCCGGGCCCGGCCGGCCAGCACCGCCGTCGCGTTCGCGGTCAGCCCGAACAGCGGCGCGATCGAGCTGGGTGACGCCTCCTCGACGGTGGTGTGCCACAGCACGGCCTGCCACCGCTCCGGCAGGCTCCGGAACGCCTGCATGGCCAGGGACTGCTCGGCCTCGTGCATGGCCCGGACCTCGGCGCCCAGTTCCAGGGTGTCCTCGCCGGACAGCCCGGTCGCGCCCCCGGTACCGGCCGCGCCCGCGGCCGCCTGCTCCGCGAAGACGGCGAAGTCCTCGACGAGCTGCTCCCGCCTGGCGGTCTTCGTCCACGCCGCGGCGACCCGGCGGACCGTGGTGAGCAGGTACGCCCGCACCGCCTGGTCCGGGCCGGCCCCGCCGCGCACCGCCTGCAGGGTCCGCGCGAACACCTCCGCCGTGAGGTCCTCCGCGGTGTGCCCGTCCCGGCAGCAGGTCCGCGCGTACCGCCGTACGGAATCGGAGTGCCGGCGGAACAGCTCCTCGTACGCGCCGTCGTCGCCACCGCGCACCCGGGCGATCAGGTCACCGTCGGACGGCGGCAGCGCGGCAGCCGCCGCCCCGCCTCCGTGCTCCCGCTGCGCCGGAACCTGCCGTGCGGGCAGACCGACAGTCCCCGCACCGGAACCGGCACCGGCACCAACGCCGGAACCGGCACCGGCACCACTGTCGAGCCCCGTATCGAGCCCGGCGTCGGCCCCGGCGCCACCGTGTGGTTCGTTCCGACCGTCAACGCCCATCGCGGAAGCCCTCGTACGACACGCTCAACCGGTACACGCCGGAAAGCGTGGCACACGGGGGCTGCGCCCCGGACCCCTCTCCGCGCCTTCCACCCGTCCGGGCCGCGCGGGGCGAACAGCCCCACGGCTCCTCACCCGTTCGAGCGGTCGGTCGTTCGAGGGATCCGGCGCGTCTCCACCGCTCCCACACGCACGGGTGACCCGGGTCGCGCTGCCCGGACCATCACGTGCACCGTCAGAGCCGACAGAGCCCTCAGCGCCGTAAGGCCGTCAGGCCGTCCGCGAGCGCAGGCCCTCCAGCAGGATGTCCAGCAGCCGGGACGAGGCCGCTGCCTGCTGGGCCGGGTCCGGCAGGGCCGGCGCGGCGGTCGCGATCACCAGCAGCACATCGGCCACCGTGACATCGGTCCGCAGTTCACCCGCGGCCCGCGCCCGCTCCACCAGCTTGCCGACCACCTCCAGCAGCGCCCCGGCACCCGCGTCCTCGGCGGGCTCGCCCGGCGCGGCCGGCCGTGAGCCGACGACCCGCAGCTCGGACTGCTGCCGCTGCTGCGGCACCCGGGCGTCCTCCGGCGCCGCCACGGCCGCGCCCTCCTCCTCGGACCCCGAGCCGACCCGCAGCACCTGCGGCGGCAGCAGCCGGCCGGCACCCGAGGCCACGGAGGTCCGCAGGAACCGGGACAGCGCCTGCCAGGGCTCCTCCTCCTGGCCCAGCGCGGCCCGCGCCTGCTCCGTCAGCCGTGCGGTCTCCTCCTCGGCTATCCGCCGGACCAGCACGTCCTTGCTCGGGAAGCGCCGGTACACGGTGCCGACGCCCACCCGGGCCCGGCGTGCGACGTCCTCCATCGGGGCCCCGTACCCCAGCTCCCCGAAGACCTCACGTGCTGCGCGCAGCACGTGCTCCAGATTGCGCTGCGCGTCCACGCGCAGCGGGGTGGAACGGCCCACGCCGTGGGTGGTACCGCCCGCGATCACGCGGCTGCCCCCGTCCGAGAGCGCCGTCGCAGAACCATGAAAATCGGAAATATGCATATGTTTCCCCCGGTAATCATTTGTCTCCCCCCGGAGACACTCCCCGCCTTCGTGTCGAGTGGGCCGTGGTCATCGAGGCCCCGCCCAACCGCTCGACGAGTTACGAACATAGTTGAGCCAGAGTCAATTCAGAAGGGGGAGCCCCGTACGGACCACCGCCCGATCGGAGCATTCACCCCCACTTTTCCGATTCCGCCCTCCGGAACCGATCCTTCCGGTGCCCCTGACCTGCACTCCTTGCACCCCCCGGAGCCCTTCCGGCAACACCGCCCCACACCCTCCCCCGGTCACACGATTCGACGGGCCTGTGGACAAACTCCCGGCCACGATGCGTCATGGGATGGTGAAGGCTGCTAACTCCCGGGGCGCGGCCCCCGGTAACCCGCCCCGTACGCGCATCCTCGTCGTCGGCGGCGGCTACGTCGGCATGTACACGGCCCTGCGGCTCCAGAAGAAGCTCAGAGCCGGCGAGGCCGAGATCACAGTGGTCACCCCCGAGCCCTACATGACCTACCAGCCCTTCCTCCCCGAAGCAGCGGCCGGCTCCATCTCCCCCCGGCACGTGGTCGTCCCCCTCCGGCGCCTCCTGGACACATGCCGCATCGTCAGCGGAGAAGCCCGCAGCATCGACCACGCCAAGCGCACGGCCACCATCCACACCCTCTCCACCGACGAGGAGGGCGCGGGCCCGCTCCACCTGGAGTACGACGAACTGGTCCTCGCGCCCGGGTCCATCTCCCGCACCCTCCCCATCCCCGGCCTCGCCGACTACGCCATCGGCTTCAAGACCGTCGAGGAGGCCATCGGCCTGCGGAACCACGTCATCGAGCAGATGGACATCGCCTCCTCCACCCGCGACCCCGCCATCCGCGACGCCGCCCTCACCTTCGTCTTCGTCGGCGGCGGCTACGCCGGCGTCGAAGCCCTGGGCGAACTGGAGGACATGGCCCGCTTCGCCGCGCGGTACTACCACAACATCAAGCCCGAGGACATGAAGTGGGTGCTCGTCGAGGCGAGCGACCACATCCTCCCCGAGGTCGGCCCCGAACTCGGCAGGTACACGGTCCGGGAGCTCCGCCGCCGCAACATCGACGTACGCCTGGAGACCCGCCTCGACTCCTGCGAGAACCGCGTCGCCGTGCTCAGCGACGGCAGCCGCTTCCCGACCCGCACCGTCGTCTGGACCGCCGGCGTCAAACCGCACCCCGTGCTCGCCGCCACCGACCTGCCCAGGAACGAACGCGGCCGGCTCGTCTGCACCGCCTTCCTCACCGTGGAAGGCGTCGAGCACGCCTGGGCCGCCGGCGACGCCGCAGCCGTCCCCGACATCACCGCCGACGAACCGGGCCGCGAATGCGCCCCCAACGCCCAGCACGCCGTACGCCAGGCCAAGGCCCTCGCCGACAACCTGCTCGCCTCCCTCCGCGGCGAAGTCCTCACCGAGTACGCCCACAAGTACGCGGGCTCCGTCGCCTCCCTCGGCCTGCACAAGGGCGTCGCCCACATCTACGGCCGCAAGCTCAAGGGCTACCCGGCCTGGCTGATGCACCGCACCTACCACCTCAGCCGGGTCCCCACCTTCAACCGCAAGATGCGCGTCCTCGCCGAATGGACCCTCGCCGGCCTGTTCAAACGCGAGATCGTGTCCCTCGGGTCCCTCGAACACCCCCGCGCCGAATTCGAACTCGCGGCGGGCATCCGCCACCACGGGCCCCGCCCACACCTCCAGAAGCCGGGCGAGGGCTGACGCCGCCAGTGCGGTCGGCCACACTGGACGTGTGACCATAGGTGTGCCCACACCTGCGCAGAGTGACCACGGCGTGACGGCGCGCCATGCCGCCACACCCTCCCGCTCCAGGCTCCGCCCGAGCGGGGGACCCCACCGCCCAGCGACCGTCCCCCTGAACAACACAGCGACCACGAGCGACACCACGAGGCTTGAACGCAGTGAACTTCACGCGCTGGAGCGCCCGGTTTCCCGGAACGCAGCGCCGCGCCGCCGCCCGGACCGAACACGCCGCCGCCCAGGCCAAACGAGGCGAAGGCTCCGTCCCCGCTGCCCGCGTCTCCGCGCCGGACGGCCGTCCCGCCGACCCCACCGTCTCCGGCACCGGCACCGGCAGCCCGTTCGCCGCGGTGCCCTCCCCCGACGAGCTCTCCGTACGCGAGGTCCTCGGCCGGCTCCCGGCCCTCGTCGCCCTCGTCCACGGACCCGACCACCGCGTCGCCTACCTCAACGACGCCTACACCGCCGGCTTCGGCTCCCGCCCCGTGGGCGCCCCTGCTGCCGAGGCCCTCCCCGAACTCGGCGAACTCGGCCTGCTCCCGCTCCTCGACCAGGTGCAGCGCAGCGGCAGGCCCCGTACCGCCAAGAACCGCACCGCCCCCGGCGGCGGCAACTCCTACACCGTCACCTGCACCCCCGTCGCCTACCCCGGCCCCGGCGGCACCGGCGTGATGATCCACCTCGCCGACGTCACCGACCACGCCGAGGCCGTCGACCGGCTCCGCGCCAGCGAAGCCCGCCAGCGCGAGGCCGCCGTCACCCTCCAGCGCTCCCTGCTCCCGCAGGAACTGGAACAGCCCGACGACCTGCGCATCGCCGCGACCTACCAGCCCGGCGGCACCGAGGCCGCCGTCGGCGGCGACTGGTACGACGTCATCACCCTCGGCGCCGGCCGCACCGCCCTCGTCATCGGCGACGTCATGGGCCGCGGCGTCCGCGCCGCCGCCGTCATGGGCCAGCTCCGCACGGCCGTCCGCGCGTACGCCCGCCTCGACCTGCCGCCCCACGAGGTGCTCCAGCTCCTCGACGGACTCGCCGCCGAGATCGACGCCAGCCAGATCGCCACCTGCGTCTACGCCGTCCACGACCCCAACGAGGGCCTCCTCGCCTACGCCTCCGCCGGCCACCTGCCCATCCTGGTCCGCGACGAGGACGGCACCGTACGCCGCGCCGCCGACCCGACCGGCCCCCCGCTGGGCACCGGCGGCTGGCTGCACTCCTCCGGCACCATCGCCCTCGGCCCCGGCTCCACCGCCGTCCTCTACACGGACGGCCTGGTCGAGCGCCGCGGCGAGGACATCGACGAGGGCGTCGCCGCCCTGGCCCGCGCCCTCTCCGGAGCCCAGGGCACCCCGCAGGTCATCTGCGACCGCCTGATGCGCGCCCTCGGCGTGGACGCCGACCACGACGACGACGTGGCCGTCCTGGTCCTCCAGCACCCCACCCGCACCGGTCCCGACGCCGAGCTGTTCCACAACGCCGCCCTCGAACTCCTCGGCGGCGTCGAGGCGGCCCCGCGCGCCCGCGCCTTCGCCCAGGGCGTCCTGGCCTCCTGGCGCTTCCCGGTCGAGCTCTGCGACCTCGGCGTCCTGGCGGCCAGCGAACTCGTCGCGAACTCCCTCCAGCACGGCACCCCGCCGATGCGGCTGCGCCTGCGGCGCACCGACCGCCGCCTGATCGTGGAGGTCACCGACGGGGACGACCACCTCCCGCGGCGGCGCCGCGCCGAACCGGGGGACGAGACCGGCCGCGGCATCTCGATCATCGCGACCATCGCCTCCTCCTGGGGCTCCCGCCGCACCCCGGGCGGCGGCAAGGCCGTCTGGTGCGAGTTCGCCCTCCCCGACCGGGACAAGGACCAGGGCCAGGGCTAGGGCCAGGGACGCGCAGGGAATGCGAGAAGCGTGCGGGGCCCACTCCCGAAGGGGAGGGGCCCCGCACGCTTCTCTTCTCTTCACCTGTTCCGCGCCGCCGTCCGCTCCGGCCCTACGCCGCGACCGGCTCGGCCTCCGCGCGCCGTACGGCCGGAGCCTGCGCGGCCCGCACCGACCACGGGTGGTCCTGCGCGGCCGTCAGCTGCTTCCCGAGCCGCAGGCCCAGCCAGGCGATGCCCAGCGAGACGGCCACGAAGATCCCGATGTAGAGCATCGGCAGTCCGGCACCCAGCGGCACGCCCAGCGGGCCGAGTGCCAGCGCCATCTGCTTCACCAGGGCGAAGGCGGAGTTGTACTGCCCGACCGAGCCCTCCGGAGCCAGGTCCGCGACCAGCGGCGCCAGGGTCGGCGACAGCATCGCCTCGCCGATGCCGAAGAGCGCGTACGTCGTGATGAACGCGGCGGCGGCCATCACGGCGCTGCCGTGCCCGAGGCCGGCGAACCCGGCGATCACCCAGGCGACCGTCCAGATCAGGCCGACCAGCGCGATGACCCGGGACCGGCGGCGCTTCTCCACCAGCTTCAGCACGACGAACTGGGCGACCACGATCGCGCCCGTGTTGGCGGCCAGCGCGAAACCGAGGGTGGAGGGGGAGATCCCGGCCGCCTCGGTGCCGAACGCCGCCAGACCCGACTCGAACTGTCCGTAGCAGGCGAAGAACAGCACGAACCCGAGCACGCACAGCTGCACCATCGCCCCGTGCTTCAGCAGCCGCTTCCATCCGCTGCCCCCGGACCGGGCCGGGTCCTTGGGGAGCGCGTCCTTGATCGCGGGCGCGTGCGGCATCTTCACGGAGAGGATGACGCCGGCCAGCACCAGGAACATCACGGCCTCGATGCCGAAGAGCAGGGTGAAGCTGCCGGGGCGGTTCTCGTCGACGATCTGGCCGCCGATGAGACCGCCGATGCCCAGGCCCAGGTTCTGCATGAAGAACTGGAGCGCGAAGGCCCGGGTCCGGGTGGCCGGGGTGGAGCACCACACGATCATCGTGGCCAGCGCGGGCTGCATCACGGCCTGACCGGCACCCAGCGCGAGGGCGGACAGCAGGATCGGCAGCACGCCCGTCGCCAGCCCGAGGGACAGCGCGCCCACCGAGGCGGCGACCGCGGCACCGATCACCACCGGGACCGGACCGCGGCGGTCGATGACGCGACCGGTGAAGGGGAGCGCGACGAGCGCACCGAGCGCGAAGGCGATGAACGCGCCGGTCGCCCACATGGAGCCCAGATCCCGCACCTGCGCCACATAGATGTAGAGGAACGGAACCGTGAAGCCGATGCCGAACGCCGTCAGCGCGTTGCCGGCCTGGATCCGCCGCAGCGCAGCGCCCATCACCTTGGTCACTTCTCACCCACTCTTAGAGCTGAAGACTTCATACCTAAAGTTCGATGGTTAAGAGTACATACCGAAGGAGTTCGATGCCAATGGGGCGTGCCATACTCGTCGCCATGGGTGAGACCCCCGACGGCGCTGCGGCCGTCAACGAGCCGACCATCGACGAGCAGATCGCCGCCTACCAGCGCGAGTTCCAGGACCTCGACCCCCAGGTCGAGAAGGTCGTGTCGGGGCTGAGCCGGCTGAACCGGCGGATGAACGTCGCGTACGGCCGCCAGACCTCGGCCCTGGGCATCAGCAACGCCGAGTGGGAGGTCCTCAAGGCCCTCGTCCTGGCCGGCGCCCCGTACCGGATGGGCCCGAGCGAACTGGCGAAGCAGCTGGGACTGACCCCGGCGGCCATGACCCACCGGATCGACCGGATGACGGCCGAGGGCCTGGTCACCCGGGAGAGGGACGAGTCCAACCGAGTCCGCGTGATCGTGGAGCTCACCCGGGACGGCCGGAGCAAGTGGCTCGACGCCATGCGCATGGCCTCGGTCTTCGAGGAGGACCTGCTCCAGGACCTCTCCACGGCCGAACGGGCCCTGCTGGGCGACATCCTGACCCGCCTGCTGGACCGGGTGGAGGCCCTCCAGACCCGGGGTTGACACGCCCCAGGTGGATCCGTAAAGTACTCCGAGTTGCCGCGGGGCCGTAACGGTTCTTCGACAACACATCCCGCCGCCTCGTAGCGGCAACCCAACTCAGCACGATCCCCGACAGGGAACGAATTCGGCATGTCCGAATTCATTTCCGAGGCCCGATTATGAGCCGCCAGGGAAATCCACTAGAGTTCGGGAGTCGAAAGGGCCCAACAGCCCGGAAGACAAACCCCGCTGACTGGGAGTCAGGCCCGAAAGGATCTGATAGAGTCGGAAACGCAAGAACGAAGGAAGCGCCCGGAGGAAAGCCCGAGAGGGTAAGTACAAAGGAAGCGTCCGCACCTTGAGAACTC
>NZ_JBFBGR010000058.1:0-26318 GCF_040684755.1 Streptomyces sp. NPDC089799 | reverse complement strand
CGCTCCATCCCGAACGGTGCTGCTTCGCAGCCCCAAGTGCCCGCGCGTAGCGCGGGGCTGACCCCGTTTCACGGGGTCTGGGCCTTCGGCCCGTTGGGGCGTCCGCTTCGCTCCCACCCCTGCGGCGCGCAGCCCTGTTCGGGATGGAGCGAAGCGGACATCCCAGAGGTTTCCGGCTTCGCTCCAAGTCCCATGGTTTGATGTGCTGTGTAGATTCCGGAGCTTTGCCTTACCCCTAGCCTGGGTCAGGGTCGGGGTTCCACGGTGATAGAACGTGTATCGATTCCGATTTCCCTGATCCAGTCACCCTTGGGGGTCTTGTAGGTGTTGACTTGCTCATCGGATACGTGGACGGTAACCAAGAGCTTTTCCTTCGGAATCCCATTAGGGCCCTCAGGGAAGGTCTTCGTGAGGAACTTTTCGGCGGCGCCGGAGGCCCGAACGGTGAATTCTCGCTGTGCGACCGTCCCGAACAACTCGTCGGTCACGGCAAGGATTACGAAGCGGAACACGACGTAACGCTCGCCGTCCTCGTCCTCCAAGATTCGGAAATCGCGCCTCGGGTCGATGAATCCGACCCGAGTTCCAAAGCTGGTCACGGATGCCGGGTTTGCAGGCTGACTGACTGCCATGGTTACCGCCTTCGTTGATTCTTCTCGGAGTTTCGTTCGGGCTTCCCCCGACCCGCTCTCCCTTGCTACATCCCCTATTATGCCATGTACTGAGGCTGTTGGATTGTCCTTTCGTGCTGGTTGGAAGGATTGGAATATGCCCCCAGTTGCGGCAACGGTGAGTAGGTCCTGGGCACGGACGGCGCGCGACCCGGACGACGCGCTCATGAGCCACATCGAGACCTGCACCGACGCGGAGCGACCATGGCGGGCCCAGACGGAGCGCGGCAGCAGCTGCCCCCCGCCAGCCCATTCCCGGCGGTGCGATCGCCTCACGCTCCCGCAGGGTCGACGGCGGGGGTACGGCGGCCAGCCCAACGACAGGCCCTTGCACGGCTGACGGACGCCGAGCCGACGGCCCCTCTCCCGCCGCTGGCCGTCTTTGCCCACCTCGAAGCAGCCGCACCCGCCAGCGCTCTTGGCCACGGAGGCTTACGGAGGTTAGGCGCCCCCCGTTGACCGCTGCTGGGCGTGCCGGGAAGCTCCCTTGGTCCCCTTGGCCGTCCGGGCCCCACTCCGGGAGACAGGCCGCCACGGGGCTTGGAGGGGCAGTGTTGCCTCAGCGACTCGACGGCGGCCTTGTCAGCCCGGGCCTCGCGCCGACGCCAGCGACGCTGAGCGAGCCCCAGGTGGCGAGCACGGATGACAAGCCGGGGCCCTCGTCTGGCGGGTCGCGGCCGGCTACGGGGTCGGAAGCCGCTCAGTTGCTTCCGACCCCAGGGGCGCGGCTCGGTTCAGGCGGTGATCAGCTCAACATCGGCTCCGAGATCCTCGAGCTTCTGCAGGAACCTCTCGTATCCCCGGTCGATGAGGCTGATGCCGTCCAGCCGCGATGTCCCTTTCGCGGCGAGTGCCGCGATCAGATAGGCGAAGCCTCCGCGCAGGTCGGGGACCTTCAGGTCGCTGCTCTGAAGCCGGGGAACCCCGGAGATGACCGCCGAGTGCTGGTGGTTCTGCCCGTCGAACCGGCAGGGGCGAGCACCAAGGCACTCCTCTGAAAGCCGCACGTGCGTCCCCATCTGCTTCAGGCCGTCAGTAAGACCGAGGCGGGACTCGTACACAGTCTCGTGAATTCTGGAGGTTCCCTCGGCCAGCGCCAGCACGGTGAGCATGGGCTGCTGCCAGTCCGTCTGGAATCCGGGGTGTACATCCGTCTCCAGGCTGATGGCGCTGAGCGGCCGGCCCGGGTGCCGGAAGCGGATGCCGTGTGCGTCGATGTCGAAGAGTCCGCCGACCTTCCGGTACGCGTAGAGGAAGGCGGTCATCTCCGTTTGGCTGGCACCACGGACGTAGATGTCGCCCTCGGTCGCGAGCGCGGCGCATGCCCACGATGCCGTCTCGAGGCGGTCCGGGAGAGCACGGTGGGTGTAGCCGACCAGGCTGTCGACACCGCTGATCACGATGGTGCGGTCGCTCGCGAGGGTGATGATGGCACCCATCTTCTGCAGCACGCAGATCAGATCGACGATCTCAGGCTCGATGGCCGCGTTGCGCAGTTCGGTGTCGCCCTCGGCGAGGACTGCGGTGAGCAGGACCTGTTCCGTGGCGCCCACGGACGGATAGGGGAGTCGGATGTCGATGCCCCTGAGCCGCCGAGGGGCGCGGAGGTGCACTCCGCTGGGGCCCGCCTCGATCTCTGCTCCGAAGTAGCGCAGCACCTGGTAGTGGAAGTCCAGCGCGCGGCCTCCGATCTCGCAACCGCCCAGGCCGGGGATGAACGCCTGTCCGAGTCGGTGCAGCAGGGGGCCGCTGAACAGGATCGGGATGCGGGAAGAGCCGGCGTGCTCGACGACCTTCCTGGGGTTGGCCTGCTGGACTCGTGAGGAGTCGATGCGGAGTTCGTCGTCTCCTTCGCCGGCAGTGACGCTCACGCCGTACAGGCTGAGCAGGGATCGGACGATCTCGGTATCGCGGAGTTCGGGGACGTTCCGGATCTGGCTGGCGGTGTGCCCGAGGAGAGCGGCGACCATGGCCTTCGGTACGAGGTTCTTCGCCCCTCGGACGCGGACTTCGCCGCGGAGGGGCCGTCCTCCGTGAACCAGCAGAGTGTCGTGCGTCATTTTCGTCTTCCGTTCCGTCGTTTCTGTCGTGGGTTGTCGTGGGTTGTTGCGGTTTGGTCGGCTGGTGGAGCGCAGGACGACGAAGGGCCGGACCCCGCGGTGGCGGAGCCCGGCCCTTCGTCTGACGGCGTCAGGAGGTCTGGATGAGATCGGTGATGATCTCCTTGAAGATGTGCCCCCGCTCGATGTAGTCGGGGTTCAGGTGCGGGGTGTAGGTGCCGGGGCTGAAGATCACGGTCTGCCCGGGTTCCGCGGCCTGTGTGGCCTTCTCGATAGCCGTACGGAAGTCGTCGACGACCGTGATGGCGGGCGGGTTGGCGCCTCGGGCGCAGTTGACGATGTGCTCTGCCGTGGGGCCGAAGGCGACCAGGTGAGCGACGTTCCGTTCGAACTCTTCGTGCAAGGAGGTGAAGATCCCGTCCTTGTTGTCCTCGCCTCCGGCGATCAGGACGACGGATCGGCCGTTGAACTCCCGCAGGGCGTGCTGGGTCGACCAGGGGTTGGTGGCCTTGGCGTCGTTGTAGTAGGCGACTCCGTCGTGCTCGCCGACGTACTCCAGCACGTGCTCGCGGCCGCGGAAGCTGGTGATCCCGTGAAGGATCGCGGTCAGGGAAAGGCCCCGGGACAGACCGACAGCGATGGCCGGCAGGGTGTTGGCGGCCGCGCCGGCGGCGTTGAGGTCCCGTACCCGGCACAGGACCGTTTCCTGGCCTCCGTAGCGGGCGGTGATCCGGTCGTCGTCGATGAAGGCGCCGTCAAGGCCGGCGGGGAGGGGGCCGAGGGTGCTGACGTACAGGACGCTGCCCGGGACGCGTGCGGCGATCTTGCAGCTTTCGGGGTCGTCGAGGGAGACCACCGTGGTGCTGAACCGGGTGTGGTTGGCCACGATGCGGCTCTTGAGCTCGAGGTAGCGGGGCCACGGGTACAGGTTCGTGTGCTCCCGGCGGATGTTGGTGATGACGCTGGTGGTCGGCGTCAGGAGGGGGCTGTCCTGCAGCTGACCGGCGGCGACCTCCAGGACGACAATGTCGTCTTCCTCGATCTCGGGCAGAACGCCGGCGAACGGGATACCGATGTTGCCCACGAGGTGGGCCCGGCGTCCGTCGGCCCGCATCATGGCGCTGATCAGCGTGGTGGTGGTGCCCTTACCGTTGGTGCCGGTGACGGCGATGATGGGGCACGGGCACAGCCTGGCGGCCAGTTCGACCTCGCTCCAGACGGCGATGCCCTTCTTCTGGGCGGTGTCCAGGGCGGAGTGGGTGCTGCGGACGCCGGGGCTGCGGATGATGAGGTCGAACCCGGTCACGTCGGGCTCGTCGGCGCCCAGGCGGTGGGCGATCGGGTGCTGGGCCAGTCGGTCGAGGACTTCGGTCAGTTCGCCGGCCTCCTTGTGGTCGGTGACGGTGACGGACGCGCCGCGGGAGGAGCAGAGGACCGCAGCGGCTTCGCCGCTCATCCCGAGTCCCATGACGAGGACTCGTCGGTCAGCCAGCTGCAGTGGCTCGCCCGTTGCCGGGTTCCCGTCCTGCTGGTGGCTGATGAGGTCGGAGTTTCCGTTCAAGATTTCCTCCTGGTGTGTGCCGGGAGGGGGTGGTCGTCTGGTGACGACCTGGGATGTGGCCCCCTTTTCCCGGCGCCGGTCGTCAGCGCCACGCGGGAAAAGGGAAGTCAAACGGGGGGCCCGAGGGTTCAAGATGTTTCGCGCCCGCGCGAAACATGTTGAACCCTCGGAAAAGCCTCCCGTTTTACTTCCCTCCCGCGTGACGCAGACTAGACCGGCCGGGAAAAGAACCACATCCCAGAACACCAGACGACCAACCCCGACCACACACCGCCTCCTCCTCTTCCTTCCCTTCCTCCTTTTCCCGATCAACCACCCCGACCAACAAGCGACTATGGGCGGGAGGCAGGCGGTTCCCTCAGGCGTTTCGTCGGATGGCTTTGCGGACCGTTTCCATGTCGTCGAAGGGAAGAGTGGTGGATCCGACAATCTGGTAGGTCTCGGAGCCCTTTCCTGCAATCAGTACCGTGTCGTCGGTCCGGGCACTGTCCAGGGCGCGTTCGATGGCCCGGCGCCGGTCGGTGTGCCGCTCGAACAACGCGCCTGTCTCGGTGATGCCGGCGACGATGCTGTCGAGGATCGCTTCGGGGTCCTCGCTTCGAGGGTTGTCCGAGGTAAGGATGCACAGGTCCGAGTGCCGGCCGGCGATCTTCCCCATCGGAGCGCGCTTGGAGGGGTCCCGGTCTCCGCCGCAACCGAAGACGGTGATGACGCGTCCCCGGGTGAAACCGCGGATGGTGGTGAGGACACTTTCCAAAGCGTCAGGAGAGTGCGCGTAGTCGACGACGACGGTGACGCCCTGGTCGGTGCTGATGGTCTCGAACCTGCCCGGTGTAGGGGGGAGATCTGCCAGGGCTTGAATGACCGATGGCACGCTGTGGCCCAGGGCGACGCAGGTCGCGGCGGTGGCCAGGGCGTTGGCCACGGCGAAGCGGCCGGGAACGGGGACCCTCGCCCGGTGCTCCGAGCTCTCGTGATGGAGGGTGAACGCCGTTCCCGTGGCAGTGATGACGATGTCGCTGGCCCGGAAGTCCGCAGCGCCGGTCGCGATGCCGAAGGTGGTGACGGCATCGGGCATGAGTGTGGTGATCTCGTCCCCGACGGGATCGTCCACATTGACCACCGCGTGCCGGGCCAGACCTTGGAAGAGCGCCAGTTTCGCCTCTTTGTAGGCGCTCATGGTTCCGTGGTCGTCGAGGTGGTCTGGGGTGAGGTTCGTGAATACCCCGATATCGATGAAGGTGCGGTCCACCCGGTGCTGAGCGAGGGCCATCGACGAAGCCTCCAGCACGACGGTATCCGCCCCCCGGTCCCGCATCAGCCGCAGAACGTGCTGTAGATCGACTGCTTCGGGAGTGGTGGGCGTCGTGGTGGGGAGAGAGACGGGTTCGTCCCTGACCCTCAGGCCGGCGGTGCCGATGACACCGACGTGAGCATCGGTGACGGCGCGCAGCACAGCCTCGATCATGAAAGCGACCGATGTCTTACCGTTGGTCCCCGTGATGGCGATCATGTCCATCAGGCGACCGGGCTCTCCGTAGTAGCGAGAAGCCAGGACCGCGGCCGCCGATCGAATGTCCGGTACTCGCACCGCGCAGACGTGGGACGGCAATGCCGACTCGTACTTCTCCGCGACAACGATCGTCGCCCCACTGTCCACAGCCGCGTCGATGTAGTGGTGACCGTCGGTACGGCGGCCTGGGACAGCAAGGAACAAGTCCCCCGGGCACAGCAGCCGTGAGTCGTAGACCAGCCTTCCTGTGACTTGGACCGACGGGTTTCCCTGCAGAACCTCATGAGATTCTCCAGCCAGCAGGTCGCTCAGTCTCATCACAGGTCTGTCTCCACGTAGGTTCCAAAGCGAAGGGCAGGCGCCCCCTGGCGGAGACGCCTGCCCTCAGGGTCACCCCTGGCCGTCGAGATACGCGCGTCCGACCTGGGCCACATCGTTCGGGCCGAAGGTCACCAGGGCGCTCACGTCTCGCGCCCAGCGACTCACGTACGCGCACACGGCTTCGACATCCGGGGCGGTTCCGTTGTCAGGGACGTATTGGGCGTCCAGCCCGGCTTCTGCCAGGACCCGCACCACGTCGCGCGCGTGCATGCCGAAGTCCTCGGTGTCGCGGCCGGGGTAGATGTCGGTGACCACGATCCGATCACCCTTGACGAAGGGGTCGGGGTATTCGCTCAGCAGGTCGCGGACCCGGCTGAAGGAGGTCGGACGCAGCACGACCGCGATGTTACCCGGCGTGGCCCTGCGGATCGCCGCCATCGTGGCCGCGGCCTCTCCCGGGGTGCAGGCCTTGTCGTCGTAGATGCGCACACCGTTGCGGATGCCCAGATGCTGCAGACGGCGGGGTGCGCCAGCGAACGCCTCCACGGCGTCGCGCATCTGGTCGAGTTCCAGTCCGTGCTGGTGACCCATCGCGACCGCGCCCAGGATGTTGGTCACGTTGTGCTCGCCCAGGAGGCGCGGGGCGAGTTCGCCCATCGCGGTTCCCCGGTGGAAAACCGTGAAACGGGCACTGCCATCGTGCCAGGAGGTGATCTCGGCCCGGTAGTCGGCGGTCTCGGCGAGACCGAAGGTGACTCGCCGGCCCTGGGGCGCCGTGATGGTGCGGGCCACCGGGCAGTCCGCCGAGGTCACCAGCAACCCGCCCGGGCGGATCTTCCCGGCGAAGTCACGGAAAGCGCTGTGGGTGTCCTCCTCGTTCTTGAAGTAGTCGCCGTGGTCGCCGTGTACGACATTGAGGATCAGCACCGCCGACGGATGCGTGTAGAGGAAGGCCCGGTGGTACTCGCAGGCCTCGACAACCGCATGCCGGCCACCGCCGTTACGGTAGTTGCCCTGGTCCGCGGTCGTACCGACCGAGACCGTCGGGTCGAGTCCGGCGGCCACGAACACGGCCGCGACGAGTGAGGTCGTGGTGCTCTTGCCCCGGGTCCCCGAAACGGCGATGGACTTGGCGTGCTGCGCCATGATGGAGGCCAGCAGTTCCGCCCGGTCGACCGTCCTCACCCCCCGCTCCTCGCCCTGGAGGACCTCCGGGTTCGTACGGCCCACCGCGGCGAGGGACGCGACGACGAGCTGGGTGCTGTCGGGCAGGTTGGAACTGGCGTGTCCGATGGACACCTGGATCCCCGCCTGGGTGAGCGCTCGCACGTTGGGGCCGTTCGCGATGTCGGAGCCCGTGACCGTGTAGCCGCGCTGGTGAAGCGCGGCGGCCAGCGCACTCATGTTGCATCCGCCGATCCCGACGAAGTGCACGGGCTTGTCCTTCCGCATGCGGTCCAGGTCGAACATTCTTTCCTCCCGGTGTGCCGGGAGGGGGTGGTCGTCTGGTGACAACCTGGGATGTGGCCCCCTTTTCCCGGCAGCCGGTCGTCAGCGCCACGCGGGAAAAGGGAAGTCAAACGGGGGGCCCGAGGGTTCAAGATGTTTCGCGCCCGCGCGAAACATCTTGAACCCCGGAAAAGCCCCCCGTTTTACTTCCCTCCCGCGTGACGCAGACTAGACCGGCCGGGAAAAGAACCACATCCCAGAAAAAAGACGACCACCCCCGACCACACACCGCCTCCTCCTCTTCCTTCCCTTCCTCCTTTTCCCGATCAACCACCCCGACCAACAAGCGACTGATCAAGGATGCTCTGGCGCCTCGCCTGAACGGGGCTTCCCACCGGGGTTTCTGGCGCGGTGGGGGCCGGCTGCTGTGCGATTCTCGGCGTAAGACCAGATGTCCGCGCGGCGATACCACCGGCGCAGACGCCCGCTGGGAAGCTCCTCCTCTTCAACGGGTTGTGGCCAGCCCCGCGGCATGCGCTTGGGATAGTGACCGATACTGACGGGCGTAACGCCGAGGACGCGAGCGACATCCGCCAGGGTCAGCAGGTCGTCGGGGTCTCCCGAGCGGTCGAGGTAGACCTCGCGTCGCTGGGCGCGCTTCTTGTAGTCGGCGTACCAGGTATCCCACTGGAAGGCATCCCAGTACATGACGCGGTCCAGGGACTTGACCGGTTCGGGATGCCCGTTCTCCTCGCGCAGCGCCCACAATCGCTCAAGAGTGCTGCGGGCAACGCCGTAGCGCTCTTCCAGGTCGGCGCGGCTGACGAGGTGCGCCGTACTGTTCCGGGCTTCGAACCACTGATCCCATTCATTCGCATCCCAGACCAGTTCAAGTCCCTTCTTTCCGGCCGCTTCGGGATGCCCGGTCCATCGGCGCTCGCGATACCAATCCTCCAACGAGGAGAGCGACACGCCATACCTCGCCATCAGATCACGCCTGCTGTAGACCTCACGGCCATCCAGCGTCGTCACAACCGTCCTCCGATCTGTCAGATGAAGCGCTGGGCCCCCTGCGGAAAACGGGCTCCCTTCCGAGCAGCCACCCAAGCCCAACCGTCGCCCCTTGGATTGGGCTTGCCGATCACGCTCTCGGATCAAAAGACGTAGGGCGGCTGACGGGCTGCCAGAATTTGCCCGTCAGCCGCCCACACAACCCCTACCGGCCATTCAGGAACCCTTCCCAGCTCCATTATTATGCCATGATTCGGGGAAGGTATCCACCCACGCGCACCCCCCAAGGACGGCGCCCCCGGCGCCGGCCCTGGTGCCGCAGGCACCCAGGCCGACACCCACCCACGCGCACCCCCCAAGGACGGCGCCCCCGAGTCACATTGTTGAACCTATCCACCCGTCATGACCGGACCAGAAGCAGGCCCTTACTCCCCCAACCCGCACCCGACACCGGCATCGCCTCTACCTCTGGTTCCGGTCCCGGTTCTGTTGCTCTGCGTTCGATCACCCGCTTCCCCTCGTTGTCTCCGTCTTGCCGCCCACCCCCCACGCTCTCCCGTTTGCCACCCATCCCCTCCGCTCCGACTCCCCTATCTCTCCACACATATAAGTCCGGCTACTCACCGGCTGGGATTCGTGGTCTGAGCAGGCACGTTGTGGTGGGACCGAAGAATCAACTTCCCCCCTTGTTTCGCCCCTTGCTTGCCCCCTTGTTTCACCTGTTGTCTGCCCCCTTGCTTACCCCCTTGTTGCCCCTGCCGTATCCGCCGCCTGGGACGGCCTGCGTGCACCGGGGGGTGCAGCTGTCCGTCCGGGCCAGTGGCGACCCGTACGCAGGTGCCCCCGCTCCGGTTTCGAAGCGAGGGCACTCAACGGTCAGCGGCTCGAAGCTGTCACTGCGGCGGCCATGGCACAGTCACGTTCGCGGGCTGGTCGTAGTCGATGCCGTCGACGTCCCATCCGTACAGGTTGCGGATCTGGCCCATGAACCACTCCGCCCCGCGCGCCGCCTGTTCCAGCCCTGCCTCCGGGTCCGTCCACAGGGCACGCACCCGGTCCTGGACGTCGTTGTCGAGTTCCCATCCGTCGAGCCGGATCCGGCCGGACTCGTCCAGGGCCAGCGGCTGGGCGCCGGTGAGCTGGTACCAGAGGTCGCCCGCCTGCTCGGCGGTGGTCCGGAAGCCCTGACCGAGGACGGTCCGCAGGAACGCGGTGTAAAGGGCGATCGACGGGATGGCGCTGGAGGCCTGCGTCACCGCAGCGCCGGCCACCGCCGTGAATGCCCGACCGCCGTCGCCGAGGACGTCCTCGAGGATGTGGGCGGTGCGCTCCAGGTCTTCTTTGGCGGCGCCGATGGTTCCCTGCCGGTAGATCGGGGCGGTCAGTTCCGATCCGATGTAGGTCAGTGCCACCGTCGTGAACCCATCGGCGAGCAGGTTCTGCCCGGCCAGGGCGTCCACCCACAGCTTCCAGTCGGCGCCGCCCATCACTTGTACGGTTGCGGCCCGTTCCGCGTCGGTGCCGGCTTCGAGGTGTACGCGGCCGACCTTCGGGTCGTCGCCGGAGCAGTCCAGGGCTGGCGCGTCGTACGGGGCGCCGAGCGGCTTGATGACCGAGTGGTGGACCTCGCCGGTGTCGGGGTCGGTGCGGCGGGGTGCGGCCAGGCTGTAGATGAGGTAGTCGACTTTGCCGTACCGCTCCTTGACGAGGGCGAGCACCTTGTCTTTGGCCGTCTGCGAGAACGCGTCGGTGTTGACGAACAGGAAGTCGTGGTCGGCCTCGCGGGCCAGGTCCGCGGCGGCTGCGGTCCGGTACCAGCCCGCGCTCGCGGTACGCCGCTCGGTTGCCTCGGCCTCGAAAGCAACTCCGACGCCGCGGATGTTGTGCTGCCGTAGCCCCGTCAGCAGCGTGGCCAGCCCGTATCCGGCGCTGTGGCCCAAGAGCAGCACCACGGGCCCGTCGCTCCCGGTGGCCCGGGCCGGGATGTCCTCCCACATGCGGTGCACGGTGCGCGCCGCGCCGTCCGGGTGGGAGTTGACGATCAGGAATCCGCGCTGCTTGGGGTCGATGCTGCGAATGCTCACAGTGGTGTCCATTCCGCTCGGAAGGAGCCGGGCAAGGATCTCGCGCACGTCTGCGACGGTCTGCAGGCGGCCGGTCTCTTCGTCCGGGATGATGACGGCCAGGCGCTGCTCCAGGTCGGTCACCAGCTCGGCCAGGGCCAGGCTGTCGATGCCGAGGTCGCGCTCCAAATGCCCGTCCTCGGGGATCGTATCGACGGGGCGGCCAGCAGCCTGCGCGAGAGCTGCACGGAGAACGCCGACGTTCGTTGTGGGGTCTGTCATTGACTCAGTGCCTCTCGCGCCGGGAGGGCTGGTGTCTGGGTGCGCAGCCGTGCCGTCAGTGCCTCCGGGGCGATGACGGGCAGCGTGGCGGCGGCCGGAAGGCCGTTGATTTCGCGGTACTCTCCGCTGAGCAGCGAGCAGGAGGCGCAGAATCCGCCACTGGTGGTCTCTTCGGTGAACTGGGCCGGGACCACGCCGTGCAGGCCCTTGAGCCCGCCGCCGTCGGCGATCCTGCGCAGGTAGCCGTCCTGGTTGGCGCGGGCCATGATCGTGCGCAGTCCGTCGATGAAGAGGTTGCCGAAGCCGAGGGACTCGGGGACGTCGAAGCTGGCGCAGGCGTAGACGCGCCCGTCCTGTTTCACCAGGCCCGAGGGCAGGATGTAGGTGCCCACCGTCGGGGCGAAGCAGTCGAAGCAGCGGTCCATCCACCGCTTGACCGTGGTCTCTCCGGGCCGGGTCACCTTCTGCTGTTCGGGCAGGCGGTCGTTGTCGAGGTAGACGCGCATCGTGGAGTGCACCCGGTCGTGCGGGAAGTCCCCATAGGCCCGCTCGTAGACCTCCATCAGCTCGTACACCTTGTGCTCGCGGGCATCGGGGCTGGCCAGCGAGGAGACCGCCACGTTCAGCTCCTGGTCGCTGTAGTGCGTCACCGCGTGGTGCAGGATCCGCGCCAGCCACTCCAGGGGCATGGTCTGCTCGCCCACGGACAGCATGATCAGCGGTACGAACAGGCGGTTGTCGAAGAACCGGGCCTTCTCCAGTTGGTCGAAGGTGCGCTCGCAGCGCCGCTTGGTGCCCCACACTCCGTTCGTGGTCAGTTTCGAGATGTCGATGCTCCGGTCCTGCAGGGCCCGAATGAGCGGCATCAGGGCATGTACGGCGACGAAGGGTTCCCCGCCGGTCACCGCCGCGGAGGGAAGGCCGATCGCGTCGAATTCGTCGACCAGTCGGGCCCGCTGCTCCGGGTTCATGGTGATGCCGGAGGCGAGCGGCAGCGCGCCCATGCCGCACGAGGGGCAGGAGTCGTTGCACTTGGTGGTGATCTCCAGTTCCAGGCGCAGCGGCCGGTACCGCAGGCCAGCGAGCCCGGCCGCGGCGAACCGGCGCTCGATCACCTCGAACACGTCTGCCCGCTTGGCCGCGTACTTCCCCAGGAACGGGCGCACCGGCCCGCGGCCGGCGATGAACGTGTACTGCCCTTCCTTGATCACCGCCCGCTCCTCTCGTACCGGGCAGGGGTGACATGGCGTTCCACGATGTCGGTGCCTTCCCGGTACCAGACGCCGCAGATGCCGTCTTCGGGGGTGCCGTAGAAGGTGTGCAGGCTGGTGTAGAAGCCGAGCCCGGCGAGGTGCTCGCGGCTGACGGGTGTCTGGTGGGTCGGGTCCATCGCCAGCACGTCGACCACGGCCGGGTTCGGGGTGGTCACCACCACCCCCATGACGGCGCTGTCCAGGAGAACGTCCAGAAGCCGGTCCGGGTCGGTGAGGTGCTCGATGACCTCCAGGCAGGCCAGCCAGTCGAACCGCATCGGCGGCCGCCACTGCTCCAGGTCCACGTCGCCGGTCCACCGGTCCACGGGCACGTACCGGCCCCGCCAGCCGTGCTCGGTGCGCAGGCATACGTCGAGTTCGGTGTGGCCGGCGCCGATGTCGGCGATGCTGTGCCGGTCGCTTAATCCGCCGGTCGCCATTCGGTCTGCGGCGGCTTGGTAGCGGGCGGCCCGCTCCCGGTAGGGCCGTCGGACGAACGGCTCGACGGCAGCTGGTTGGGGCCGTCCGTCAAAGCGCTGCTGTGCAGACATGACTGGTCTCCTTGTCCGTGCATCAGGCTGGAAGGCAGCTGCCTTCCGGGTAGGGGACGACGCTCCCGCGTCTCCGCGCTGTTCTGTCCGGTCTCCGCCCGGACCGGACGCTGCGGGGTTAGCCGCGTTGGAGGCCGGAAGGGTTCTGCACGATCCACTCGCGGCCGCCTCCCACGGTCCGGGCGAAGACCGCGTTCTCCGTCAGGAGGCGGGTGGCAGGGTCCTCCCACTCGCCGACGAACTGCACGATCCCGGTCTTTCCCTCCACCGGGTCGCGGATCGCAGCCCCTTCAACCACCCAGGGGGGAAGGGACTGGCGGCGCTTACGGGTCTGGCTGGCCGGCCGAGGTGTCACGTTCTTCTCCTGCCGCTTGAAGAGGGGGGTCAGCTGGCAGCGGGCATGGCTGACGGAGGGTCGGCCGCCGCTCGGCTGAGGAAGGGGGGTGCCACCTCGGACGGTGGCTGGTAGCCATTCAACGGGGGTACAACGGCGGTGAGAACGGTCCATGCTGGGAAGGCCGTTGAATGCGTTGAATGCCAGGGGAGCTGGATATGGGACGCACGCCGAACGAAAGCCTGGCCGCCGCGATGAGAGAGGCCGACTGGGGAAACGGGCAGCTCGCGCGGGCGGTGAACCGCGCCGGGACTGAGGCCGGTCTGGCGCTGAACTACTCGGCGAGCACGGTGACGTACTGGCTGCGAGGGAGCCTGCCCAAGGAGCCTGTGCGGCCCGTCGTCGCCGAGGCGTTCTCCCGCCGGATCGGGCGGCCGATAACGTGCCGGGAACTGGGATTCCCCAACGCCGGGGGTGCGGACGGTGTGCACGGCCTGGCCGATCTCGTCAGGAGCGACATGGACCCCTCACGGCGCGCCGTGCTCGGCGCGGGCCTGTACTCGGCGGCGCTGATGGTGCCGCAGTTCACCGATCTGGGCGACCGCCTGGACGCCGCCGACGACGTGGCCAAGGCCGGGCGCACGGTGAGGATCGGGGCCGGCGAAGTCGCCACGGTGGAGAAGATGACCGACCACATCGCGACGATTCTCGACGACCTCGGCGGCGGGCACGCCCGTCCCATGGCAGCCGCGTTCCTCGCTAACACCGTGCTGGCCTGGCTGGAGGCGGACGCGGCCCCGAAGGTGAAGACCAGTCTGCTTGGTGCGGCGTCGGACTTCGTGTACCTGACCGGCTGGATGGCGATGTACGAGCGGGCCCACGGGCTGGGGCAGAAGTACTTCGTCCAGGCCCTGGACCTCGCGCGGGAAGGCGGTGACCACATCACCTACTGCCGGACCCTGCGCGGTATGGCGCTGCAGGCATCGAATCTCGGGTACGGGCCGCGGGCGCTGGAGTACGCCGACTCCGCCGCGGAGGCGGCTCCGGCGGCCGGGCCTCGGCTGGTGGCGTTCCTGCGGGGCCAGCAGGCACACGGCGCGGCCATGGTCAAGGACCGCCGGCAGGCGTTCGCCCGGCTGCGGGAGACCGAGCAGGCCCTGTCCAAGGCCGACGGCCGCAATGACGCCGTGGGCGGCTACGACCAGACCGCCTACCACTTCCACACCTCGCACGTCCTCTACGAGCTCGGCGATCTGCCCGGATCGATCAAGGCCATGCAGCAGTCCAACCGCGTCCGCCCCGCAGGCGAACGCCAGGGCCGCGTGCACGCCAGCGGCGTCCTCGCGGCCGCGCAGTGGGAACTCGGACATGTCGAAGCCGCCTGCGAGACCTGGGAGCGCTTCCTGGACGACTACACCGCCCTGTCCACCGCACGCGGGGACGAGCACTTCGCGGTGCTCCGCAAGCACATCACCGCACAGCCCAACAACCGCGTGGTGAGGCAGCTGGGCGAGCGCGTGCGGGTGGTAGCCGAGCAGAAGGCAGCCTGACACCAGCAACAGCCCCGCCACTGCCCCAAGCCGCAGGCCCGACGGGGCAGCAGGCGACGGGGGCATGAACTCACCGGTGAGTGGGCCGGTGAGTGCGCCGGTGAGTGCTGTGACCTGCGGTGGGGAGTTCCTTCGGGGCCGGTGACTCACTGGTGAGTCACCGGCCTCTTCTGTTCCCGACCCGTGATGCCGCAGGGGTGGAAGGGGTGAGCCGACCGGTGAGGTCGGCGCCGTTTCGTGAGGGCAAGACAGATTGGCTCTCACGGAAGGTCCGGCATGACTCCCTCACCCACATCTGCCCGGCGGCGCACTCCGACTGCCGCCAGGGCGCGGCTGCGGCGCGAGCGCCCGGAGACGGTCCCGGTCCGCCCGGCCCCGCGCGGGGTGCGGCTGGCGCACGCTGCTGCATGGGCGGCGATCGCGGCAGGCCCGTGCGCGCTCGCCCTGCTCCTGGTCGTCCCCCGCCCGACGGTGGCCGTGGCGCAGCCGGCCCCGCCCGCGAGCAATCCGGTGCGGCCCGCGGCCGGGCCGGCCGGGGTGGCGGAGGTGTTCACCGACCTGTGGCTGCGCGGGAACCAGCAGAACCCCGAGGACGGCGTGGGGCTGGCCCTACGCACGCTCGCGCCGACGGTTGAGCTGCCACGGCCGGGCCGGTCCCCGGCAGGCGCAGTGCGGACGGTGGCGGTGGACACGGCACCGTCCAAGGGCGGCGGCTGGTCCGTCGTGGTGGCGGCGCTACCCGAGAGCAACGGGCAGGGCGGGCCGGCGGTGCGCTACTTCGCGGTGCCGGTGGCCGGTGAGTCCGGGCGGTTCGTGGTCACCGGCGCCCCCGGTGAGGTCGGCGCCCCGTCGGGGGGAGCCGTGCCGCAGGACGCGTTCCGCGTGCCGGTGCCCACAGGCCGCCCGCTGGAGGCTGCTCTGGGCGAGTTCTTCGCCACCTACCTGGGGGGCGGGGCGGGACTGGAGCGCTACCTCTCCCCCGGCGTCCGGATGGCCGCGCCGGTGAGCGCCGGGTATGAGCGGGTGCGGGTGCAGGAGGTCGCAGCCGACACAGAGGTGGCAGCCGCAGGCGCCGTCCCGGCGGACGGGAGCCGGGCGCGGGCGCGGGTGCGGGTGGCCGGTGAGGACCGGGCGGGCGGGCGCTGGCCGCTGGTGTACCGGGTGGAAGTGGCGGCCCGTGCGGGCCGGTGGGAGGTGGCCTCGCTGGAGGCCGGAACCCCCGCTGCCCCTGCTGCCCTGACGGCTGCCGGGGGTGCGCGATGAGGTCCTCGGTGGTGCTGGCGGGAAGGATGGACCTGGTCGGGGATTCCCTGATCGGCATGCTGGGCGGCTGGGCGGACAAGGGTCTGCCGGTGGCGCTGACCGTCATCGTGATCGTCACCATCGTGAAGAATTTGTCGTTCAAGGCGGCCATCGGCGCGCTGCTCGCGCTGGCGCTCGCCATCGGCATCTACCAGTCGCGTGGATCGCTGGCGGGCCTGTTCTCCGATGAGATCAACAACCCCTCCACCGGCGCCGGTGTGACCGGTCCCGTGGTGCCGGGTGAGCGAGGGGTGCTGTGAGCGCCGTCTCTGGTCAGGCGCGGCTGGCGCGTTCGTACACCGGGGCGCGCAGGCACCCGTGGGTGCTGGGACGGCTCGGGGACTGGGTGATCCCTTTCGGCCCGTACACGCCGGCGCAGTTGGTGGTGATGGGCGGCGGTGCGCTGCTGCTGATCAAGACGTTCGCGTGGTGGTCGTGGCTGGGTCCGGTGCCGGTGGTGCTGTGGGGGGTGTCGGTGTGGCTGGTGCGGGACGCGCGGATCGGTGGTCAGAGCCCATTCACCGCGGTCCTCGGTTTGGTGACGTTGCTGTCGCGGCCGGCGGCGGGGCGGATCGGCGGGCGTCCGGCGCGTGACCGGACGGCGGGCCGGCTGGCAGGGGCGTTCGTCATCGAGCCGGGGACGCCGCTCCATGCCTGCGTCCCGGCTCCAGATGCCGTGAAGCAGGAGCAGGAGCAGATGCCGCCGCGGGTGCAGGCGGTGGTGGCGGCGGGTTCGGGGCTGGCCCGGCTGACGGCCGGGGTTCCGGCGGGGAGGAAGTAGAGGAAATGCGGGTTCCGTTCCGGCATATCGCCGGTCAGGTGCTGTGGGGTTCGGCCGGCGGTGCGTGGGCTGTGTGGCGGGTGGAACCCGTCCAGGGCGGCTACGTCCCGGCGCGGGTGCGGCAGGAGCTGGTGGGGCGGGTCGCGGCGCTGGTGCGGTCGATGCCGGCGCAGGCCCCTCGCCTGCTGGTGCTGGCGGCGCGGACCGATGCGGGCGAGGTCGCCGAGCAGATGGTGGAGGGGGTCGACTGGCAGCGGCTGCCCGCGTGGGCGGAGACGTGCGCGGCGGGGGTTGAGCTGCTGTCCGGGCGAGAGATGCACCGCCGGACGGTGTGGCTGGTCGTGCCGCTGTCCTCATCTGGGGGCCGGTGGTCGCAGGAACTTGCCGCGGTGCAGGCGGAAGTGGCCGGGCTGCTCGGCCTGACGCCGTCGCCGGTCGCCGGGTCGGAGGTGGAGGAACGGCAGGTGGAGGCGCGCCGGCTGCGGGTGTCGCTCGGCGGCGGACTGACCATGCGACCCGCCACTCCCGCCGAAATCGTGTGGCTGGTCCAGCACGCCGTCCACCGCGGCCTGCCCGAGCCTCTGCTCAGTGACGCCGAGGCCTCGAAGCTGTACGGAGGCCGTGTGCGGGATGGGATGCTGCACAGCCCCTCGTACGCCGACTTGGGAATGGTCCGGCTGGCCGAAGGCGGGGCGCCCACTGTCACGGCTGACGCCAGGACCGTCAGCAAGGCCAAGGGCGGGCCGGTGCGGAAACCGTGGTGGCGTTCGGCGGGGGCGGTTTCGCCGCTGGGCCGGCGGTGGCTGCAGGTGGAGTGCGAGGCCGGCACCGGCTACCAGGCCCACCTAGTCCTGGCCGAGATCCCGGCAGCCGTGCCGATCGAGGCGGCCGACGTGCTCGCGCAGCTGGAACACATGCCCTTCCCCGTCGACGTGACCGTGGACATGCAGCTGGTGTCCGCCGCGCGGGCCCGGGAGCAGGTGCAGCGCAAGAAGAAGGAACTCCTGGACCAGGCCGGTCAGTACGGGGCGCAGCCCACCGGCATGCCCGACGCGCTGCCGCAGGCAGCCGGGGACCTGGCCGAGGAGGACGCGCGGCTGTCGCGGACGTCGGTCGAGGTCGAGGTGCAGTCCGTGACCGTGCTGACCGTGTGGGGGCCGGATGCGAAGACGTGTGATGAGCGGGCGCGGGAGCTGACCGCGGCGCTGACGGGCGGGGACTACCGGCTGGAGCGGCCGCTGGGCATGCAGGAGGAGCTGTTCGCGCTCGGCCTGCCCGGCACCGTCCGCGCGGCCAAGGTCGGGCAGTTCGTCCAGCACCAGCTCTCCGAGGACTGGGCCGCCACCGGGGCGTTCACCCTCTCCCGGGTGGGAGACCCCACTGGGGCGATGGTCGGCTACGACCTTGATTGCGGAACGCTGCGGCCGGTCCTGCTGAACCTCGCCGATGCCCCGCAGGTCAACGCCTCCGCCTCCGGCGGTGTCCTGGGGGACCTCGGTGGCGGCAAGAGCGTGCTGATGAAGCAGCTGACGGCTTCGGTGGTGGACCGCGGCGGCCGCGCCATCGTCATCGACCGCACGCCGGTCAGAGAGTGGGCGCGCTTCGCGGCCTCCGCGGCCGCCGGGCGGTGCCAGATCATCGACGCCGCGCGCGCGGAGCTGTCCATCGATCCGCTACGCGTCTTCGGCGGGCCGGTTGGCGCCCACTACGCCATGTCGTATCTGACGCTGCAGTTGGGGGTTGGGGCGATGACGCCGGCCGGTGCGGTGTTGCACCACGCGGTCGAGGAGGTCGCCGGAGGTGGGGACCCGTCGATGGCCCGGGTCCTGGACGTCCTGGCGGGTCTGGCCGGGCAGGGCGGGGCGCGGGGCGAGGCGGCGGCGATGGTCGCCGACCTGCTGCGCATCGTGCAGGAGAACCCCCTCGCCGCCAGCGTCTTCAACCCTGATCTGCCCCCGGTGAGCCTGAACGGGGATCTGAGTTCGGACATGGTGGTGGTGACCACCGCCGGGCTGACTCTCCCGCCGCGCGAGGCCCTGGCTTCCGCGGATGTGCTGCGGCAGCAGCCGCTGGAGGCGCTGATCGGGCGGGCGGTGCTGTATTTGATCGCGGCGATCGCCCGGCAGGCAGCGTTCACCGAGCCGGGCCGGTTCTGCCTGGTCACCATCGACGAGTGCTACTGGCTCACCTCCTCCGCCGAGGGCTCGGCCCTGGTCCACGAGATCGAGCACGACGGCCGTAAGCACGGCGCCGGCGTCCTGCTCGGCGCCCACGACAAGGAAGAGCTCGGCGAGCACGCCAACCTTCTGGCCTACAAGGTCGTCGCGCGGACCACCGAACGAGACCGGGCCGTGAAGGCACTTCGGTTCCTGGGGCTGGACGGTGACGACGAGGAACTCATCCGGATGGTCACCACCGGCCTGTCCCCGGTCGGGCAGTCGGGCCGTGAGGGCGAGATGCTGCTGTGCGATCCGCGGATGCAGGTCGGCCGGATCAAGGTCCTGGTGCCGCAGGTGGAGCGCATCCGCGAGGGAATCTTCACCACTCCGGGCCGCTCCGCGGCCCCGACGGGGCGGGGTGCGGCATGAGCCGGACCGTGGGGGCCGCCAGGCGGTTCGACCGCGGCACGCTGCGGTCCGCCGGGTTCGTAGCGCTGCTCACCGTGGTGTTCCTGGTGACGAACACAGCGGTGGCGGCCGCTGCGGACGGCAGCGGCGGTGAGGGCGGCGGGCTGCTCGCACCGTTGAACGTCTACACCGTCGAGGGGGTGCCGCTGGAGGCGTATGAGCTGCAGTCGGACGGCGGCATGCGCATCAACATCGTCGGACAGACCCAGGCACTGGTCTTGAGCGGCCTGTTCACGCTGGTGCGGCTGCTGGTCGGCCTGGCGTGCTGGCTGATCGGGTTCGTCTTCCGCTTCCCGCTGCTGACCCTGCTGACCGAGCCCGCACAGGACCTCTCCGACGCCTACGCCACCCACGTGGTCGGCCCGCTGGGCCTGAAGGAAGTGCTGCTGGCGTGGGCGTTCGTGTTCGGGCTGATCGCGTTCATGCGCGGCCGGGCCGCAGCCGGACTCGGCGAGATCGTGCTGACACTGGTGATCGCCGCCCTGGCCGCCAGCGTCTTCGTCCGCCCCGACTACCTGCTCGGCCGGGACGGGCCCCTGCAACAGGTCCACCAGGCCGCCGTCGAAGTCGCCCAGATCACCACCCGCTCCTACTTCCACAACGAGCCCGGCAGCGACCCGTGCGCAGAGCTCAGTGTCGGCCCGGCCAAGGACACCTGCCGGGAATCGGGGCACGGGGTGGTCCGGCCGATCCAGGACGCGGTGACCGACGCCCTCGTGGTCAAGCCGTTCATGCTGGTCCAGTACGGGCGCATCCTCGACCCCAAGGACCCCGACGAGAAAGCCGCCTACGACGCCCACCTGGCATTCGTAACGGCGTCCCTCCCCCGATACGGCCAGGGGGACGACGGCAAGGTGGACCCCTGCTCGCTGATTCGCGGAGAGGCCAGAAAGTACTGCGAGCGGGGCGACCCGAACCGGCGTCCCAGCGATCCGCCGGCCGGCACGCTGCCGGGGGTGCCGCTCCCGCAGGACCTCGCCGGGCAAGCGCCGTTGTCGCCGGAGTTCGACAAGCTGCTGAAGGACCTGGACGCGGCCGGCCCGGTGGGCAAGCAGGCTGCCGCCTACGCCAAGCAGCCGTCCTGGGACCGGGTCGGGGCCGTCCTGGCCCTGCTCGTGGCCGTCGTGGTCGTCGCCCTGATGGTCGTCTCGATGGCCATGGTGATGCTCGGCGCGCAGGCTGCCGATGCGGCTGCAGCTGCGGGCGGGGCGACGGCGATGGTGTGGTCGATGCTGCCCGGCCCTTCCCGCACCGTGCTGTGGAAATGGCTGTCGGTGTTCATGGTGTCGATGCTGGTCAGCTTCGTGGCCGCCATGATGCTACCCCTGTTCGGGATCACCGTGGACGTGCTGCTGGCCAGCGCTTCGGGCAGCACCATGGTCGAACGTCTGCTGCTCCTGGACGCCGTGGCCGTCGCGTTCCTCGCACTGCACCGGCGGATGATCGCCGCGATCTCCTCGTTCGGCCAGCGCATGGCCACCCGCGCCCGCTTCATGAAGGTGGGCGGGACCCACATGCCCGGCGACACCTCCCCGCTCGGCGCAGCCCTGGCCGTCCACGGCCCAGGCGGTGGGGGCCGGGGCCTGATGGGGCTGGGCGGGCGCGGCCGGTTCAGCAGCATGCTGGCCAGCGCCACGGCAGGAATGCCGTTCACCCCCTCACGGCTGGTGCAGGACGCGGCGGCCGAGGGCAGCCGCGGCCTGGCACCGTTCGCGATGGCGGCCAAGGCCGCCCACACCGCTCTGGTCGGGCCACGCCCGAACCGTCACATGCCGCTCCTGGCCCAGCTCCACGCGGCCGCAGGTCAGCCGCACGCCGCGCAACAGAGGGGGCAGGAGGTGGCTGACCCGTGGACCGGCTACATCCTGCACGACCCCTCCACCGACCGGCCGCTGCTGGGGTCCCGGATCCATCAGCGTGCCTCTCGGCTACGCGGGTACCGAATCGCTCACCGGGCCGGCAGCGCCGCGTACGCGCTCACGCTCGGCCTGCCCCGCACCTGGAACACCGCAGCGACGAAGACCTCGCAGTACACCGAGGACGCGATGACCCAGCTGAAGGTCAGCAAACACAACCTGCGCGAGGACTGGCGGCCCGTGGGGCAGACAGCACTCGCAGCCGGACGCGGACTGCGCGAAAGCTTCACCGACGACGCACGCACGGTACGGGACGCGACGGTCGCAGCTGCGATCTACGCCGGCTCTCGCGGCGCCAGCGGATCGGCCAGGCCCTCCAGCTCCGCAAGCTCCCCCGCATTCGGCCCAGGCGGCGCGCCATCGCCTGTCGGCGGGTCTGGGGGCGGCACTGGCCCAGTGCAGCCTGTACGGATCATCCGGCCCGCACGCGGAACGGCAGGCCAGCCGCCTACGGGCACCGGAGTACCCGCGCGGGCAGCCGGTACTGCTCAGTCCAGCACGGCCCAGTCGGGCAGGGCTCAGATCGGCACCACTGGCGCCGGCCCGGCTCGGGCGGGCGCGCGCGGCGGGTCTGCTCAGGTTCG
Organism: Streptomyces sp. NPDC089799; assembly: GCF_040684755.1. Classification (NCBI taxonomy): domain Bacteria; kingdom Bacillati; phylum Actinomycetota; class Actinomycetes; order Kitasatosporales; family Streptomycetaceae; genus Streptomyces; species Streptomyces sp. NPDC089799. Next base: position 4,489 of record NZ_JBFBGR010000058.1, on the reverse strand, counting down.
GCCGAGCGGGGCGTCGAGCGCGCAGCAGGCGCGGGCGGCGGCGAACCGGGACCGGCTGCTGCAGGTGTTGCAGGCCCGGCAGCGGGGCGCCGCCGACTGGCAGCGCTCACGTGGCGGTGACGGGAGTTGAGGAAGCTGCGCATGGGCTGCTTCACGGTCCTGCTGCTGGCTGCTGCCGCGTGCTGCGCGGCCCCGGCCATCCTGTTCTCGTCCGCGAGCGAGCGCCCCGCCGTGCCGGGGGTGGTCCCGCCGAGTGTGGAGGGTATCCCGGGCCGGATGCTCGCCGCCTACTCAACCGGTGCCGCGCAGATCGGCACACATGTGCCGGCCTGCAAGGGCATGCGCTGGCAGATCCTCGCCGGGATCGCCCGCATCGAATCAGGCCACGCCTCGGGGAAACAGATCAGCCCCGCGGGAGACATCACCCCGCCCATCACCGGCCCGCGCCTGGACGGATCCGGTATCGGCGGCAACACCACGCCCTTCCCCGACACCGACAACGGTCTCTGGGACGGCGATACGGAGTTCGAGCGAGCGGTCGGGCCCTTCCAATTCCTCCCGGAAACCTTCCGCGCGTACGGCAAGGACGGCAACGGCGATGGCACGGTCAGCCCGCACAACGCCGACGACGCGGCCGCCTCTGCCGCCGTCTACCTGTGCGGAAAGGGGCGAGACCTGAACGACCGGAGTCAGTTACGGGCCGCGATCTACGTCTACAACCACTCCAACGCCTACGTCGAGGACGTCCTGTCCGGCATCGACCAGTACGACGCCCTCGGCATCACGCCCACAGTCCCCACCGGGAACGCCAGCACGGTCGTGGCGGCCGCACTCGGCCAGCAGGGCGTGCCCTACTCCTGGGGCGGCGGCGGCCCGAACGGCCCCAGCCGCGGCTTCTGCTGCTCCCCTGGCGGACAGGACGGGAGCAAGATCGTCGGGTTCGACTGCTCGGGCCTGACGCAGTACGCGTACGCACAAGCCGGGATACAGCTGCCGCGTACCGCGGCGGCACAGGCAGGGGCCGGAAGGCGGATACCCGCCTCGGCCGGTGTGGGCGCGCTGCTGCCGGGCGACCTGGTGTTCTACGGCTACGACCCGGACGCCGATTCCACGATCCACCACGTCGGGATCTACCTCGGCAACGGGCAGATGATCAACGCGCCCCGTCCGGGCAAGCCGGTCCGGATCGACCCGGTCACCGCGATGCCCGACTATGCGGGAGGGGCGAGGCTGCTGTGAGCACCCGATGGAGCGGGGGCCGTCTGATCGCCGCCTCCGCCATCCTGACCTGCGCCGGAACCCTGCTGCTGTATGCGGGGCTGCAACCTTCCGGCCTGGCCCCGGCCGCCGCAGGCGGTGCCGTGCCGGTGCCGGTCGTCACCGCGGCCAGCCCCACAGCGACGGCGACGACGTCGCCCGGACCGCGGGCGAGCCGTTCCGGCGGCGCGGCACCGGGGGTGCCCGTGCCGTCGGGGGCAGCGGCCTCGGTGACGGCACCGCCCGCGGACCGGGCGGCCGTGCAGGCCGAGTTGCCGCACCCCGGATCCGGCGAAGCCGCGGACCCGCTCATCCAGCAGGCACTGGACCGGGCCAGCCCGGCGGACCTCCCTGGCCGGGACGAGGCACTGCTGCTGCGGCAGGGGCGGGAAGCGTGGCTGGCCGAGACGGGCGCGTATACGCGGGTGCGGATCCAGGCCGCCACCGCCCGCCGTGAGACCGCCGGCGGCGAGAAGCCGGTGCGGGCGGTGGTGCGGCTGGTGTGGGCCGGCGCAGACCGCGCCGGGGCCTTCCTGGACGGCCGCCCGGCCGCCATCCACTTCACCCAGAACGGAAACGGATCATGGAACCGGACACACTGACCCCGTCCACAGCCGGAGTGTTCGGCACAGCGGCCAACCTCCTCGAGGCTTTGTGGACGGTCGGCGCTTGGGCTGCGGCCAACGCATGGTGGCTCACGCTGATCACCGCGCTGTCGATGGCCGGGTGGGAGGTCCTGCAGCAGCACCTGGCCAGCAGGGCCCTTTCCGAGCGGACCTGCGTGGAGCTGGTGCCGACGGGCCAGTTCACACCAGGTGAGGAAGAGATCTGGCGGCAGGGCATGCAGCTGATCCGGGCCGCCGGATCGGGGCCGTGGTGGACACCGCGCCGGGCCCGCACGCTGCGAGTGCGGCTGCGCGCCGACGGCAGCCAGCCTCTGGCCTACCGGATCGAGGCCCCAGCATCCGCCCACGCACTGCTGACCCGGACCCCCTTGGGGCCGCGCGTGAAGGTCAGCACCGTGCCGCCGGTCGCCGACAAGGGGCGCACCCACGTGGTGCGGGCCGTGCTGACGCTGCACGGCAAGCCCGGCAGCAGCCTGCGCGAGGTACCGCTGGACCCCGACCCGCTGCAGCCCCTGGTCGACGCTGTCGCCGGGATCCGGGCCGAGCTCGGCGATCTGGCCGAGGTGTGCGTGGACCTCTCCCCCGCCCCCCGATGGCAGCTGGCCGTACACCGCATGCGGATCATGCAGCGCGCCCGCGCCGAGGCCCGGCGCGAAGCCGCCCACGAGGCCCGCTGGACGGGCACGGAGCCAGCTGGCGGCTGGACCGGCGCACTTGGGAATCTGCTGGACCCGGCCCAGTGGAGGAACTCCGGCCGTTCGCCGGTCCTGATGCCGCCGCGCCCGCAGCGGGTCAACCGCGACCAGGCGCTGGGCAAGTTCGCTGAGAACGCCGGGCTGATGCGGGTGCAGATCCTGGTCCGCTGTGCCTCCAACACCACGGGCCGCGCCGAGCAGCGCCTGGCCCTGATCAATGCGGCGATGGACGTCTATGCCGGTGGGTCCCGGATCGGTACCCGCGGTCTCTCGGCGGGGCCGTGGCGGATCGGGCCGGACCGGTGGCCGTGGCGGCCCCGGTTCGATGACCAGTGGGCAACGGGGCTGATGCGCCCGGCTGCTGGGGGCTGGGCGCGGATCGATGAGCTGGGGGGTCTGCTGAAGCCGCCGACGGCGTCGGCGCGGATACCGGTGGTCCAGGCGCAGCTGCCGACGTATGAGGTGGGCCGGGATCTGCTGCCGCAGGGCTGGTATGCGGGGCCGGACGGGCGGGAGCGGCTGCTGGCCACCGCCGAGGACGAGACGCTGTTCGAGGTGCAGTCCGGGAAGGCCGGGTGGGGCAAGACCAGCAGGGCCCAGGTCCATGCAGTTGCGAGCGCCCACAACGGGCGGGGGCTTGCGTTCGTAGACCCGCACGGCGACTCCTTCGGCGATGTGGCCCGCTACCTCGCCCACGACGACATCGCCCCGCGCGTGCGTCTGGTCGACCTCACCGTGCACTCACCGGACGCGATGATCGCGTGCTGGAACCTCCTGGACATGACCGGCCAGGTACGGCCGTACGAGGTCACCGCCGCCGTGACCGACGCGATCGCCACCGCCCTGGGCTGGTCCGACCTCACCGGCCCCCGCGCACTGACCATCCTGACGAAAGCGGTGGAGGCGCTGGTCGCGGTGAACACCACGGCCGTCGCCGCCGGCTCGGGTGCCGAGGAGCATCAGGCGACCTTGCTGCAGGTCCGGCCTCTGCTGACCGACAAGGAGTTCCGTCACCTGGTCCTCAACGTCCTGGACGAGGAGGCGCGCCGCTGGTGGCTCACCAGCTTTCCCGATCTGCCCCGTGAGGCTCTGTTGACCGTCCTGAACCCGCTCGACCGGCTGGCCGCCAATCCGGCGCTCCGTGCCTTCCTGGGGTGCCCGGTCAGCGGCTACGACATCCGCCGCGCGATGGACGAGGGCCATGTGGTGTGGATCTGCCCGCCCGGAACCGGGCCCACGGACCGGCTGCTGATCTCGCTCCTGGTCCGTGACTTCCTGCGTGCGGGCCTGTCCCGCCGGGACCTGCCCGAGCGGGACCGGCGCCCCTTCCGCCTGTACCTCGACGAGCTGATTTCCCTGGACGGCGCCGGATCCACCATCGCGGAGATCACCGAGCAGCTGCGGAAGTTCGGATGCCGCCTCCACGGGATGACACAGCTGCTCGACCGCCTCTCCGGCCCGACCCGCACCGCGCTGCTGCAGAACGCCTCCTGCCTGTCCACCACGGCCGGGTCCGCGGCCGCCATCGGGCAGATCACCGGTGAGTGGGGCGGCAAGGTCACCGTCGAAGACGTCGCCGAGCTCGACCGGTGGTGGCACTACGCCTCCTTCACCGCCGCCGGCAAACGGATCGGCCCGCTGCTCGTACGCGGCCCTTCCCTCGCCGATGTCTTCGACAATCTCGCGCGGCCAGGCCGGACGAAGACGCTGCTGCACACCGCGCACACGAACACCGGCGCCCGTCCCCTGCACGTACGCCTCACCCAAGCCACCGGACAGACCGACACGGTCCGGGCCTTCCTCACCACCCTGCCGGCTACCGCAGCCGGCGACGCCGAGAACACCGAAGGGCAGTACGCATGACCACCGCCACGCTCCACCCGCCGACCACCGACACCCACGCCCACCAGG